>JAHIUA010000086.1 GCA_018817385.1 Pseudomonadota bacterium
TCATAGAACAAGGGGAACGATGTCCCAATTCGTCAACAATACGTCAGCAATGAATAAATTCTGGCAGGTTCGGTACTGTAAATTTTTCGCGGTTTCGAATTTTTAAGGGGGAATCCGGGATGCCTCACGGATTCAGGTAAATGTAAAATCGGTGGTGTTCCGTCCCTGTTTTACAATCGCTTCGCTGTTGTGCTAAAAAAATTAAGGAGAGATAATAAACAATCAAGAGCCACACGGTAGTAGTGTTTCATTTGAGAAACTGTGTGAGTGGTCAGGAATGGCGAGATAAAAATAAATCGGGTGGGTGAATCTGTTTTATTTAACAGTAAACCAGATGGGAATGGGGGAGTGCTTCTTTGATTTCTTTTCAGAGGTTTTGTTTTTTGCTATAATAGAAGAAGTGCGAGTTTGATAGGCAGCTGGCTTCTCAGAGAGCAGGTGTTTATCCAGAAGTAAATGAGGATTTATGTGATACGGTGTAAATTTTTTATCAGCTCGATATTGTTTCTCTGTATGACTTCGATTGTTCGTCCTGCCGTTGCTGACCTGGAAATAAATTCCTGGACAATGTTCATGGTGCCAATTTTTTCTGCAGTAACAAACTCTTCTGGAGGTCTGACGCTATGCCTTGTTAACAGTACAATGCCGCACTTTGTTGCGTCAGCATCCTCAGGGTATGGTCTTGAAAACCGGGATGGGAAGAAACGCTTGATCTGTACCAGGGCTTCTCTTCGTTATGATTCAGATCAAAATGACGGTTCTTTGCGCATACAGCGCAATGGGTACATACCCTTCAATCCTGTTGGTTGTTGCACTCATGCTATTTGCCTTGTCAGTCCGCTCCCTTTGGCCAGTGAAACCTATACCCAGTGGATATGGTATAACAACTCATGCAAGCAGGTTGTTCAATTCACCCAGCCCATTAACTGGATCGACAGTTCCTATTCTTTAATCAAAATGACGCCGAAACTGGTGGGTCAACTGTTCGTGTGAGCACAGATAATGGTTTCGCCACCTAGACCCTTTTTCATGATTCGATTCCTCACTGAGAATTTCAGAACCGCCAGGGACTTCGATCTGCCAGGCGATAAGGTCTGCCAAGTACCTTGTGGTGGAGTGATAGGAATCTTGATCCGTTATCTGTTTTTCTCTAGTTGCGAAAGCAGAAGCAAGAGGGGCAAGTCAGGAAGCAGGGGAGCAAAAATGATTGCCGCGAGAGGTTTTTTTTGAAGTCACACTCCCTTGCTCCCGTTATGGGGAAAATTTGCCTCGAGTTGTCGCATCGGGGGTGTTCATGCGGCAAAGCCTGTGACCTCTGACCTTGCTCATGAGACAAAGATTTCCTGAGTGGATTAGATTTTGAGAAGGGCGAGGAGCGCGCAGATCCCAAGAGTTAGAAAGAATTGGTCATTAATGGACAGGTGCTGACAGGCAGGGAATAAACCTGAAAAGAGCTATTACAAAGGAGCCGGTATGAATTCAGTTGGTTTTTCAGTAGATAAAGAGCGTTGTATCAGCTGTGAGGCGTGTGTTTCGGATTGTCCCTATCTTATCCTGACCATGGTAGGGGACAGTCCTGCAGTGGTCGTCGACCGGGAATCCATGTGTATCAAGTGTCTGCACTGCCTGACTGTTTGCCCCACCGGTGCGGTATCCATATGTGGATTTGATCCGGGCGACTGTCTCGATATGGAGAATAGATTTCCTGATGCCGAGCAAATGGAGACCCTGATACGAGGAAGGCGTTCGGTTCGAAAGTATGAGGATGAAAATATTGAATCGTCAGTGATGGAGCGACTTCTGCAAGTATCCTGGCAGGCGCCGACGGGGGTCAATGCAAGGGCTGTCCTGTTTACTGTGGTGGATGACAAAAAAATCATGAACAAACTGCGTACTGCAGTCATGAAAAGGCTAGCTGAGCTTGTTCGTGACGACCACCTGCCTGAACATCTGGAATTCTTTGCCGGGTTCGTCAAGCTGTGGCAAGAACAGGAGGTTGATATCCTGTTCCGGGGAGCGCCACATCTGCTTATCACCTCAGCACCGAAAAATTGTCCCTGTCCGGAACAGGACTGTATAATAGCCCTTTCGTATTTTGAACTTTTTGCTCAAAGTTTGCAATTGGGCACTGTCTGGGATGGTCTGGCAAGATTGGCCTTTACCGAGTTGATGCCAGAGTTTTCTGAAAAACTTGGAATTCCTGCTGATCATATCTTTGGCTATGTCATGGCCTTTGGCAAACCGGCAGTGGAATACCACCGCACAGTTCCAATGAGACCGGCAACACTAAACAGAGTTTCTTTTAAGTGAATGTGTTTATTGATCTTGTCAGGACGATATGTTGACGTTAAAATGGTCAGAACGAGAGCTATCCTGCGGTTAGGAAAAAACTAACGGCAGACTTGATCCGTCTCCCTCTGAAAGAAAGGACTGGAAACAGGTTCTGGCGACTCAATCTGATGGTGCTGAATCACACCGGATGAAAACGGAGTGGGCGTCCTTTCGGACCTGATTTTTTTCCACTGTGGAGGAGTTGAGCGATCGAGATCTACGACCTAAACTATCAGCTCGGCTGACTCAAATGGAGTCCTGTGCCATTGGCATAGAGTTTTACTCTTTTTTAATGACAATTATTTTTTTCTCCCCTTGCCTTTGCCGTCCTGCACGACCAACCGGGGGACAAGAAAAGAGTCAAAGATGGTTTGCTTTGGCTCTGCCTCTTACTAATTTGATGGGAGACCTTTAATAAGACTTCAGGTTGTTCTTGGGAGCAAAGTCAAGGAGACAATGGTCTAAATACTCTTCTCGGCCTCTTACACACTCGTTGTAAGGTGCTCCACTCCTGATAACAAACCCCTGGAATCGAATACGTGGATTGGCAAGTAATATTTCCTGACCTGCTTGTGACTCATCCACGGCAGATAACAAATAGAATCAATCAATGAACGAGGACAAAACATGACTCAGTTTACTCAAGAAACACGCGCTCATGAGTGGCCAGGCTACTATGATCGATTCAGCTATTTTTCACCAGAGAAAGTTCGTGCTGGCTGTTATCCGAGAATCATGGAACATCTTCAATCCACTGAAAAAGCAATTGTGCTTGTTCACGGGCTCTCCGACTCGCCGTACTTCATGAGTGCAATCGGAGAGCATTTCTTTAAGAACCTTGGCTACAATGTATATATTCCTCTACTTCATTGCCATGGTCTTAAAGAGCCACAAGGCATGGAAGACGTAAAATTGGAAGAGTGGAAAGCTAATGTTCGTTTTGCAATACACACCGCGGCATCCAAATCCGACCAGATATCCATTGGTGGATTATCTACGGGTGGAACCTTGAGCTTTTATATGGCAGCGCAACCAAAAGAAAAGATCAATGGGGCGCTGTACCTCTTTTCTGCAGCTCTTGACCTGGGAGGTGGTCCCTTGGGGTTCCTTGGTGAATTAAAGGAGAGACTGTTAGGTACCTTTTTGGTCGATGTTCTGGATAACAATAAACCCTTGATTGGTGATAATCCATACCGATATGGTCACATAGACATGGATGGAGCCAGAGAATTGGCAAAGCTGATCAGGGAAACGGATGCCATTATTGAGAGATTCAGCTGTAACAAGCTTTTTTCGAAAAGCGTTTTTGCTGCCCATTCAGCGTCTGATACAACAGCAGATATTAGCGGAATTGAAAAATTACAAAAGGTGTCAGCTCTGGGGCTGTTTCAACTCTATAGTATCCCGAAGTGTTTTGGCGTTTCTCACGCCAGCTTGGTTTTGAAGGATCCCATTCCCAAAAGTGGTAATCCTCTGGAAAAGGAGAACCCACAGTTCAAAGAGATGATGGAGGCTGTAACTGCTTTTGAAAAACAATGGGGACTCTACAAACCACAATAACTACTTGAAGCACCTGCCTAAAATACCGGCTGGCAGCTGTCAACAAGGCAACTCTCTCCTTCGTGCGGCGAGAATAGCGGTGGCAGGCTGATATTGGTATTTTTTTTGTAATCGATACCGGCACCATGGAATGTGTCGTCAGTGGATACCGGTACCCGTGTGAAACTCCTCTCCGGACTGTTCAAGGCTGTAAAAAAGGTTCTGGCCATGCAGGAAAAAGGAGTTGGGTTGTTTTTTTGAGGCCCCCTTAACCAGCCCCTTTCGGCCATCAGTTGTTAGCAGGCATTAGTGTCGGGAACCGAGTATCGCCGGCAGGAATAAATTCCATTGGAAAACTGTATTTGAAAATCTATAGATACCGTTACTTGAAGTGGAAAGCAGAAGCGTATCTTGACTATCTGCAAATATTCCCTGGATATTGATTCCTTCGACATTATCCATCATCCCTAAGCCTTCGCTCATGTCAGTCCAGTTGTCCCCGTTATCAGAGCTTTTGTATACAGCTCCGTTACAAAACACTCCGTACAGGTTTTTTGCGCGGTCCATAGTTATGGCGGCAGAACCACATCCTATGGCTGGGTCAGCAACTACCCAGTTCTCACCTCCGTCTATCGATCGGTAGACACGCTCACTAGAGAGGGGGAGAAAAAGATCTCCGCTTGTGCTGTCGAGAATAATTCCATTTCTGGAGACACTGGGGTTGGGTGGGAGACCCGCATTGTTTTGACTCCAGTTTATTCCTCCATCACTGCTTTTATAGACCCCATCTCCTTCGGTGCCTGCATAAACAAGTCCCCCTGCTCCGGCAACGATACTGCTAACCTCTGAGGTAACTCCTGGTAATGGCGTCGTGGCCGTCCATGTTGTTCCCTGGTCATCACTATAAAAAATCTCCCCACCCTCGAGTGCCGCATAAATTCTGCTATTGCCGCCCTGGGTCAAACTGTGTACTTCATGATACAAGGTAATACTGCCCATAGGTTCAGAAGGAAGACCCGTTGACGATGGATTCCACGTCAGGCCATTGTCAATACTTTTATAAATTCCACCTGTTTGATTATTGCTGCAGTAAAGAGTGTCAGTCCTATCAACTAGAATAGCCTCTACCCGCCCCGGGGCGCCAGATCCAGCCGCTACCCAAGTCATGCCATTATCAGTGCTGCGGTAAATTCCTCCTCCGTCTGAGCCGACCAAAAGAGTGCCACTGCTGTTTTCAACCATGGAATGGGTAGTGGGGACAGCTTGAATTGCACTCCCAAGATCAAGCCAGCTGTTTCCGCCATCACTGCTTTTTAACACACCAAAATCCGTGCCCAGATAAACAGTATTGTCTGAATTGACGATGATGCTCCATATCTCATATTCTTTGCTTGCCCCACTAGCGGTTGCTGTCCAGTTCAGGCCATTATCAACACTTTTATAAACCGCAGTACTCAAAGGACTAACACTGGTTGTTACCGCGGCGTAGAGTGCAGTGCTGCCACTGCCAATTGTGTTAACTGCGTGTATTCCACTTCCCTCAACATCAGGAAGTCCGGTTGTGCGGGCCGTCCATGTTGCCCCGCCATCAGTACTTTCAAGAATGCCGCTGGGTAATGAGGTGGCAAAGATATGATCTGGAGCAAGGGTAATGATATCCCAGACCATAGCCTCTCCATCTCGAATCAGTGTCCAGCTGCTACCATCATCTGTGGACTTATATATTTCACCACCATCTGTCCCGGCATAGACCGTATCGGCAGAATCAATTGCCAATGTGTTGATTTCTTCTCCGGCAAGACCATGGGTAAAGTTTGATCCATAGATGCCGTTGCCGGTACCAAAATAAGAGATACATGCAGAAGAGGTTACGATATCATTGATTCCGCTATCCAGTGTTGCCAGCTCACCCCAGTTTTCACCACTATCTGCTGAACTGTAAACGGTACTCCAGCTCCCGTTGATGAGTTGCGAGCCGCAGCTTGCAGGAGCCTGGTGGAGGGCTTCTGAACCTCGAAACCGTAATGCTTTGTAGGACCATGTGAGACCGGCATCAGTTGATTTGTAAATTCCACCATTAGTTCCTGCGTAAAGAACAGATGGCTGACCACTCTCGCCAATAAGCGATCGAACCTGGGTTCCTTCCGGCCCTTTCTGTTGCCACTCAGCCATGGAAGGGGCGGTGAGAAATATGCTAACAATAAAGAAGATCAGGGCGGCAATACTATGTTTTTTTTGCATATGTTTGTTCATGTGGACTATGCCTTCTTTTTTTTAGGATAGTGTGATTTGAAGATTTGGTAAGATCAGCTCCTGGAGGGTCTCGAATTTGAAACGGTGTTGTCCTGACTTTGGTGAAACCACGTAGTGACACATAAATACAAAACCGGAGGCTCTTTCCGCATCTTCATAAATGAATTGCCGTTCATTAAACAGGAGTCTTAAGAATTGTCAAATAGAAAATAGCACTCATTTCCAGAGGGATCGGAAGACAAACCAAGGACTCAGGTGTCAATCTTTCTTGAATGTTGATATGATAAAAATTCCATCTCGGATGGTATGTCGTATCCAGAGATTATTCTGTTTTCTATCTGACAGTACTTGTCAGGGAGGTCTCCAGGTGTCCTGCAATTTACCTTTGCAAAGCCGGTCGTGGATTATCATCGGACAGTCCCAATGCGAGCGGTAGCAATCCACGGCTCTCCTTCGGCCATGAAGACGGCAATGGCAGGGAAAACAGGCCGGACCAGGACGAAATAACTCAAGGTCTCCTCAACAATTAGGAGGGCCATTGATCTTTTTTGGCTTGTTCCCTGAATGGCTGTGCAATCCGCAATCAACCCAAAGCTAACTTTTAAAAGTGAGAGGAAAATGGCCTTTAAGCAACTCCCTGGCAATCAGGGGATGATCTATGTTCCAGATCCTAAACCTGAGTCCCAGAAATATCCCTGTGTTGACTGTTTTTCGTGTCAATGGTGCAACAAAGAGCGTTGCCAAATCTGTCGCTTAACGGGGTGTTGTCAGGAGAATAAAAAACATAAATGGAGAAAAAAAGAAGAGTCCTGAAGGTTGCGACTGGAGTCTCAATCCTGTTATTCACCTTGTAAGGACCAGCCAGGGGTGCGCATTTGTAAGTCCGTCTGAAATTAAAAGACTGACAGGCTGGCCACTGCTCCTTTGCCTGCTGCTTTGGCAACCTGCCATGGCTCACCGGTGATATTGGTTGCCATGAGCGGTCGCACAGTATAAAGCCGTCGTCGTCAATCTTAAGCCCGGTCCTGGCAAAGGCATGTGCTGAGGTACGGCGTTTGCGTAAAAAATGCCATCCATCGCCAGTACCCTGCCGTTTATCACCATCTCCATGGCTTACTTTTATTCTGAAATCAGATTGATAGTTTGTCGTATTGGCTCTCCACAGATATCCGCCTGCAAACGATTACCTGGTCATGGCTTTACTGTGAAAGGTGAAAACCTGTTGCTCCGATGCAAAGGGGACAATTTGTTGTTCGTTGGTGATGACCTGTCGCCTGACCTTTAGAAAGATCATGCGTCGACAACGAAGAGAGTAATACGTAATAATTTATCAACGGCGAAAAATCTGTTCGTTCAGGTCAGAGTCGCCAGGAAAAACAACTCTACTTCACTGGAGAAAATAGCATGGGGGTACACAGAGAGTCAATCAAGTTGGCAATCAAGGATGATCTGCTTGGCTGGTTTAAGACAGTGAATGCTAAGGAAGGAGACATGCTCTCTCCAGAATGGCTCTATGATGTTTATCTGCCAACATTGAGAGCTAAAGAACAAAAAGCCTTTGAGGAGGCAATTGGTGAAATGATAGTTGATGGGATTGTCGGCTATGTAAGTGGTAGAAAACCCACGTACAGACTGACGAAAAAAGGTGAGGAGAGTATGTGTTATCCGTTTTTTGTTGTCAGGCCATAGGGATAATTATTCAGGTAAAATGGTAACATTCTGTGAGTGGGAACGTATTCATCTTAATGGGGTATGCAGCTACCATCATAGAATAAAAAAAATCCTCTCATGTATTCTGCTTTGTCTGCAGACAGGTTGTGTCTCGCAGGAGCGTTGTTTCTGACTGATATTCTGATCGTCTCTGATTCGTCCAAGAGATGATGCGCCTATTCGAGTTCTTCTTCTCTTGACAACCACAAAGTGGTACATAAGGTATGGTTAGCAAGGTTTGTTTTTTCTTGCTTTGCTTTACTTTGACTACAAACGAATGGAGGTCATTATGTCTGGATATGATAATCTTATTTGGGTATTCGATAAAGAAGGAAAAGAGTATGTGTGTGAACTTGATTCCATGCGTAAAAATTTCAAAGACGGTGACGAGCTCTCCAGTGAGGAGCGCAAGCACTGCAGGAATGTCAACGAGATTGTTGGCACCGAGCGCTGGTAAAAACCACTGACCACAATATCCTGGATCTGGGATAAATTTTTCAGGTCCAGGAATTCTATAGTAACAATTGGAGGTATTCTATGGCCTATTCATGTAAGACATGTGGCGCAGTAGCCGATGCTCCCGGTCATCTCTGTAGCCCCTGTGATGACAAAGAAGAATCGTGCAGTTTTTGCGGAACACCGGAAGTAGACAGCAAACACGTTTGCAAAGATAAATTGGCGAAAATGAAGTATGTATGCGGTGGCTGTGGCCGAGTGGCTCTGGAAGCGGAAAACGTTTGCAAGCCGCAGCCTATTGTTTCTTAAGTAACTGTCTGTACATCTCTCTCCTTATTGCTTAAGCAATAAAAAAGGGCAGGTCACCTCGAGTGACTTGCCCTTTTTTTTCTTTCTTGGTTTCAACCGAGGGTGATGAGGTGACATTTATTACCTCATGATTACAGTGTGTTGGTCGGCGGCCAAGGCTTTGGGAGATGATCAGAGGAAGTAACGTGATGGATTTCAACCGAGATCCATCACGTTAACGAATCAACAGTTATTGATTTTTTCGAGCACGATAGAGATGGTTATATATAATCCATGAAAAACTATAAGATTTTGTAAATGCTGCTGTCACCGTACATTCATCAGTGATGGGTCCGGTCGTATAGGGGTACTGCCAGTCCAGATACCTCCGCAACCACTTACCGTATCGATTTCATAGCCAGTCTCGGCATTGATATCAAAGGTGGTTGTATTGCCCAGATCGACTGTTTGTGTTTCAGGAATGAAACTCCCCTGGCCGGCAGGTGCTGAGGTGCTTACTAAGTAACAGGATGCACAAATCATGGCCACAAATGCCTCCCGACTACCCGTATAGGGGGTTACCGGTGAGTCCCAGGTGGCCATGCTGTCACCGGCCAGGAAGACGTTGTCGGTGCTATCAACCGCAATGGCTCTCCCTTCATCGTTATCTGTTGACCCCATGAAGGTGTTCCATAACAGTACACCATCGGTACTCAGCTTGGCAACATAGGCGTCATTCCCCCCTCCTGTGTGGGCATTAATTGGTGACCCCCAGCTAACGTTGCTGTAACCGGAGAGGTGAGGGGCGTCGGTACTGTCCAAGGCAATGGCTTTACCCCAGACCTTACTTGTTGAGCCGATGAAGGTGTGCCATACTTGGGTCCCGTTGGAGTTCAGTTTGACAAGGAAGGCGTTAGTACCTCCAGTAAAGGCATTTAAGGGAGAACCCCAAGTGGCATAGCTGGTACCGGCTACGTATACATTACCGGTGGTATCCACAGCGATAGCGCTGCTTAGATCTGTCTGTGTTGATCCCATGAACGTGTTCCACTGTATGGTGCCACTGCTATCCAGTTTGGCAGCAAAAGCTGCCGTCCAGTTGCCCGTCCCCGGGTGAGCGTTTTGTGGCGACCTCCAGGTGGCAGAGCTTTCACCTGTGATGTATACATTATTGGTGCCGTCCACTGCGATACCAGTACCAGCTCCACTTGCGGATCCCATAAAGACGTTCCACAGGAGTGTACCAGATGGGCCCAGTTTAAGGGCGAAGGCGTCAGATGCACCGGAAAAATTATTGGTCGGTGTTCCCCAACTGCCATTACTGGTACCTGTTATGTAGGCATTACCGGAGCTGTCGGCAGCGATTGCGTTACCTGCTATCGTAACTTGTCGATCCTGTAAAGGTATTCCATTGAAGGATTCCGGAGCTATTCAGCTTGGCGACGAAGGCATCTCCGCTGCCGCCTCCATTGCCAATGAGTGGTGAGCCCCAGGTGCTTGGACTGGTGCCAACTATATAAGCATTACCAATGTCATCCACCGCAATGCCAGTGCCTTTGTCCAGACCGGATGCCGCCCCCAAGAAGGTATTCCACAGCAGTGTACCAGAGGCGTCCAATTTGGCAACGAGTGCGTCGCCTTCGCCGGCAAAGGGGAGTATTGGTGAGCCCCAAGTGGCAACACTGAGGCCAGTTATGTAGACATTATCGTCGCTGTCCACTGTCATAGCATAACCCTCATCCCAGTCTGTTGAGCCCAGGAAGGTGTTCCACTCCAAAACGGGATCAATCAACAATGGATGGTCGGGGTTGTATTGTCCAAGATTAAAGCTCACAACTGCTTCGTCGTTTGTTGTTTCAATTATATTGAATGCGACCTGCACAGGAATACGCTGGCCGTTGATCTGCTGCCAGGCAATTGGCGCCGATTCTCGCATCCAGCCTGTTTCATAGTTTATTTTTAAGTTTCCACCGCTGTCAATTGTTACCGGTGCATTGTAACGCAAACGGATTTGTGTGGGAGCTCCACCCGGTGCGATTCGCCAGGTGCTTTCAATAATACCGCCATCTGCTGCTTCATAGGAAAGATCAACTCCCGGCCACAGATCTCTGTATGTCACGTGGTTGAGCGGTTGGACACCTGTTTCACCTTTGGCTGCCGCGCCAACCTGAGGTCTTGCCCCCGTTGTTTCGGCAAACTCAACTTTCAACATATGATTGCTTCCAACTACATAGACACTGTCATGTTCAAAACCGAGCAGGTGTCCAGCAGAGCTGAACTGCAATAATTTGTTTCGAGAATCCGGCAACGCAGCCTGGGCACATTGCAATGAGATGAACATCGCAAACAAAAAAAGAATAAGGGTAGTAATACGATAATCAGCAAGTCAACGATATGGCGTAACTGTTTGATAAGTCATGATGTTTCTCCTTTTTTTTCTGAAAAGAAGAATCCCTTAACACGGGATACAGTTTTCCGATCACATTGAATTACAAAAAAGTTTCTCTAACAAAACAAAAAATTCCCTCTCGGAGCGGGAGGAGGCTTGCCATTTTGATTCTATGAAACGTGAAGAAATATCCCCATGACTATTTAACAAACGGAATGAGTTCGTTGAGATACAAATTTACAAAGCAGTGTTTCATAGCAATGCAGAAAACTGAGGCTTCATTCATTTGAGAATGCCAAGATAATGACACCGGTTCAAGTTGATAGTGTAGGTGTTGCTGTGCTTTTTTCCCCTTTTTGTGACTCATACAATGTATTCTTTAGAATATCAGACAAATGCATGGGGGGGATATTTTGTCTGTGCTTCGGCTGAGACTGATATCTCATTTTCGGGCAGACACTAACCGGTAGCCGCGACTCCATGAGAGAGCAAGTGCTGGTTCATTTGCAGAGCGGGTGACCTTGATGTTCTGCACCAAATCAGCATTGCTCTCCTTGTCAGGAGGATGAAGGCAAGGTTTGTTGTGCCTTGCTTTCTTTTGACTTATATTACAGTACTTCCTGAGATTGAGTCGAAAAGGTGTATTACTTTTTGTTCAGGAAGAGATGGGAAAACATTACCCATGGAAATTGTTTCCCTGTACAGTCGTTTGCAGGGTTATTGTCACAGATCCCGCAGAGATCCTCTACCGCATCACCATCCCAAGTACCGGCACAGTCCTGGTTTGTTGAGCTTGATAAATAAACATTTGTACCACTATCAGGATCTTGCTGAACAATATAGAACCCCGCAGGACCAGTTGTGTCTGCAATAAAAGAAATAACAGCAGTTTTCCCGGCAGGGAGATTGAAATCCCAACTCATAGCCAGAGCTGTATCCTCTATGGGAGGGGCAAGGAATTGATCGGTAAACAAGGTGTAAAAAACTTGATTATCAAGTAAGGAGGTGGGAGGGGTACCCTTCCCGGAATCCTTGACGTTATCAAAAATATCGCCGTAATAGATTGTCCCTTTGGTTCCATCACTGCCAGTAAGTCCCCAACCTATTTCATCGATTTCCCAGAACTGTCCAGATTTGGGAGAACCAGATGCGATGCCTGTTTCGTTCAGCACATCGTTAAGATCATAATCAAGATCGTAATTGAAATATACCGATACCGAATGTGGACCTTCGCCGGTAATGGTAATGGTGAGGGTTCCTAAGCCATCAAAAGTGTTGACTTGGTCCGAAAGATTGAAATTTGTGAAATTGATGGAAGGCGGAAGTTCGTCAAGACTAGTCAGGTTTGCTGTACTGAAAAAATCAAAATCGCAAGGTCCTTCAAGGCAATAACTTGTCCCATCTATATTAATTCCCCAATCCCAGAGCTCTATTTGAGCGTGGGCAAGCGAACTTATGTTGAACACAAGATATAGCGTACAACTTATCGAAATAAAGTAAGATTTCATAACCTCTTTTCCCCTTTTTTTATACTAACAATAAGAATTTTATTTGTTGACTCTAGTCGTGAGGCTGCTCCAGTTGTTCATAAGGAACAGAACAGCAACTTTTTTCCAAAAAGTTTTCGCTCTATTCCGTTGCAGAGTAGAGGTGAATATCCTCCTCCGTCATTCATGACGGTGATGTGTATAGCATGTCATAGTGTTTTTAACAGCACAATTTGGAGCTCAGAGATACAAAATTGTCACTGCGTGACAAGTCGGACTGGGAATACGGTTAGAATTTTCAGCATTTCGGATCCATAATAAAAGAATAAGATATTCTGAAAATTCATTGGGTTCTGGTCAGAAAGCTGCTGCTTCTTTTTTTTCGTTTAATCTGCTTCGCATTCTTTTTATATCTCCTTTTGGTGGCAGTTGCTTGTTTGGTAGCCAGCAGAGTAACCCGTTGCTCATTTGCTTACAGATCTGTCACAGGCGATGAATTAATACAGATTCACCGTGGTTATCTTTGTCGTAAATGGACAGCGGAAGAGAGATGAAGAGAGATGAAGAGAGCTGATAAAATTTGAACCGTCAGGCTATTTTTAATCCTAACGAGTAGGTGACTCCAGCGGGATTTAACAATAAAGTAATATCCCAAGGTATCGAATAGATGCTCGTTATTCATTTGAAAAAAGGTACAAAGATTGATTGTTTTTCCCGATGTTTGAAATGTGAGAGTGGGGGGTGGGGGGATTGAACTTTCCATCAACAAAACAACAGGAAGTGCTGGCGTGATCTCGATCAGTAATTTCATCTAAAATGTTCTTGATTTGGTCTCAGCTGGAAACACTAAGCGTTCGATAACCGCTTAGCGGCCCCATGAATGGCAATTGCTGCAATGGTAAGAAGGGAACTCATGGTGAACATTGTCACCTCTCCTGGAACTGCCGGAAACCGTTTCGAGCGGATGACATTGCAAACAATCTCTTGTAAGAGAAACCTCAAAATTCATGGCATCCGTCTGTTCAATAAGGTGACAGGATAAGCACTCATAGTTGTAGGCAGATGGTTGGTATGGCGCAATTGTTGGTTGCGGAATTTCTTGCCCGATTAAAAGGTGATGTTTGTCTGGATTCGAATATTGTAAGCCAGGAAAACGATCCAGGTCTTCATGACATGAACGGCACAAAGCTTCAGAGAGCGAAGAATCCGCCCAACCCGGAGGTGGAGAGTGGGGAACACTGTAATCTTCCAAACCAGAAGATAAAGAATTTTCTGATAATGGAGGATTGTCCCAGCTTGAAGAGGAAGACCATGATTCGGCCTGCCAAGGGGAGAAAAACAAACCTATGGCAAAAAAGGCAATTATACGTGTGCAGGAAGTTATTGTCGGTTTCATTGTTCCTCCTTAAGAGGTGGGGTAATAAGGAAGCCAAAAGCCATTTTCAGTGCCATTCCCCACTGCAATCAGAATCGTTCAGCCCTTGGTTGCTTCAGCAAGATGAAGTTGATACCGTCTCACAAAGTCATCACTAATCACTCCACTAACTCCTCCGATCAGAATCAACAAATTTACACTACAATGTAACAAATTAAAAGAGAACATCGACAAAATTTCTTTCTTGTGAATGGAACCAACCATACCAGCATACGTCTATATTGCCAAGTTCTGTTCTTTTTGGGGACTTGTGAATACTGGTATTGTTGCGCAGTACGGCGATTGATTTTTGGGGAATAAGATTCCATATAAAGTCAGGCAAAATGGAAAACAGGTGCTGTTAGATGATTTTGATTTTGTCAAAAGAATATCTCCGGCAACAGGTTTTCGCATTCAAAAAATGTGAGCCTTTTTTATAAGGAGTCTGTTTTTCTTTCGTGCCAACCATTTTTCCAAGATATCGGCAACTCAGGTAGGCATCAGCTGTAAAACGAGAACTGTTAAGAGTGTAAAATGATGTGTCGCTATTGACAGACAAGTTGAGCATTTTGAGCTGCGTTCTAGGGAACAAACAGAGTTGACCCGTTATGGTCCTTACACCCGTATTCAACAGAAAAGTATTCTTAAATTTATATTATATATTAGATAGTAATGTAAAATGTTGATGAAAAAAAGTAAGAAAAAAAGGAGAGCGTTCGATGGAGGTCAATGGGGGTTGTTGTAACGAATAATGTTGGTTAGTCAATGAGTTAGTGTGGCAATATGCCACACCGTAATATTTTAATACTTGACAAGTACCTTAGTAGCGAGCTAAATACTGACTCACTTTCCGATTTGTGATTGGTAATTGGTAATTAGTAATTAATCGGAGGTAAGAGGCAGGGTAAGCGTAGAGGGGAAAATCAAGTAAGCAAGGAGGTGGAAAAACAATAAAGAATGTTCTGTTTGAGGTGTGCATGACTTGGCAGGGTTTTTTTCGAAACTTCTCTTAAGCAAGATTCAATATTAACCGTTAGTAAACGGGGGGGATAATGGTTGCTATTATAAAACAAATCAAATTTACCACTTTTCTGATGGTTGCCACGGCTGCAACAAGCTGGGCAACTGTTCCGCCACCACCTGTTAATCAATTTATCGGTATCCCGGATAGTTCCTTCAATAATTTGGTTGAAGCCAATTGCCGCGTATGTCACGAAGATTCTGGCGTTGTAAATCCTGGCTCCATTCCGGATCGTCACCATTTACTTGTTAACGCTCCCTTGGCCGATCCAACGAGCGCACCTTTTGTAGCAGTGGGCGACACGACCTATCAGTGTTTGACTTGCCATAGTCAGGTATGGGATCAGGCCAGTTTCACTTATGTATTTGAAACCTTCAGAGATTGTCTGTTGTGTCATGAGCAGATCGCTGGTGAAGCATCGGTGCATCATTTAACTACCAAGGCCCAAACTCAAGATTGTAAGGCCTGCCATGGCCCCATCGATAACCCGAATGACGGCCATTACATTCCAACCTATATTCCCAGCCTTGTTACGCCTTGGCCCAGCGATAAGCCAAACCCGGGTACAAATGGTGAAGGGACGTGTACATTCTGTCACGAAAGCGGTCTTGATGGTGCTTCGGATCTATATGTTTTGACCAATGCGCAAACGCATCATTCCACAGGCTTGGGGCTCAATAACAGTACCCAGTGTAACTGGTGTCATGACTTTAGCAAAGGTCGGGAATATTACATCCGTAAATGTGAAGAATGTCATGGCGTAGGATCGCTACACAACATTCAGGCGGACTCACCTGCGTCTAATAATGTTAATAGTATTGTTCCTGGCGCAGAAGAGGCGTACTTCGGCCACATCGGTCATAATGATGACTGTTATGGATGTCATGGTTTTACCGCCATGTCTGCTGCAGCACCTTACTCAGGACCTGTTATTCCGGACCTGACCGGATTGAATGTTTTCAGTGTAATCGAAGGCAGCGCTGCTACCGTAATTGCTACTGGTAATGCGTTTACCAATGCGGTGGTTGGAATAGGTGGAGAGGAAATGGGTGTAATTTCTAATGTCACCTTGACTGCTGCTGATGGTTCCGTCGTCGAGCTGATTCCGTCTGCCATTGCTGCGGATTCTCTGGAAGTAACGATTCCGGCTGATTTGCCTGCAGGGAACTATGCTTTCCGCGTAGTGAAAGCAGATAAAGTAAGTAATGCAGTAAATCTTTCTGTCGTACCTGCTATGGCTACCCAGTATATCCTTTGCAGAGGAACCAGTATCACCATCAAGGGGACCGGTTACTCTCAGTTTGTTGATGCTTTGGATTCTGGTACAGGCCTCGTGGCAATCGACAGAAGCGGTTCTGAGGTCGATTGTTCTGTAAGGACATGGGATGACACTACAATTTCAGCAACCTGTAGTGCCTGTCCGAGTACTGTGACCGTCAATTCTATCTGGGGTCAGGACAGTGAAAGAGCTCGTGTTCTTCGATCGCGGAGATAAAATGTTTTTTTTCAACGAGTAGTAAATAGCGGGAGAAGGTTAAACCTTCTCCCGCTATTCTCAACTGACGATCACAATAGAAATGGCCAGCAGCAAGTCTACAGAAGAATAACATGCCGATGTTGGGATGCTTTGGCCACAACTAACGTATTGTGTGCAAGAAATATGGCATGTGTCATTTAAGATTGGTTGATATTTAAATGACGTATGCCATTTTTTTTTGCCAAAGATACTGGAAGAGTGGTGGCGACTATTCATCATATAAACAGTGTTATTAGTGGCTTAGGTGTCAGTCGTGGCTTTTTAGGATTGGGAGGCATATCAAGTTTTCGTTCAGTCCTTGCCTGAATGTAATGAAACATGCTGCTGCGTATATGCAGAAGTATTTGTTCATGAGGAATGTGAGGATGAAAGCGGTGCAAAGAAATCAGTTAAGATTTTTTTGAACGATACTTTTTTCAGACTGGAGAGGGGAGATGAAAAAGTTTTCACCAATATTTTTGATACCTGCATTGTTTTTTTTGTTGTGCAGTACAAATGTTCGTGCTGGGATAGATTTGTGGGATTGGGGAATTAATATAGACGGGACAAGTTATTGCCTTGAAGGACCTTGTGATTTTGATTTTTTCAGTACAGGAACTCTTGGCAGTCTTGCCGAACTTCCGCTTTCCATCGATTTTAGGAATTTTAATCTTACCGACGATTTCGCTACTCTTGATGGCTTGGGTACGCTTACCTTTACCATTACCGGTGAAGGCTCTCATTCGGTATCGGTATATTTCAATTACGATCTTGATTATAGTCTCAATGGTTCTCTGAACGAAACAGGCACTACTTCTGGCTCTCCTCAACTTGGACAGCTTTGGGAGATTGATGAAATAGGTTGGGGGAGTGCTGGTTCGTATGGTACCGGAGGGAAATTGTATCGGGGGGATATCTTTGATAACGTAAAAGATTCTGGTAAGACCGCACTTCCTGGTTCTTTGCTTGACAATCAAATTTTTTACGCCTCTTTTACTGATCAATTTCTTGCTCCTCCCATAGAAGATACAGCTTTGGCTATGAGCTGGGATTTTGATCTTCTTGCCGGGGAAACCGCTATCATCAGTTTTGTAGCTGGAACGACACCATCTGTAGGTTTCTATACTGTTCAACAGGATCTTGATAGTGGGACATATGTTTACTTATCCAGTTCTTTTGCCTTTGATTCTGATTGTCCAGGGACTGTTGATTGCTTTGGCGTTTGTGATGGGTTAGCTGTCCTGGACGGTTGCGGCACCTGTGACTCTGATCCAAGCAATAATTGTTTTCAGGATTGTAATGATGATTTTGGTGGACAGGCATACATAGATAACTGTGATACCTGTGTTGGTGGCAACACTGGTCTGAGCGAATGTGGCCAGGATTGCGCCGGAACTTGGGGAGGCGATGCAGTAATAGATAACTGTGGTACCTGCGATTCTGACCCTGGTAATGACTGTATCGAAGACTGCTCCGGAACCTGGGGCGGTGATGCAGTAGCGGATAATTGCGGAACTTGTGACAGTGATCCGGGTAATGATTGTATAACCGATTGCAATGGCGATTTTGGCGGCAGTGCAGTTGTAGATGACTGCGGTACCTGCGACTCCGATCCAAGCAATGACTGTGTTCAGGATTGCGCCGGAACCTGGGGTGGCAATGCGGTAGCGGATAACTGCGGAACCTGTGACTTCGATTCAAGCAATGATTGTGTTGAA
>JAHIUA010000087.1 GCA_018817385.1 Pseudomonadota bacterium
AGCGAAAATTAGAGAAATCGAGACCAGATTTTCATGGATTTGAGGCGAATAGCAGGTCTATTTAACGAAAAGCCATGGAAATATGGGCCGATTTGTCAAATTTGCAGCAGATTTATGTCTAAGTCCGACAGGCTCCTAGAGGGCAGTTTTTAAGATGGTAACCCTATTCCCTTCCAGGTGTTTGCTCGCAGTACGGCCTTACCTCTTTTTCTTGGATGCGGTGGTCTGCCTCTTGCTGATTCTCTTGAGGACGAGTAAACAGGGAGGTCACCATTGCCTTTTGCTGTTCGATCCATGGGCGATGACATTCCACAATATGGAATAACTATTCGTTTTTGGCTGGCCTGCTTTCAAAAGTTTGAGAATCTGCTCTCTTGCTGCCGTTGATGAATCGAAACCATTCTCTCGTGTGTGGTCCTCTTTTCTTGCCGGTGCAAACCTGTGAGTGGTACAGGAAATTTCCCGTCCTGAAGGAAGCGTTCTACTTATACGGTCCATGCATGGGTGCTGAGAAGACAGTGTGTTTGGAGTAAGGCGAGGTCAAGAACCTCTCGTTTGATTGGATGCTGGTTTGGTATTGTGCTTAGTCTGTGAATACATTTTGGAGTATTATCTGCAATGATACGAATTAATATTTTTATTGCTGTAATCGTTGCTACGGTAACCTATGGTTTTTGGGCCGTTATGAACAGGCCGGAAGTCGAACCCATGTGGCCGTCTATCATTCAAGGTTTTTCTTTCTCCCCCATGGGCTTGCATCATGACCCCACAACTGGAAAGCTGCCGACGGTTGAGGAAATTGAAAAGGATGTGGCACTCCTGGCCGGCAAAACACATTCCATACGAACGTATACGGTCGATGGGACTCTGTCCCAGATTCCTGTTCTGGCCCGAAAACATGGACTGAATGTTGCCTTGGGGGCCTGGCTTGACGCCAGGTTAGAGCAAAATGCTATTGAGATTGAAAATCTGATCTCTCTTGCTGAGCAAAACCGTAAGAATGTCGTACGGGTCATAGTTGGCAACGAGGTCATACTCAGAAATGATATCTCCATTGAGTCGTTGAGTAGGCACCTTGATCACGTTCGTGCCGAAGTCGGTATGCCTGTCAGTACCGCAGAGCCCTGGCATGTATGGATCAAACATCCTGAGCTGGCGCAACATGTCGATTATCTCGCGGTTCATATGTTGCCATACTGGGAAGGAGTACCTAATGAAATAGCGGTTGATTACATCGTCGAGCGCATGGATCAATTGAAACTGCTTTTTCCCGACAAGCCAATAGTAATTGCTGAAGTGGGGTGGCCCAGTAATGGCAGAACTCTTAAATCATCCATTGCCGATAAGGCATGGCAGGCCATTTTTTTGCGTCGTTTTTTGCATCGGGCAGAACAGGAAAAGTATACCTATTATGTGATGGAGGCTTTTGATCAACCCTGGAAACGGGTGAGTGAGGGGGCTGTTGGTGCCTACTGGGGAGTCTATGATGCTGAACGTAACGCTAAATTTGAATTTGTAAAACCTATTGTCGGTCTGCCCCAATGGCAAATGTTAGCCATCATGTCGGTTATCATTGCTGCCATTGTTTTTGCCCTTTTATTATCCGATGCGAACACCTTAAATCGCCGGGGGCGTAGTTTCCTTGCGTTGGTTGCCTATTTGTTGACCACAGTCGTCGTTTGGATTGCCTATGATTATTCACAGCAATACATGACCGTTGGAGCTATCATTGTCGGTGTTTTGATGATGCTCGGTATGATAGGTGTCATTATTGTCTTACTGATTGAAGCCCACGAGTGGGCAGAAGCATTATGGGTGAAAGGGCGTCGCCGTGAATTAAAGGCAATTGTCGTTGCGGAGGCGGATCTTCCCATGGTGTCAATTCATGTTCCTGCTTATAACGAACCACCCGATATGTTGATAAAAACCTTGGATGCCTTGGCGGCCTTGGATTATCCACGTTATGAAGTGATTGTTATTGATAATAACACTAAGGATGCCGAGAGGTGGCAACCTGTAGAAAAACATTGCGCCGGGCTGGGAAAGAAGTTTCGATTTTTTCATAAAGATCCTTTGCCCGGTTTTAAAGCAGGGGCATTAAACTTTGCCTTGAGAGAAACAGCGCCTGAGGCCACAATCGTTGCGGTAATCGATAGTGATTACTGTGTGGTGCCGACATGGCTCAGAGAGCTGGTCTCACAATTTGTTGAACCTGAAGTTGCCATTGTGCAGGCGCCTCAGGACTACCGGGACTCCAGTGACTCCCTCTTTAAGACCATCTGTTTTGCTGAATATCGGGGCTTTTTTCATATTGGCATGGTTACCCGTAACGAGCGCAATGCAATCATTCAGCATGGCACTATGACTATGGTCCGACGTTCCTGTCTGGAAGAAGTTGGCGGCTGGAGTGAACGGACTATTACCGAGGATGCAGAATTAGGATTGATGATTTTTTCCGCAGGCTATCAAGCTGTTTATACTCCTAAGAGTTATGGTAAGGGCTTGATGCCTGATAGTTTTCTTGATTATAAAAACCAGCGCTTTCGCTGGGCGTATGGGGCCATGCAAATATTACGGCATCACGCCTCAGAATTGAGAGGCAAGGTAAATAATAAACTTACTCTTGGACAACGATATCACTTTGTCGCCGGCTGGTTGCCCTGGATTGCTGATGGTATTAATTTGATATTCAATTTTGCGGCCTTAGCCTGGTCTGTGGCGATGATTGTCGTGCCAAATAAAATCGATCCGCCTTTGGTGATTTTTTCAATCCTGCCACTCAGTTTATTTATTTTTAAAATTGCCAAGGTGATTTATCTCTACCATGGTGTTCATATTGTCAGCAGTGCAAGAGAAACTGTTGCGGCGGCATTTTCCGGCCTCGCCTTATCACATACCATAGCCAAGGCCATGTGGTCGGGACTCTTCACAGATGGGCGGCCATTTTTACGTACACCTAAAATGGAACAATCCGTTGCCCTGTTCAAGGCCATCGGCACTGCATCTGAAGAGACCTTGATGACCACGGCTTTATGGCTCGCTGCCGGGGTAATTTATTACCAATTATCAATTGATACGTGGGATATTCTTCTTTGGGTCATGGTGTTGCTGGTGCAGTCGTTGCCCTATTTTTCAGCGGTATGCCTTTCTATTATCAGTGCATTACCTAAAGGAAAGACAGAGCCAGTAGCCAGTTCTTTATTGCCGGAAGAATAATAGGGACTTAGGAGATAGAGCAAAAAAATGGCTTGGGACTTCAGGTCAAAACAGGAGTTCCTCAAACAGAAGAAGCACGTTGGGCTGCCCCTGGAAAAGAAGGTGTCGTTGTCATTCCTCCATCCATCCTGAAGAAGGTCTTCAGTTTGTTGAGCCAAAATGTGGGCCAATGTTGATCTAACAGCTGATAATCTAGCCAAATCCAAGAGGCTTTTGAGGAGAGTGTCTCAAGAAGAATGGGGAAGGAGATGAACTGAAAAGGTATCATGCTCACACAGAGAGTAAAACCCTCAACCGGAGAAAGAAATATCGCCTGGTGCTGAGAGTGTGGCAAACAGGGGCTTCAGAAAGAGCAAAAGAGAGGCTCACCCGACCTATTAATGCATATCAGACAGATGTTCACCCTCCCTCAGGGTGTTGTTGAGGGAAGGAGTGTCTCTGCTTTCACTTTTGCTTGTGAGCCCACGAAGTAAAAGTGAAAGCTCTGCCTGGGGTAATTAATCTGTTTCTGGGGGTGGTTGAGGCGTTGGACCTTCGTCGTTAGAGGTGAAAATCATCCAGTCGGGCAAAAGGTTTTTCTTGAACCAGGAAGAGAGATGGAAATTGGGGGTTTCTCCTGCTTCCAGACGTTGTAACAGTTCTTTTGCCTTGGGGACGATGGTGGCGTCAGGATAGGTGCTCAAGAGATAGCGGAGGCGTGTCTGGGCCTCACTGTATTTTTCGGTTCGCAGGTAAAACTCCACCACAAAATATTCATGGTTGACCATGAACTCATTGGCGGCCCGAATCCTGGCCCTGGCTTCGTTGGTATATGGAGAGTCTGGAAAGGCGCGAAGGAGTTTGGAAAATTCCTTGATTGCCATCTCGGCGCCGGTGGTGTCGCGATCGATGCGGTCGATCTCCTGGTAGTGACACATGGCAATCTGGTACATGACGTAAGGGATTGCTTCATTGGTGGGATGCCGTTCTTCAAACTCGCCATAGAGCATGCGGGCTTCCTGGTAATTCTCCATGAAATAATTGCTGTCGGCTCCCTTCAGTTCGGCAAGCATGGCCTCTGGACTGAAGGGGTAGTAGTCGAGTATTTCGTCGAAATGTTTTCGTGCCTTATAGTAATTCCCCTGAGAAAATTCACTCATTCCCTTGTCCGCCAGGCTGGGGGCCGAAAGTCGAACTTCTTCGCCGCTGCTAAACCATGAATTCAGAGTGGCACAGCCACTCAAAGAAAAGAAAAGCAGGAGGATAAGGGCTGATTTCAGGAACTGTTTTGGGGAAGAGTCAGACTTGATAAGATGAGAAAAAAGAAAAGGCATGGCAATAGGCACTCAGCTGAGATTGGTGAGGTAGTTTTCGGCGGCGAGAACGGCAGTGGCTCCTTCACCTGCGGCATTGACCACCTGACGTACCTCTTTACTGCGGATATCCCCGGCAGCCATGACACCGGGAATGCTTGTCCTGGTTTCACAGTCGGTGGGGATAAATCCGCCCTCATCGGCATTAAGATCCGTCAGAGGAAGCATTTCATTATTGGGAAGGACGCCGATGAGGACAAAAATACCCTCGACTTTCAGGGTGGATTCCTTTCCACCGGTGTCCAGGAGACGGAGTTGTTCGACTCCTTCTTTTCCTTCAATACTGGTAACGACGCTGTTCCAGATAAAGTCGATTTTCTTATTGGCAAAGGCTTTTTCCTGGATAATTTGAGTGGCCCGTAACGCATCTCGGCGATGAATGACAGTGACCTTGGCGGCAAATTTGGTGAGATGTGCGGCCTCCTGAATCGCTGTGTTTCCCCCTCCGACAACGGCGACGTGAAGGTCGCGGTAAAAGGGGCCGTCACAGGTGGCGCAGTAGGAAACGCCTTTACCGGCCAGCTCTTTTTCTCCAGGAACACCCAGAGCACGTGGTCGTGCTCCCGTACAGATAATCAAGGCATCACAGCTTATGCTCTCGCCGTTATCCAGTTCAAGGAGCTTGACTGGAGAAGAGAGGTCCATGGAGACGACATTGCCGAACATAGAGTTGAGTTCAAACCGTTTGGCCTGGGCAGTCATCTTTTCTGCAAGGTCAAAACCGGATATGCCTTCTGGAAAACCGGGGTAATTGTCAATCCAGTCGGTGAGCAGGACTTGCCCGCCTTCAGCCCCTTTTTCTATCAACAGGTGATCCATTCTGGCCCTGGCCGCATACAGTCCGGCAGTCAAGCCAGCAGGGCCGCCACCGACTATAATGAGTGTGTGATGCCTTGTTGCCATAACGAAATACAGGGATGAGGTGTGGCGCTATCAAAAAGCCCCCTGTTTTTCAAGGAAAAGGGGGCTCTGGGAAGATGATTAATTAGAGTGCTTTTTCGATGAGATCTATCAGCTGTGCCTTGCCGACAGCACCGGTGATCTGGTCTACTTTTTCACCACTCTTGAAGAGGATGAGGGTAGGGATGGCTCGGATACCAAATTTACCAGGGGTGGAAGGGTTGTCATCGACATTCATCTTGTAGATTGTTGCCCTTCCCTTATATTCATCTGCCAAGGCTTCGACAACCGGGCCAATAGCCTTGCAGGGTCCACACCAAGGGGCCCAGAAGTCAATGAGACAGGGGATGTCTGAGGCAATTACTGAATCAAAATCGGCGTCGCTTACCGATTGTACTTTGTCGCTGGCCATTGTTCTTCTCCAATCTGATTGAGGTTTTGGTGTCTTGTGAGTTTTTGGTAGACTCTTTTTGACAAGAAAAACCAAAAAAATAATTAATTCATTGTGTTGATGGATCTTGTTACGGACTCTGTTCTTGGGCCATGTGCAGGTTTACGATACTTGCACATGGCGAGAAAAAACATCATAATGATGCTATAGTGTACCCGTTGCCAGTTTTCATGACAAGCAAAATGTGCGCTAAGAATTCTTCCTTGGCCCAGGTAACTGTGTGTCACAAAACTCTTTCCGTCTTCTTCGTCCGGCCTCTTTGCGTACGCCATACCTTCAGCGGTTGAACCAGGTTACGAGTCCAGGCAATGAATTGCTGAGATCGGAGAAGACGGATGCGACACAGAGCAACTGTTCATTCATAATGTGCATGGATGAGAAAAAGGTCAAGGGATGGAAGCTGTTTGACAGATTTTTGTAACTCATGCTATAGCTATCTTTTTGAGAGAGAACAGAAAAATATTGGTGACGCCTGCAGATCGAAAGTGAACTCGTGAGTTGCCTGTGATATGATGGCCGGAAAAGTGAGTAATGATTAACTCGTGCCTGTCGTTAACTTAATATTTTACTGTAGTATTCGTTCTTTGTAAAATCTAATCGGTGAAATATCATCGATATATCTGTAGCTAGCTTTGATTGGGCGTCGACTTGGATTTGAAAATATCAATTCTGGACAGATACTAAATTTGAGAGTCAAGGGAGTCAAAATGAATACAAGTATTTCTGAGAAGATGTTTGAGATGGCGAAAAAGGTGATTCCCGGTGGCGTAAACAGCCCGGTCAGAGCCTGTCGCTCCGTTGGTTGTGGTCCAGTTTTTATTCAGAAGGCCAAAGGATCAACACTGTATGATGTGGATGGGAACGAGTATATTGACTTTGTCAGCTCCTGGGGGCCAATGATTCACGGGCATGCGCAGCCTGAGATCGTGGCAGCAATTACTGAGGCGGCAAAGGATGGTACTTCTTTCGGGGCTCCGACCACCAAGGAAATGGCCCTCGCCTCCATGGTGGTGGAAGCAGTTCCCTCTCTGGAAAAGGTACGCTTTGTCAATTCCGGGACTGAAGCTACCATGAGCGCCGTTCGTCTGGCCAGAGGTTTTACGGGCAGGGATGTTATCGTCAAGTTTGATGGCTGCTATCATGGCCATGCTGACTCCTTTCTCATCAAGGCTGGCTCCGGGGTGATTACCCTGGGGATTCCTGGAAGTCCGGGAGTACCTGAAGATATTGTCAAAAATACCATTTCTATTCCCTATAATAATGAGGAAGTACTGGAACAGACACTCCGGGACAAGGGGGAGACAATTGCCTGCGTTATTGTGGAACCTGTTGCCGGGAATATGGGCTGTGTTCCCCCGAGTGCTACCTTTCTGCAGAAGCTACGAGCTCTTACGGCTGAATTGGGGATTGTTTTGATCTTCGATGAAGTTATCACCGGCTTCCGCTTATCCTATGGCGGGGCTCAGGAGTATTTCGGGGTCATGCCTGATCTGACCTGTCTGGGAAAAATCATTGGTGGTGGCCTGCCGGTTGGTGCCTATGGCGGTAAGGCTGAAATAATGGATCAGGTTGCCCCGGACGGACCGGTCTACCAGGCTGGCACACTTTCGGGGAATCCTCTGGCCATGGCTGCAGGTATTGCGAATCTGAGTTTGCTGCAACGGCCTAATTTTTATAAAGAACTCAATGAAAAGGCAGAGTTTTTTGCTGATGGCCTCGCAAAAGCCGCAGAGAAGGCAGGTGTCTCGGTAACCCTGAATCGGGTCGGATCGCTCATGACAGGATTTTTTACCAAGGGTGAAGTCACGGATTTTGAGTCGGCCATGAAAGCCGATGCGGATTGCTATGGGCGTCACTATCGTCAGATGATGAGCAAAGGAATCTATCTTGCTCCTTCTCAATTCGAAGTTGCTTTTATTTCAGCAGCTCATAGCATGGAACAGCTGAAAAGGGGTATAGAAATGACTGAATGGTCATTCAAAAAATTGAAGGAAAATTAAAAAAACCGTTGACTTTGGTGGGTAGGCGTGCTAACAAATTTGAGCGTTTGCCAGAGAATTCTACTGATTGCATGAGGCGGTAAGAACAATGGCTAAACTCAGTACCGAGATGATACATTTACTCGGAAATTACGGGCATATCGGATTTACCTTTGTGGCCGCAATTTTTATAGGGTTGGGAGGCGGTATCTATCTGGATGAAAAATTCTTTGATGGAAGGACCTCACCCTGGTTTACTTTTATCGGTTTGGCTTTTGGCATAGCCGCCGGGTTTAAGAGTCTGTTTGACATCCTGCGGACTCAGGCGGCGAAGCCAGATGATACGGATTCTGAAGGTTGATGGCTGTGCTTGATATCTCTTTGAAACAGGTACAGGTCTTGAGCTTTGGGTTCCTGCTGGTGTTGACCGGCGGATCATGGCTGATTATGTCATGGTTTTTTGCCCAGTCGGTGCTCGTGGGCGGTGTAATCGCCATAGCCAGTTTTTTTTCGGGGCACAGAGATATTGCTTCTTTTCTGAAAACTTTTGAACCTCCTCCTGAGGAAAAAGAAAAGGAAAAGAAGAGTTTTGGGAAATCGCGTTATATTGTTAAATTTTGGCTTCGGTTGGCCTTGATTGCTGTTGTCCTGCTGCTCTTTATCAAGAGCGGTCAGGCCAATGTTATCGGGTTGCTTCTGGGGCTATCTACTGTAGTTTTCGCCATCATTCTGACAACACTGAATGTGGCCGGGCGCTACTTTTTAAGCAGGAGAAGGTAACAGGGGGATTTATGGAACATCCGATACTATTGATATCAATCATTCTTGAAAAGTTGGGACTGCCGATTCCGCACGGTCCTGTTGGGAATACCTTTCTGGAAAAGCTGTGTGAACCGTATATGACCTATACATGGTTTGTCATGATTTTTCTGGTAGTGGTAGGAAAGCTTACCCTCAGTAACGTTGAGATGATTCCCGGCAAGGGACAAAACTTTTGGGAGTTGATCATTGGCGGCATGAATGATTTTTTTAATGACAATATGGGAAAGGAGCTGACCGAAAAGCTTTTCCCAATGATTGCCACTTTCGCCCTCTATATTGCAGTGGCCAATCTTATTGGTTTAATCCCCGGCTTCATGTCTCCTACTTCATCAATTAATACCACTCTGGCCCTGACCGTTATTGTCTGGGTGACCCATCATATCATTGGCTTCCGTGCTCATGGCGTAAATTATATCAAGCATTTCCTCGGACCCATCCCGGTCCTGATTCCGCTGATGTTCCCCATTGAGCTGATCAGTAACATTGCCCGTCTGCTCTCACTCTCCATTCGACTTTTCGGAAACATCATGGCCAAAGAGACCCTGCTCGGTATCCTCTTTATGCTCGCCGGTGCCTATTTCGCACCTCTGCCAATCATGATGCTGGGTGTTCTTGTATCTGTGGTTCAGGCCATGGTCTTTGTTCTCCTGACCGTTGTTTATTTTGGTCAGGCCAACGAGCATGCCCACTGATCGGAAAAGAGCAGCACAATCGAAAGAAATAATTTTTTTATATAGTAAGAAGAAGGCCAAATAACCAAATTTTACAAGGAGAAACACAATGGAATCAAATGCTTTAATGCTCGGACTCGTTTGTATCGGCGCTGGACTTTCAATCGGACTTGCTGGTCTTGGTGCTGGTATCGGTATCGGTAATGTTGGTCAGGGTGCCACCATGGGACTTGCTCGTAATCCTGAAGTACAGCCTAAATTGATGGTATTCATGATCCTCGGTATGGCCCTTGCTGAGTCCTGTGCTATTTACGGACTGGTTGTTTCCCTGATCCTGCTCTATGCTAATCCCTTGATTGGCTAATTTAGAATCAGTCAGAGCTGTTCTTTGCTTGAGGCAAAGGGTGGTTTGAAGGCTTGTCAAAAGGCTGCAGAATTTTCTGCAGCCTTTTTGCGTTTGCAGGAGAAATAAAAAGCGATTTGAAGAGACCATTCGCTCAGGCCCTATGCCATGAATAATACAGTAAACAAGATAAAGGATGGCCATGGGGATGATATCCTCATCCACCCGGTACGGGGGCGAAATGAGAAGGCGATTCCTCCCTTGGGGCTGTTTTTCGTGAATCCGCAAGAGGCCCGGATGGCGCTTGATCATCTCCTGAAGCAGGGAGGTGAACGAAGGTTCTTGTTTCATTCCGGTCTGGTGGTCAGTCCCGGGAATGGTTTCTTTGTTGCCGGCCCGGCTGTTGGTGCTCCGATGGCGGTGATGGCCCTGGAAAAATTAATTGTTCTCGGCGCTACCACTGTGATAATGAATGGTTGGTGTGGAGCTATAAAGGAGAACCTGAGAGTGGGGGATACCCTGCTCGGGGGGGTTGCCCATAGCGGTGAAGGGACTTCAGGCTATTACTCCACTGAAACGATCAGCCGCCCCTCTCCTGTTCTTCTTCGCCATCTTCAGAAGAGCATGGGAGCCTATACTCCCTTTCCTATCTGGTCAACTGATGCCCCGTATCGGGAATCGAGGCATATGCTCGCTGTCCTCGCTCAGACACATGATCTTGGGGGCGTAGATATGGAATATTCTGCTCTCTGTACGGTTGCAGCCTTTAGAGGGATAGCTTTTTCTGGTCTGTTTCTTGTTTCTGATGAACTATGGAACAGGGAATGGAAACCTGGTTTTACAGGGAAGGCCTTTAAACAAAAGAGTAAAGCACAGGTCGAGATGCTCATTGATTATGTGCAACTATTAGTCAGCGAAGAGGAGAAATAAAGATGGCTACCTTTCATCTTGTCAGTCTTGGATGCCCGAAAAACCTGGTGGATTCTGAGGTCATGCTCGGTTTTTTGCAACAGGCAGGATGGCAGCTCACAGAGGAGCCAGAGGAGGCCACTGTCCTGCTCATCAATACCTGCGGCTTTATCCAGGCGGCAGTGGAAGAGGCAGTGGACGAAATTCTTGAGCTGGCCAAGGTAAAAGAAAAATATCCAACAAAATATCTGGTTGTTACTGGTTGCCTGGTCCAGCGTTATGGCGATAGCCTTGTCTCTGAGCTCCCTGAGGTGGATCTCTTCCTGGGGACCGAAGGGGTGAAAGATATTGCCGGCCTGTTGCAGGCCCTTTTGGCAGGAAGTCTTGCCGAGAAGGTCAATTGTCCAGACCGTTTTCTTATGGATTCTTCCATGCCACGTACCATCTCGACCCCAATTTTTCGCAGTTTTCTTAAAATAACCGAAGGGTGTAATAATCGTTGTTCCTATTGCATGATTCCTTCGATCAGAGGGAATTTACGGAGCAGGCCGGTTGCTGATCTCTGCCAGGAATTGATGCAATTGGAAAAACGAGGGGTGAAAGAAATTTCTCTTATCGCCCAGGATCTCACGGCCTATGGCCGTGATCTTGGGGCAGAGGTTACCCTCCCTGTTCTTCTTCGCCAGTTGCTTGAGCATACGGATGTGCCCTGGATCCGCTTGATGTACTTGTATCCCTCAGGGGTCACTGATGAACTCCTCACTCTAATGGCGCAGGAACCACGTATACTGCCCTATGTCGATATTCCTTTTCAGCACGTCTCTGATTCTATTTTAAAACGGATGAACAGGCATTATGGACAACGTGAGCTTTGCCGATTTGTTGATCGGGTGCGGGCGATTGTCCCAGATATTGCCCTGCGTACCACGATGATGGTTGGCTTCCCGGGTGAAACTGAAGAAGATCTTCTGGAGCTTCAATCTTTTCTTCAACAGTATCGGATCGATCATGTCGGACTTTTTGCCTATACCAACGAACAAGGGGCACCATCCGAATCTTTCCCAGATCAGTGTTCTGATGCCGTGAAAGAGGAGAGATTGGCGCGAGTAATGGAGTTGCAGGCAGGGATTTCCCGGGAAATTCTACAGAAATATGTTGGGCGAGTCTTGGCGGTGTTGGTAGAGGGGTTGAGCAGGGAGACAGATCTTTTACTAGAGGGCCGAACAGTGTATCAGGCACCTGAGATTGATGGGTGTGTCTATATTACCTCGGGAGTCGCAAACCCCGGTGATATCGTACAGGTACGAATCACCGAGGCTCAGATCTATGATCTGGTGGGAGAAATTGTTGAGTCCTAACTTGGGCTATTTCTTTCGTTTTTGGTTGACCTGTTCCCGCAGATCCTTACCGACCTTGAAGAAGGGCAGTTTTTTGGGTCTGACCTTAATCTTCTCACCGGTCTTTGGATTGCGTCCTTCATAGGTGCCATAATCTTTTATGACAAAACTACCGAAACCTCGTATCTCAATACTGTCACCTTGGGCCAGTGCCTCGGTCATTGTCTCGATAATGGTGTTGGTGATAGCAGCAGCCTCTCTGTGGGGAAGATCAATGTCTCTGGACAGAGCTTCGATTAATTCGGATTTGTTCATGCCTGACTCCTGTACGTTCGAGGCAAACACCACTGTATTTTTGCGGTGTTTAGAGAATAATTGAGTGTTTTGTAAAAGAGGAACTGTATCTCAAGTTCCAGAAAAAAACAGTAGAATCACAGTGATAGGCACATTTTTGGTGCCTGGTGCTTGTAAGCATTTTGGTAACTATATAGATTTAATCAGCTATTTTGGTGTTTGTAAAGAAAATTGTGTGAAAAAATTTTTTGCAGTTCCTTTTGCTGAAGAATTTTGTATTTTCCAATGGATAGGCCATCCAGGGTGAGCTGCCCATAGGCAAGACGTTTGAGGGCGATAACAGGATGGCCGATAGCTTGAAACATTTTTTTCACCTGTCGTTTTCTTCCTTCGTGGATGGTGATAACCATCGTCGTTGTTTCTTTCCCCCTTTGCTTTACCCGGATTCTGGCTGGGGCTGTTTTCTTCTTTTCGAGAAGAATCCCTTTTTCTAAACGTCGGATGGATGCCGTTGGTGGATGCCCCTTTACTTCAGCTTCATAGGTCTTGGTGACTTCATGGCTGGGATGGAGAATAGACTGAGCCAGGTTGCCGTCATTGGTGAGGAGGAGGGCTCCTTCGGTATCGAGATCGAGTCTGCCCACAGGATAGACCCTTTCCTGGATTCCGGAGAGCAGTGAGGTCACTATCGGCCGGCCTTGGGGGTCGGAAAGAGTGGTGACATATCCTTTGGGTTTGTTGAGGAGAATATAGATGAATCGCTCTTCGGCTACAACTTCTTTGCCGTCGAAATAAACCTTTTGCTTTCCAGGGATTATCTGTTCCCCCATGCAGGTGACAACCTTGCCGTCTACCGTAACTCTTCCTTGAGCTATGTACTCTTCTGCCTTTCGCCGCGATGCAATACCACATCTGGAAAGAAATTTTTGGAGACGAAGTGGACTGGTCATGGTCAACGCAGATGGGAGGGGAGTAGTTTGGAGATACGGGAGTCAACAAGATTGCGAGTGGCATCGTCAACCTCAAGGACATCTGTGTACCAGGGTTTCATCCGGCAATCAAAAATAATCGGGGGGGTGAGCCCTACGTGAAAGCGTTGCACCTGGGTGGATGCTGCGTGGATATCAGCTGCAGGTTCAAAGCGGGTAAAAAAGGTCCAGAGAAACTCCTGGAGAGAAGATGTCGCCTCATCGCAGTTGTCCACCAGGAGGACAACCGGCCACTGGGCCAGGGTTGGGGCGCCGGCCAGAGTTTTGGCGAGATCAGGTTGGTCTTGATATGCTGTGCCTTGAACCACAAGTGTTCCGGGAAGGTATGCCTGCACTCGTTGACAGTCTGGAGGATGGTCTCCTGTAAAGCTCATGGGCAGATCCCGTATTTTATCTTTGCCCAGGCCCATCATCATGGCCTTGGAACCCTTATTGACTGAAGGACCGGTGTAGTCAAGGGTGTCCTGGGAGACATTGGCAAAGACAAAAAGGTCCCGATCCCAGTGGATACGTTCCAGGACATGGGCCCAGAGGCGGGGGAAATCGTTGATAGCAATATCCCCGTCGGTGAGGATGAGAAACTTGGTGAGTGAGAGTTGACCTTCGCCAAGGATACGCAGGCCAGAGGCAAAGGCCTCACGTGGATAGCGATCGGCGACACGGGCAGAGGCAAGACAATGAAAGCCGGTTTCGCCAAATGTTTTCAATTCGCGCACCCCCTTCATGACCAGAGGAAAGAGGGGGGAGAGGAGTTCTTGGAGAAAGTCACCGATGAAATAGTCTTCCTGCTTGGGTCGACCAACCACAGTCGCCGGATAGATGGCCTGGTTGCGGTGGTAGAGATGAGAGACCTGGAATATGGGGTAGTCGTGCTGGAGAGAGTTGTAACCGTAGTGGTCTCCAAAGGGGCCCTCAGGCCGGCGCACATGGGGAGGTACTGAGCCCCTTACCGCAAACTCGGCATTGGCCACCAGACGATGTCCTCCCTTTGGATCTGGAGTCATGTCCAGTTTTTTGCCAAGCAGCAGCGAGGTGAGCATCAATTCCGGAATATCCTCCGGTAAGGGGGCAATGGCTGCCAGCATCAATGCCGGAGGGCCACCGATGTAGAGGGTCATGGGAAGGGGCTGATTGAGTTTCTCTGCCTCATGGTAATGGTAACCTCCTCCCTTGTGAATCTGCCAATGGATACCGGTGGTCATGTCATCGTAGCGCTGAATACGATACATGCCGAGGTTGTGTCCCTTGCCACCGGGATGTTCGGTATAGACCAGGGGCAGGGTGACAAAGGCGCCACCGTCGCTGTGCCATGAGGTAAGCATGGGCAGGCTGCCAAGACGTGGCGGCAATTGACAGTTTTCCAGGATCGGCCCTTCTTTCCGTTCTTTGAGACCGATCTTCAGGCCGTCCTGAAGAAGGTGGCGATGTTCCCACAGCGTCTTCATTTTTAACGGCATTAATGATTCAGTGAGGTTGACCAGATCACGGACAAATTGCTGTGGTTTCGAGCCGAAGGCAAGTTCCAGTCGTTTTGCTGTGCCAAAGAGATTGGTGACTACGGAAAAATCACTGCCCTTGACCCGAGTGAAGAGCAGGGCGGGCCCCTGTCGCTGGATAACCCGCCGATGAATTTCCGCAATTTCCAGATGTGGGTCGACCTCTTCCTCAATGATCAGGAGTTGTTTTTCGCGACGCAGCAGTTCTATAAAACTGCGCAGGTCGTAGAGGGTATTATGGCTGGTCATCGGACTATTTCTCCTCAGGATGGTGGTGGGGGGACTGTTCGAGGAGAAACAGTCGATGATATTCATCTTCACTTAGATTTTCTTTGAGAATACCGGTCAAAAAATGAACAACCTTCTCAATTTCCGCACTGGAAAGTCTGTTCGCAAGCATCTCGGCAAAGGCTGGTTTGCCAGCGAGCTGCAGGAAGCAGGAGAGGGAAGAACGGTCCAATTCAAGGTTCAGGCCAAAGCACATTTGATGCGGATTAATCTTCATAATTCAGTGAGGGATAAGAGTCAGGCTGCAGCAAGAAGCCGCCATTGGATTTTTCTGCTCCTCGGGCCATCAAATTCGCAGAAAAATATTTTTTGCCAGGCACCAAGCTGAAGTCGATCCCTGTCGACCATAATGGTGAGTGACGAACCCATGAGTGATGCCATGATGTGGGCTGGGGAGTTGCCTTCCTGGTGGCGGAAGGGAAACTGGAGAGGAACTATTTCCCGTAACCCATTGATGATGTCGGTTTGGACATCGGGATCGGTTCCTTCGTTGATGGTGAGCCCAGCAGTGGTGTGTGGATTGTAGAGATAGCAGATACCGGCTCCGATTCCAGCATCCTCGATTTGCTTTTGAACTGTATGGGTGATGTCGATGAGGTGCATCTGCTCTGTTGTCGATACTGTAAATGTGCCGCTGTACATGTTAGGGACGTGTCTCCACCAAAAAATATGTCTCTGGGGCCGGTGGCCCCAGCAACTAATCTGCCACTCTCTCAAAGGCATGCGGTCTGGGAAAAAAGGATTCAGACCGCATGCTAATCACAGGCTGTTAATTCTGCAGCTGCCAGTGCCCGTTCTGGTCACGGCAGGCAGTGCTATAGGCGGTTTCAACCTTTCCATCAATAACGGTCTGGATTTCTGCCTGACGGCAAGGTTGATGGGTCGATGGATTGGTGTAGGCAGGTTTTGGGGTAACCTGGTAACTGTTGCCACTGTCAGGATTGCGCCAGGCGTTCGTTTGCCCTGAGACCCCGCGTTCATAAACATGGTTCAGTTGCTCTCTGTCGTATTTGTCCATCTCGTTGCCAACCATGTAGCCCAGCATGGTACCTACGGCGGCTCCAATAAGAGTGGCCTCGGTATTATGGCCAATGGCCTGGCCGATCAGGGCACCTGCGGCAGCACCACCCCCGGCACCGACCTGACCTTTGTTGGCTCCGGCACAGGAAGAAAGTACAATAGCTAGAGTGAGAAAAACAGGGAGGAGAATGGTTTTGTTCATGGTGAACTCCTTGATGTTAGGGTTTGTCACTGCTCAAACAGGACGGATCGTTATCTCTATTAAGTAGTCACGACAGTAGATTTGTCAATCTTTTTCAGGACAGTTCGTTCCTGTTTTTGTTGGTCAGTAGTTGAGGAATTCCTGCTGATTATATGATTCGGAGGAATTCCTCAACTGCTGGTGGTGGGAAGTGTTGTTACGGGCCTGTTCCAAGTTTATGCTGTCCTCACTGATCCAGGGCTCGAAATTGTTTTCTTGCCTACATAAGAAATGGGGACAGGTTTATGTTCACACCCAGGGTGCAGTGTTTTTGAGATCTTTATTGCAGAACTTGGCTGATGCAGTCTGTTTATGTATTTATAGGGGTGTGCTGCCAGGGATGCAGTTTTCATCTGTGCTCACATCCCCTGCCTGCAGGTTTTCACTGAAACGAAAGTCTTGCCTGGCTTGGCTGGTGATGAGGGGCATGTCCAGTTCAGTCTCTTTTCTCCAAGGAATGAAATTGTTCGAGAAGTGATCTACTGCTGCGCAGTTCCTCAATCTCTTCAAGAAGATCCAGGGCCAGGGCGGCACCGGCAAGATTGATATGGAGGTCTTTCTGCAAACGAACGGAAATCTCTATTCGCTTGATCTCAACTGCGCCGAAGCGCCAGTCCCGGGGATCAGTGCCTTGGGGTGAGAGGATACCTTCATCGATCAGGTCATGGATAAACTGGGCGTGAACCCTGCACAGTCGGCAGAGATCTTTGAGACAGTATGCACTGGTCTCGTCAAAAACTGTATACTGGATGTCTGTTTTCATGCGGTTACACCAAGGTGTCTGCGGGGGTTGAACGGCATGGCCTCTGCCATTTTGCGGTAGAGCTCACGGTCCTCGCTGCTCTTTGGCCTGGGGGTCATAATGGCCAGGGTCACATACTGATCACCACTGACTTTTGCCGAGCAAAGGCCCCTTCCCTTGAGACGCATTTTTTTCCCGGTCTGGGCATTTGGCGGGATTTTGAGTTCGACTGTGCCGCCAAGGGTGGGTACCTGGACTGTGGCTCCCAATGCCGCTTCCCATGGGGTAATGGGCAGGGTGAGCATGAGGTCCCTCTTGTCGACGGTGAAGTAAGGGTGAAGGGCAAGGGTGATTTCCAGGTACAGATCGCCATTGGCACCTTTGCCCCTGCCGCTGCCTCCTTGTCCTTCCAGCCTGATGCGCTGGCCTTCGGTAACGCCTTTTGGGATTGTGACCTGCAAGGTGTGGGGGCTGGTGAAGACATGTCCGTGTGCATCAACGGAGGGGCGTTGCAGGGTCAGGGTCTGCTTGCTTCCGTGAAAGCTGTCTTCGAGGCTGATGATGATCTTTGCATGGAGGTCCTGACCTCTTCCGTAAAATGATGGGTGTTCCTCAAAGGACTCCCGGTGACTGAATTCGCTTCTTCCCCCAAAAAGAGATTCAAAAAAATCGCTGAACTGGGAGGCGTCGGCCTGAGTATAGCCGCCCCCCTGAAATTCGAATCCTGTATCCCAGTCAGGTGGTGGCTTGAATTCTTCTCCTGCTTGCCAATTAGTGCCGAACTTGTCATAAGCCGCACGTTTTTCAATGTCCTGGAGAACCTCGTAGGCCTCACCGATTTCTTTAAATCGCTGTTCGGCATCTGCGGCCTTGTTGATGTCCGGATGGTATTTTCTGGCGAGTTTCCGGTAGGCCCGTTTCACTTCATCCTGGGTGGCATTGTGTTCTATTCCCAGTATGGCATAATAGTCTTTGAATTCCATCCTGATTTTGACCCCTTTGGGGACCTCTCTGGTTGGTGAACTCTTACGAGAAAGCTTTTTCAGGCTTGATCTTATCTTGACACAGTTTTATCATACCGCATACTATACTAAATTAAAGGGAAAAAAAAGTATGTTACAGGGTACCAGAGGAATCATTAAGGTGATGCACTCTTCTCGAATAGCGGCATGAATAATTGTGTCTATCTTATTGGCTGTCGTGCTGTGGGCAAGTCCAGTATCGGCCTGGAGCTGGCCAAGAGGATTGGTTATGATTTCCTGGATACTGATACCCTGATTGTCGCCAAAAAAAAATCCTCTGTGGCAACTATTGTTAAAGAAGAGGGATGGCAGGGATTTCGCAAGCTTGAAAACGAGGTCCTGTCTGAACTCAGGTTCAGACAGCACTGTGTCGTTGCCACCGGTGGGGGCGCAATTCTGCACCGTAAAATTTGGCAGGAACTCAAAAAACTGGGACAGGTGGTCTGGCTGACTGCTGAGCTGGCAATTCTTTGTGATCGTCTGCGGATGGATCGCAATTCCGAGTCGCTCCGACCCAGTCTGACTGGAAAGGACATCTGTCAGGAGTTGGCGGAAGTGCTGGTGAAACGGAACCCTCTCTACCGGGAACTGGCAGATATTGTTGTTGATACCGGGCTGCTGACTGTGGCCGAGGCAGTTCACTGCATTGAAAAGCAGATAAGAGAGAGTTGAAAATAAAAAAATCAGCACGCATTGAGAGCTGCTTTGTTGCTGAAAACTGGAAAAAAGACTTTAGGATATCTTGAAAAACGAGAATTTCCGTTCAAAACCGAGGCAGGAGTAAAAATTTAGCACGGGCATTTCATTGAGATTCCGAGAATAAAATTTTTCTCATAACGAAGAGTTTGGGCGAAAAGGCAATTTCGCATGGTGGCCTTTATTCGATCTCTGTAAAAAAGGATTAAAGAGCAATGGCAGGAAATACGTTTGGTAAGGTCTTTCGGGTAACCACCTGGGGAGAGTCACATGGTACAGGGATAGGGGCCGTTATTGATGGCTGTCCACCTGGAATCGTACTGGATCCGATTCTGCTTCAGGCCGAGATGAATAGGAGACGACCCGGACAGGGGGGAGCCTCGAGTCCCCGTAAAGAGCCTGATCAGGTAGAGATTCTCTCCGGTGTTTTTACGCCTCCTGGAGAAGATTTGCCCTATACCACCGGGACACCTATCTCGCTGGTCATTTACAATAAAGACGCCCATTCTAAATCTTATGATACTCTCCGTGATATTTTCCGCCCAGGACATGGTGATGTGACCTATCTGGCAAAATACGGTATTCGTGATCATCGTGGTGGCGGTAGGGCATCGGCTCGGGAAACAGCAGCCAGAGTGGCTGCCGGGGCTGTGGCAAAACAGCTCCTTGCCACCCATGGAATCGAGGTCTGCGCCTATACCGTTGCTTTCGGAGGGATCAAGGTTCGAGAACGAAATCTTGATGTCATCAACAGCAACCGTTTTTATTGCCCCGATGCCGAGGCGGCGGAAAAAATGGAGGAACGGGTGCTGGAGGTCAAAAAACAGGGTGATACTGTGGGAGGAATAGTGGAGATCATTGCCGATTGTCCAGCAGGCCTGGGCGAACCTGTCTTTGATAAGCTTGAGGCTGAACTGGCCCATGCCCTGATGTCCATAGGGGCAGTGAAGGGGGTGGAGGTCGGTGCCGGTTTCCAGGTGGCGGAGATGCTTGGCTCTGAAAACAACGATCCCATCAGCCCGGACGGCTTTATGTCCAATAATGCCGGAGGCATCCTTGCCGGTATCTCCAGCGGCAGTCAAATCGTCCTTCGCGTTGCGGTCAAACCTATTCCCTCCATCTCTCAAGAACAGCTGAGTGTCAATCTGCAGAATGAGTCCATAAAGATCCAGGTTGGAGGGAGACATGATATCTCAGCCATCCCTCGTATTATTCCTGTTTGTGAGGCCATGGTTCGGCTCACCCTGGCCGATCATCTTCTGCGACATATGGCTATTGTTTATCCTGGGGAGTAAGTGCATGAACGGACAACAGCAATCCCTGCGTCAAATCTGGATGGTGAGCCGTGAATACGGTAAACTTGCGGGGGCCGGTGGCGTAAAGGATGTAGTGTCTCAGCTGTCAGGAACCCTGGCTCGCTGGTCAGGTCATTCTGTACATGTGGTTCTTCCTCGCTATGGATTTATGGATCCTGGAGAGTTGGGCTTTCACCTGCTTCCAGATCCTCTAAGACCCGAGCAAGCGTTGAGCTTTGAGGTTGATCTCAATTATACGAACAAAGAGCGGCGCGAGCATGTACGGGTATGGATTGCCTCCCAAGGCAGACTGACCCTCTATCTTCTGGAGGCCGAACGTTTTCGTGACAAACAAGACGTCTATACCTACACCGCCAAGGAGGAGGCGCTGCATCCCTGGCAGAAGAAAGGGGAGGGACATGTGGATTATTTTGCCATGAACATTCTTTTGCAGAAAGGTGTCCTTGATCTGATGATCCTCCTTGGCTGTCGGCCCGATGTTATCCACTGCCATGACGGGCATACCGCAGTTTTGCCGGCTCTGATTGCTGAGCATCCCGGTCTGCGTCATTATTTTCGTCATACTGGCACCCTGGTTACCGTACATAACGCTGGTAAGGGCTATCACCAGGAAGTTGCGGATCTTTCCTTTGCTCGTGCCAGTACCGGTCTCCCCAAACGCGTGATTATGAAGAGCAGGTTGGATGACTGTTTTGACCCCTTTCTGGCTGGAGCTGCAACTGCCGTGATGAATACGGTCAGTGAAAATTATGCCCGGGAGCTCCAGGAAACTGTAGAGGATAGTCTCACGGGATGGCTTGGCCATACCCTGCTCGAACGAGGTGTTCTCCTGGAAGGGATCACCAATGGGATTGATCCTGATGAGTTCTCTCCTGTCGAGCACGAAAAGAGTGGGATCGCGGCGGCTTTTGATCCTCTGGGCCTATCTACCCTTGCCGGGAAAGAGATATGCAAACAGGCCATGCTGCAACTTGTTTCTGAGGACGGGAAATTGGAAGGGATTCGTCGATCCGGCCACCTTGACGGGGATCTTTCCGTGCCCCTTATCACCTTTATTGGTCGGCTCAGCGAGCAGAAAGGCGTCTCTGTCTTGATTGGAGCCTTAAAAAAGCTTCTTGGCAAAGATCTTGATTTTCGTTTTCTGTTGCTGGGAACGGGCAGTCATTATGACGAAGAACAGTTAGTGCGTCTTGCGGAACAGAAAGAGAACAGGGGGAAGGTCTGTATCCTTCGTGGTTTTGATCCGATGCTGGCCAACAAGATCTATGCGGCAGGTGATTTCTTCCTCATCCCATCTCAATATGAGCCTTGCGGCTTGACCGATTTCATGGCTCAGCTCTTTGCTAATCTGCCTATTGTGCATCATGTGGGTGGTCTGGTGAAGGTGATAGATGGAAAGACTGGGTTTACCTATCAGGACCAGAGTGTGGCTGCACTGTGTCAGGCCATTGACCAGGCCTTGTATCTCTATTCGACAGACCCAGGTGCGATCCGAAAGATGCAGCGCCAGGCGGTCCAGTTGATTCTGGAGCGCTATACCTGGGACATGGTCAGCAAAAAGTATCTGCAACTTTATGAAAAGGCGAAGGCCCGGCGGTTCAGAGTGCTTTTCAGTGGTGATGAATCGACCGAGAAGCATAGGTAAGCCTGACAATGAAAGCTTTTTACCCCGAGCCCGGGATAACAGATCGCTAAAAAAAAGATAAGAGATTTTTCTCAAGAGGCAGAGCATCTGTAGATCGCTCTGTTTTCCCACTATTTGTAGGAGGATGCTGGATATGACAGTTAAGATAGGAATCAATGGTTTTGGCCGTATCGGGAGAAACATTTTTCGGGCTATTTATAAAGATCCAGCCTTCGCTGATATTGAGATCGTGGCCATCAATGATCTGACAGACAACGCAACTTTGACCCATCTTTTGAAATATGATTCGGTTATGGGGGTCTTTGCGGCTGAGGTTGGCAGCGACGAAGATGGAATTATTGTTGATGGCCGTCACATCAGGGTTACTGATCATCGCAATCCTGCCGATATTCCCTGGGGAGAATCCGCTGTTGAGTATGTAGCCGAATGTACAGGAATCTTTCGCGACAGTGAAAACGCCCAGAAACATATAGACGGTGGCGCATCCAAGGTGGTTATTTCTGCTCCTGCCAAGGGAAACATCAAGACCTTTGTTATGGGGGTGAATGAGGACGAGTATGATCCTACTGTGCATCATGTGGTCTCCAATGCCTCCTGTACAACCAACTGTCTGGCTCCCATGGCCAAAGTGATTTTGGATAATTTCGGCATTAAACGAGGGCTGATGACCACCATTCATGCCTATACCGGTGACCAGCGTCTCCTCGATTTTCCCCATTCCGATCTCCGTCGGGCAAGGGCCGCCGCCCTTTCCATGATTCCCACAAAGACTGGAGCAGCAGCAGCCGTAGCCCTGGTCATTCCCGAGTTGAAGGGAAAGTTTGACGGTTTGGCAGTCAGAGTACCGACCGCTAATGTCTCACTGGTGGATGCAGTCATGGAGGTGGAAAAAGAAACAACCGTCGCCGAGGTCAATCAAGCCCTGAAGGAGGCAGCCAGCCGTTACCTTGGTTATACTGATCTGCCTCTGGTTTCCATAGATTTTCAGGGGGATGGACATTCATCTATAGTTGACGGTCTTTCCACTAAGGTAATTGGGACTACGGTCAAGGTTATGAGCTGGTATGACAATGAGTGGGGATATTCCAACCGGATGCTGGATCTGATCCTCCATATGGAGGCCAACAAGGCCCTCTAAAGGAAGGTAGCAGGGTCATGGAGGGGGGACTGTCGGGGGTGGGGTTGCTACGTATCTGTAATACGGCCTTGAAATACCTTCTTGAAGTCAAATGGAAAAAGGTGTAGGGAATAGGAAAGAAGTATTGAGGGAGCAGATTTCCCTTTTTTGACTATTTATTCATCATTTTACATTAGGAGAAAAACATGAAAGCAACAGTTATTTCTGCTGTCGGAGCAGGGCTGCTTCTGGTTGGAACGGCCTGGGCATCAGGTCCTGGCGCTCACTGGGGGTACAGCGGACATGAGGCGCCGGAGTTCTGGGGGGATCTTTCTCAAGATTATGCCATCTGCAAGAGTGGAAAGAATCAGTCCCCCATTGATCTTGATTCCCTGATAGAGGCGGAGTTGAGTCCTATTGTTTTTCAGTATAATGCGGTTCCTCTGAATATTGTCAACAACGGTCATACGGTTCAGGTGAACTATGCCCCCGGCTCTTCCATCACCGTTGACGGACATACCTATAACCTCCTTCAATTTCATTTTCACACCCCCAGTGAAAATACGGTGAAGGGACAGTTCTTTGCCATGGAGGCCCATCTTGTTCATTCTGATGATGCTGGAAATTTGAGTGTGCTGGGGGTGATGTTCGAAGAGGGAGCTGCTAATCCTTTTCTGGATGGGATCTGGGTGCATATGCCGGAAAAGGCCGGAGTGAGTAAATCCCTGCCCGAGATGACTCTCAATGTCGCAGATATGCTGCCTGCCAACAAATCATACTATCGTTTCAATGGTTCTCTTACCACCCCACCCTGCAGTGAAGGGGTGAAGTGGATGGTCTTCAAAAATCCGGTGCCTGTTTCAAAGGCCCAGGCAGAAAAGTTTCATACCCTTATGGGGGGAGACAATAATCGGCCGGTACAGCCTGTAAATGCACGGCCGGTTCTGCAGTAAGCAGTAAAGATGGCTTTTTTCCGAGGCCGCAGATTTCGTAAACGCCCTGATGGATTTTCCTTTAGGGCGTTTTTTTTGTGGAGCCTGGCGGGTATATTTTGGCCTCTGTTAGGCCAAGGGTTTCCCTGAAGGGATATTCAGGCGGCAAAGAAGTTGTGACAAGAATCCAGGAATGTTCCAAGCAGGTTTTCCGGGTTTGAAAAAGAAGATGCTTGAATCAGCCAAGAGAATATCAGACAGTTGAGGAGTAATTACCGATTTCCTCTTTGGCAGTGAAAAGCGCTCAGGAAAAAAAATTGTACCGGAATAGGAAGAGATGAAAAAGAAGTCAAGCTCCATCGAATCGGATGCACTGAAGGCCAATCTTATGCAGACAGCAGAAGAGGTGGTTATGCGTCCTGAACTGCAGCTCCTTCTCGATGTTGTTGGTCACTACAAGGGGCTCCATAATACCTTGGAAAACCTCCTCTATGAGATCTGTCATCCCTATCGTAACTGGAATATCCTGGTCCCCCAGTTGCGCAGCTTTGTTCTGAAGAATAGCACCTATTATATGCGTCATGAGCAGGGGCCTGAGGCTTTTTCCCTCTTTGCCGGTATTTTTATTGAGGCTATGCGGGACTGTGAAAAAAATACCAAACTTCTTTCCCAGATTATTGAAGCGCAATTGGCCTGGATCAGTAAAATGGTCACTCTTTTTCAGGTGGAGGACCTGTATCGGTTCCAGTCTGCACTTCATGCTTATTTTGCAACCCTGCTGGCCCTTGATGACGGCAAAAGTCCGATCATGATGCATATTGTTCAGGGACTGCATCCCATGAAAAATCTGGCCACCTCTTTGCTTGGCTTTGTTGATAAAGGGGCCGAAGACTTTGATTGCCGTGCAGTGGCCCGGCTTATGCAAGCCATCCTCAAGAGAAATTATGACTACTGGCTCCAGGAGGAAGACCCCCTTCCCTGGTTTCTCGAACGTTGTGGTGCCCTCTGTGAAGACTTTCGCTCAGGCCAGCTTTTTGCTGCGATCTCCCATGAGAGTATGACAAAAAACAAGGCGGCGGTGACAGCCATTGATATTGATTCGTCACCGGCAGCTGCCCTCCATGATATCCTGGCTCTGCCTGCCCATGTTGACATTGTACGTCTCTATAAGGAAATCCCTTCAAGGCTTGCAAAAGCTGACGGAAATGGTCAAAGGAACTCCCTGGAACAGGGACTGTCTTTAAACCGTTTTGCCGAAAATCAGAAATTACTGTTCCTTTTTCGGATCATGGACACCAAGGGACTCTATCTGATTCATGAAGAGACCCTGCGTGAAATCAATCGATCTCTGGTTCAGCTGATTCGTCTCCAGACTTTTGAGGAGATCGAAGAGTTTCTCCTCACCACCTTTCACTTGCTCAAGGCCAATGTTCGAAAATTTCCCCATACTTCCTTGCAGTGTATTCAGGTTCTGGGTGGTGAGGTCTTCAACCGCGGCAACAGTCGTATGGTTGAGACGTTTCTCTGGGAAGCCGTGCGGTTCGGTTTTCAATATGCCAATGTCTCAGGGGTGGATGAAGACTGGCAGCCCATTACCAATCCTGCCCATCTGGCAAATATCAGGGTCTGGCTGAATCTGATTATGCAGGAACCCAAGTGGTGTTCTACCCTTTTCTCCGCTCTTATCATCAACCTCAAGCTTTCCGGGACCTGTGTCAAGGATACGGATCTCTTTCAGCGGGATATCACCAACCTGCTCAATCATCCCATTGAACCGGTGTATAATCTGACAAAACAGTTCACCAAACTAATGCCCGTTTTTTTTAATGAGATTGGTGCAGAGGGTGAACTGCGCGAGGTCTCCACCGAGCTTGACGAGATCCATAAGCGTCGCGATCCCCTGATCCATTTTTTACGAAAACAGAGTCACGTGGAGAGTTCGAATCTCATTGTTGATTTTATTCATGCCATTTTTCTCTTCTGGTTGACGAAAAAGAAAGAGGTCCTGCTGCCCTTTCTCCCTGAGGAGGTCTATACAGAGGTGGCTCTGGAAGGGAAGTTCATTGATGATCAGCATCTCCTGGCCATTCGTATCCGTGAGGATTTTGCGTTTTCCTCCATTGAGGAACTGCTGACTTGGAAACGAGAGGAGCGGCAGCAGTACCTGGAGGCTCAGAGAGATCTTGCTCCTGGTGAACTACGGCGCTTTGATTCTTTGGTTCAGATGTATAAGCTGCTGCATCAAAAGTACAAACTGGGATTTCAGGAGTTGCGGAGCGAACTGGAGCACGCCGTTCAAGAAGGTTTTCCAGAGATGGAGGAGTTGCTCTTCAAGCTTGAGGCGTGTGATGTCATTGAGTGTATCGAGGCCTTGCTTGATACCTTGGAAGGTTTGAAAGAAACCATTCTTTCTCCTCAAAAATTCGAAGCCAGAGAGGATATTTATTATAAGAGACATATTGCCGTTGATATTCCATCGGTCTACGGGAAATATCGGGAAAAGAAGTTTGACAGTCTCAGTCTCACCTTTCGCCTGGAAAACCTGACCAATATATATCTGGAGAGGTTGCCGGAGACAGTGAATCTCGCTATCATTACCCAGGCTACCTTTTTTAGTGTTTTTAAATGCTTGAAGCTCTATCTTCGCGCTTTGCGGGTCGATGGTATCAGTTCCAGACGCCTGGACACCTATCTCTCTTTGCTCAAGGGATCTGTCCGGGTCAGGCGTTTTTCCTATACCCAGTACATGGATATTTTCCGGGGTCTCTCTGAGGGGGTTAAGGATGTCATTTACTCCTATTATACCAACAGCCATCAAAACAACCTCTCTATTATTATTCCTCAGATAGGACCCCATAATCTCCTGACCACGTATCGTTCACTATGGAATGATGAGGAAAAAGCGAATTCTATTCATCGCCTGGCAGAGGCTTTTTTGAGGGATCTCATTGCCTCGACATTTGGCCTTCAGCACCTGGATAATTTTATCACTCGAATAATCGGCATCCTCGAAAGTCAGAAGCATATTCTGGATGAAAGGATGATTGATCTGCTCATGACCTATAACCCTGAGAAGGCAATTTCCATGCTTCATCGGATCAATCCCTATACCCATGATTTGATCCATCTGGGCAATAAGGGCTTTAATCTGGTGACGCTCAGCGCTGATAAAAAACCAGTGCCCCCTGCCTTTATTATCACCACTGAGGTCTTTCGCTGTCGCGAGGTGATCTATGGCTTTGCCAAGGCCAGAGACGATTTAATGCAACGTATTCGTACCGCCCTTACTGAGTTGGAGGACTTGACGGGGCGGGTCTTCGGCGCTCCCAAACATCCTCTTCTTCTTTCCATTCGCAGTGGGGCGGCAGTCTCCATGCCTGGAATGATGGCCACTGTCCACAATGTGGGGACCAATGAAGAAATCATTGAAGAAGGGGCCAGAGAGTATGGTGACAGCTACCTTGCCTGGGATAACTATCGGCGTTTCCTTCAGTCCTGGGCCATGACTTCCGGGATGCAGCGAGAAGACTTCCAGGCCCTCATGAACAGTGCCAAGGAGAGGTTTAATGTTGCGCTGAAGGGAGAGTTCTCGCCAGTGCAAATGAAAGAACTGGCCCTGGAATATCAAAAGCTTGTTCGTAAAAAGGGCCTTGGCATTCCTGACGATCCTTGGCTGCAGCTGGTGGCTGCCATAGAGATGGTGCTGGATTCCTGGGAAACGACTAAGGCATCGGATTTTCGTAAGATCATGGGCGTTTCAGATTCGTGGGGGACCGCGGTTATTGTCCAGGCCATGGTGTATGGAAACAAGAGTCAGTCTTCTGGATCCGGGGTACTCTTCACCGCCCATCCCTATCGTAAGGTCCAGCGAGTGGCGCTTTGGGGCGATTATGCCTATGGTGATCAGGGAGAGGATATCGTCTCTGGGCTGGTAACCAGTTATCCTATTTCCGTGGAACAGGCAGAACTCGATGGGCGGGCGGCGGACCAGACACTGGAGTTGCGTTTTCCTCATATCTATTCCGAGCTTTTGCTGATTTCGAGGAATCTTGTCTACGAAAAAAGGTGGAATCCTCAGGAAATTGAATTTACTTTTGAAGGAGATTCAGCAAGTGAGTTGTATCTTTTGCAGACAAGAGATATGATTACTATCAAAAAGCAGGAACGTTTTCAGGTTTTTGTGGAAACGGAGGCGTTGCATACGGCCGTTCTTGGCAAGGGAATCGGGGTTTCCGGTTCAGCACTTTCAGGAAGGGCGGTTTTTACTGAACAAAATATTGAAGAGCTGCGGCAAAGCGATCCCAAAACTCCTCTTATCCTGATCCGTCAGGACACGGTTCCCGAAGATATAAAGGTAATCAATATGTCGGATGGACTGCTCACCTCCAGAGGAGGGCAAACCTCCCATGCCTCGGTGGTGGCTGTGCGTCTGGAAAAGACATGTGTCGTTGGTTGTAAACATTTAAAGGTATATGAGACCAAACAGTATTGTGAAATAGGGGAAACCTCCATAGGTTTTGGGGATCCTGTTTCCATAGACGGACGCAGTGGTCGGCTGTTGAAGGGAGTCCATCCAACCAGAGAGGAAATGCACATCCTCCCCATTTGATGGCGCCGGGAAAAAATATATTCCTTTGTAAGCTCTGCGAAGCGAGAGATAGAGTTGTTCTCTGTGGTATAAGGGTTAGGCTTTGGACAAGCCTTTTGTATTGGGATAATGTGATGGTGTGTGCCTCATGGCAGATAAAAAGCTACTGTACTTGAAAAGGAGGAACGTATGGACAAGGGGAAATTTTTAAAAGGACCTTCGCTGACAGCATTCGCCAGGAAGAAGGCTGCAGAACTTGGCCTGGATGGAAAGGGAGTGAAGCTTGTTGAACTTATACACATGGTTCAAGAGAAGGAAGGGAATGCTGATTGTTTTAAACGACAGGAGTCCTGTGGCCAGTTAGATTGCTGCTGGCAGGCATCCTGCGGTGCGAAAATGGAAAAAACGATCTGATTTCAACTGAGGGAAGAGAAAGGTTCTCTCGGTTTTGCAGGACTGGAAAGAGCGAGGAAAGGTAAAGCAGCAGGCTCCGGTTCTCAGCCTCTTGGCAATGAATATCGGGGCAGGGGTGACTCTGATAAAAGAGTCACCCCTTTTTTTATCTTTTCTCCGGTATGCCCAGGGCCTTTAAAATCATTCCCAATGGACACAATTTGGTAAAGCCGAACTGGAATAGATTCAGGCCGATGAAGGCAGTGAAAAAGAGCCAGTATTTATGGATAAAGAGGGGATTGTTGCCGCAGTCAACTCCCAGGGCCATGCTGAGGAGAATAAGAAATCCGGCGATGGTATGGATCCAGTCTGTTATGATCATAGGTATTGCCCTCCTGGGCAAGTAGTAAAAAAGGAATTTTTGTAAAATGGATTCTGCTTTTTCACGAGGTGGTGTCAATATGCAGGGTTTCAAAACATCAAAACAATTCTGACTAACAATGATAGTACTGTCCTTTTCACTTGTCTAGGGGGGAGAGTCTTCTCTGGCTGCCTTTTTTGGCAAGGGAGGGAACAGGCTAAGGCCTGTAGCCATTTCTGATGATCGTCTTCGTGCCTGTGCTGGAAGAAATGATCAGACTGCTGCCAAGGATATCCCAGGCGTGTACTGGTGTCTGGTCCTTAGCACCAACCTGCCGAAACGATATTGCGGCCCCATATTCTCAGGAGAGCTGGTCTGTGAGGAGACTCGTCAGCCAGTATAGGGCCACAATCGGGATGGTCAAACCACTGCAAACCCATGCTTGATTACTCTATCATATCAAAGGGATTGAATATTTGATTCAGAGAGCGTCTTCCTCCAATCAGAGTCCCACGGCAATGGTGTAAGGGAAGTGAGGGCGGAAGAAAATGGGATAGGGAACCAGCCTCGTTAGGAGAATCCGTTCACTGCCTTGTCAAAAGGAAGGTTACAGGAGATACTCGCAAAAAAAAGATACCAAATAGTGGTGGCTACCGCTACTTGGTATCTCTGCTGGGGGAATTGAAGACCTGGTCTTCCTTCTATCCGGCTGAGAAACATAGCTTTCTTTTGCCAGACAGCCTTCCTGGGTGGGGAAGCTTAGTCAGCCTGTGGCGGTGCAGTCTCCTCGCTTGACCCTTCTTCTCTGTCTGCGTTATCCATAGCCTTTAAACCCTCGGTAGCCGGAACCTCAGCACTTCCTTCCATGGCAGCAGTTGCTTGTATTTTTCGCAGTTCAACCCGTCGGTTCTTGGCCCGTCCGTCGCTGGTCCGATTGTCTGCAATCGGATTGTTAGCGCCATAGCCTACGGCCTTGAGGCTGCTTTCCACAACTCCTTGACTTATCAGATAGTTGAGTACGGACTCGGCGCGAGCGGTGGAGAGTCGTAGGTTGGCTTCAGCATCCCCTGTGGAGTCTGTATGGCCGGCAACTTCCATCTTGCTGTCAGGACTATTCTGCAAGATGGCTGCTACCTTATTTAATACAGGATGCGCATCCTCGGTGAGGTTGGCGGTACCGAGTTGGAAGTTGATACCCTCAAGGATTACTGTGTGTTGGTCGGCAGAACAGCCGGTGGCGTCAACCTCGTGACCTGAAACTGTTCCGGGACAGAGGTCAAGGCGATTGACCCGGCCATCCTGGTCGTCATCCTTCTCACAACCCTGTGCATCTACTTGGGTACCTTGAATGGTGTCAGCACAGGTATCTTGGGCATCGAAGACGCCATCATTGTCACTGTCAATGGTGTGCAGCAAGAGCTGGTTCCGTTCAGTCTGCAGAGAGGCAAGGGTCTCTTCTAATGCATAGATTTTTTCCTGATTTGCGGTAAGTTTGTTCTGACTGTCGGCGAGGGCTTCTTCTAACTCCTGATTTTTTGCTTCAAGGGTGCTGCTGGTTTCAGCCTTTTCTTTCAAGTCATTGAGCTGGGCGAGCATCTTCTCGGATTCTGTGGAGGCACTGGCCTGCAGCATCTTGTTCTGTTCAGTCAGTCCGCTTTTTGTCTGCAATGCGTCCTCTAGTTCTTTGGTGAGGGCCTCTTTTTCTTTGGTGATACGTGTGAGTTGCTCTTCAATAGTCTGAAGGCTGGCAGTCTGTTCTGCAGAGACTGTTTTGGCGCTAGAAAGCTCGGCTGTGAGTGCTGCAATAAGCTGTTCCTGCTCAGATGTATTGGTATCTGCTGCACTCTTTTCGGTCATGCTCTCTTGAAGGCTGGTGATTTGGGCACTGTTTTCTGTTAATTGAGCCGTCAGGTTCAGGATGGTTTTTTCTTTTTCGCCAATCTCTCCTCTGAGTCCTTCAATTTCCTGGCTAAGAGAAGTTGTTTTTTCCCTGGACTGGCTAGCCTCTGCTAATGCATCGTTGAGAGAGGCGGTGGTGGTCGCAAGTTGGGCATTGAGATCGGACGTGGTGGCTTCTTTACTTCCTGCTTGCTCTGCGAGTTGTTCCTGGAGAGATTGGATCTGCTCTGTTTGTTGTTGTCCTTCTTCATTCAGTGTTGCCAGTTGATTTTTTAACTCTTGGTACTGATTGTTGAGCTCGTTGTATTTTTCTTCAGATTGGGAAAGCGTTTGGTTGAGAGCCTCTATTTCTGTTGTCAGGGACTGAGTGGAAGTTTGTTCTTGATTCAATGTTGCCGCAGAAGTCTTCAGGGCTTCGCTCAGTTCTGAAATTCTACTGTGGGCTTCCTCAAGGGCAGAGTGTGCCGGAGCAAGTTCAGCCCCCAGGGTTGTATTTTCTTTCTTGAGCTCGGAAAGAGTTGCCTTGGCCTTGTCAAGATCAGCGGTCAATGCTGTATTGTTGTCTGTTGCCTCGCTTAATCGTTTTTCAAGGACTCTGATTTTTTCAGTGAGGGGGGCTGCTTTTGCAGCCTGTTCTTTTGCGGCCGTCAGTTCGCTTTCTTTTTCAGTAAGGCTGCTTGTGAGTTGAGCTAATTCTTTTTTGCTGTTTTGTTCAACGAGAAGCAGCCTTTTCAGTTCATTGTTGGTACCCAGGGTAGTTGTCTGAATCCGCTTTATTTCGGCCTTTTCGGCGGCCAGAAGTGTCTCCTTGGTAAGGATTTCCTGGCGTAGATTTTTAATAAGTACTTCTTGATCGTTAATACTGGTTTGCAGGGTACTATTTATTCGTTTTAGCTCTTTGACTTCTGCCATTGCCGCTGGCAAAAGGGATTGCTGGGCAACCTTTAACTGCTCCAATTCGTCGTGGGCCAGGCGAAGTTCATTCTCTTTTTTTTCAAGGGCCCCATAGCAGGCTGTTCTTTCTTTGTCTCTGCCGTTGCCAGGAATTACTTTTTCAAGCAGGGGCTCGATCTTCGTTTCAAGAGCTACTTTATTGTCACTGAGTTCCTCAGGGCTTATCCCTTTTTTTTTAATGGCACTATTGAGTTGTTCGATTTTAAGGGTAAGCTGTTCGATGATCTGATTCTTGAGCCCGAGCTCATCAAGGACCAGGTTGAGATTGAGGTCATTATCTGCAAGCGTGGACTGGAGAAGAGACATCTTCTCTGTTGTCTCCTCCATCTTCGCTTTAATGGATTTGATGAGTAGATCTTTCTCCTCAAGAGTGGCGTCAAACTTATTTATTTGCGCATCACGCTGGCTGAGTGCTTTTTGGAGGGCCTCGAGTTCGGCTGCGATTTTGGCAGCTTGCATTTCAGCAGAATGTCGGGCTTTTTCTTTCTCTGTAATCAAGAATTGCTGCTGGTGGTACTTTTTCTGCAGACGGTCGAGCTCAGTCAGTCGTTTTTCTGCTCTTCCCAGTTGCTCTTGCACCTCATCAACTTGCTGCATATACGCAAGTTTTTCATTTTCAGCAGATTCAATGCGACTTTTGAGGTCCGGGATGACCGTGCTCTTGGATTCGGCAGTTGCCATCTCATCCATAGCGGCTTCAAGTTGTTTCTGGACAGCAGCTACTTTCTGATCTTTTTCGTGAAGAGATTGCTCTATGGTTTCAATGTCCAAGGCCAGTTGGGCACTTTTCTGCATTGAAAATATTAGAAACAGCAGAATAATTGATATGGTTAACAGGCTGCCATATACGATTTTAGTTGTTATACCCATTTTGATTTCCTCCAGATAAAGGCTTATACAAGGCTAGCTTGAAAAATAATTTTTCCGTTTAGGGGAACGACTTCACTGTTCAATGATTTTTGTATTATGTGGAAATGAAATCAATGGAACAGATTAATGGACGTAATCGCAATTGCTCAAAAAAGCAAGTTAGAAGTAAATGGATTTGTGAAATAGCTGTAAAAAAATCAACTGCTCAAGAGCATTAGGGATGGAAAGGGGGGGCTTTGGAAATAGGTTGAATAAAAATTCCTATTTCCATGAATGGAAAATGGAGAATAATAGGATTGATGGAGGATCGATCAACAGGGAGGAGAAGATATTGAAACGGTGAGATGCAAGTGACTGGAAAAGGATAAGGGGGTGTTTATTTCTTCTAATCTGAACGAGTTGTGCGGAAAGGCTTATACCTTGGGACAGAAAAGGGTCTGTATGGTCTTCATTAATTCAATGATTCTCGGGTCATTGATTCGGTTGTAGATGAAGTTCGCATCTTTGCGATAATCGATAATCCCCTGGCTGCGCAGGATATTCAGGTGCTGGGAGACATTGGCATTGGTTGTTTTTACCTGTTCTCTGATGTCCCCTACCGACATCTCGTTATCTTGTAAGAGACAGAGAATTTTCAAACGGATGGGATGAGACATCGATTTCAGCAGCTTGGACATGGCATGTATCTGTTCATTTTCCATAGAAGTTTTCCTGAAGGTATTTAAAATGAGTGGTTTTGACTGGAAAGGCGAGCATTCTTTGGAAAAAGAACCAGGTAGAGACCTGCTGAGAGTGCTGCCATGCAGCTATCCGGGAACAGGCTAATAAGGTCCTTTTGCGGCGATCACCAGAAGGGAGATTGTTTGGCAGGTGATGCAATTCTTCCCTTTGAGAATCTGTTGCTGAGGTACGACAAACATTTTTTTTACTCTGGCTTTTCCAGAGCAGGTTTTTAATCTCTTCTTCGAGGAAAAGGTGCATTTTTTTATAGTAAGGTGTTGAGAAGGATGTATTCCTGTCAGTCTATTGGAGTAGGGAACAGCTCTGAAGTACCTGGCATTACGGTATCATAGTTTCTTTTGAAAAAGAAATAAAAGGTGCTGTGAATTTCAATATAAACAAAGTTGATGGTCAAATCAAATATTTTGATTTGACAAATGGGAAGCAAATGTGGAAATATCAAAAAATTTTGAGTACAGTTCTGGAGGTTATTCCAGGAGCCTGATTGGAAGTGTGGATAAATGAACCTGCACCGTGCCGAAGTGAATCGATTTATCTGCGGCAATTTGTAATGTTAAGGTAATCGAAAAGAACTGAATACGAAGGGAGAGTGAGCAATGAGTTCAAGTGACGACAAAATCACAAGTCTATTGAGTGAAGGACGTATTTTTGAACCTCCAACAACGGGAAGAGAAACGGCCCACGTGGGAAGTCTTGCAGTCTATGAAGAGGCCTACAAAAAGTCCATGGAAGATCCGGAAGGATTCTGGGCCAAACGGGCTGAAGAACTTGTGACCTGGGAAAAGAAGTGGGACACCGTGTTAGAGTATGACTACAATAAACCTGAGATCAATTGGTTTAAGGGTGGTAAACTCAACATCTCTTACAACTGTCTGGATCGTCACCTGGAAAATGGTCGTCGCAATAAGGCTGCTATTATCTGGCAGGGTGAGCCTGAAGAAGATGTCAGGGTGTACACCTATCAGATGCTGCACACAGAGGTCTGCCGTTTTGCCAATGTCCTGAAGAAGAAGGGTGTGAAAAAAGGTGACCGCGTTTCCATCTATCTGCCCATGATTCCGGAACTGGCCATTGCTCTCTTGGCCTGTGCGCGAATCGGTGCCATGCACTCTGTTGTCTTTGCCGGTTTTTCTGCTATTGCCCTTCAGAGTCGTATTCAGGATTGCGAGGCCAAGGTCCTGGTCACTGCCGATGCTGTTATTCGTGCCGGAAAGACCATTCCTCTGAAACCAAATGCCGACGAGGCCATGAGTGAATGCGACACCATCACCGACTGCATCGTCGTTCGCCGTGCTGGAAATGAAGTCTTCATGGAGGATGGACGTGATTCCTGGTGGCATGAGGATGTGACCGCCGCGGATATCACATCCGTCTGCGAGCCCGAGTCCATGGATGCTGAAGATATCCTCTTTATCCTCTACACCTCTGGTTCCACAGGGAAACCAAAGGGCGTAGTCCATACCACCGGCGGTTATCTCACCTATGCCATGCACACCTGCCAGTGGGTTTTTGATTTGAAAGATGATGATGTCTACTGGTGTACTGCTGATATTGGCTGGATCACCGGTCATTCATATATCCTCTATGGGCCGCTGGGGCTTGGTGCCACTTCTATCATGTTCGAGGGTGTGCCGTCCTATCCAGGGCCAGACCGTTTCTGGAAGATTGTGGAGAAATTCCAGGTTAACACCTTCTATACTGCCCCCACTGTCATTCGTGCCCTGATGCGCGATGGTGTTGAGCCCACCAATCGCTATGATCTCTCCAGCCTGCGTATACTCGGTTCTGTTGGCGAGCCGATCAATCCCGAGGCCTGGATGTGGTATTATGTGAATATCGGTAAAGAGAAGCTCCCCATTGTTGATACCTGGTGGCAGACAGAGACCGGTGGCATCCTCATTTCACCCCTGCCCTATGCCACGCCTCTCAAACCTGGCTCTGCCACCCTGCCCCTGCCGGGCATTGATGCAGCCATCTATGACGAGCATGGCAAGGAGGCTGCCCCTAACGAAGGTGGTCATCTGGTTATCCGCAAGCCTTGGCCCGGTATGCTTCGTGGGATCTTTGGAGATCCTGAGCGTTTCAAAAAGACCTATTTCAGTCGTTATGACAATACCTATGATCCTGAAGACGGAGCCCGCAAAGATGATGATGGCTATTTCTGGATCATGGGACGTCTTGATGATGTGGTCAATGTCTCAGGTCACAGGCTGGGTACTGCGGAGATTGAATCCGCCCTTGTTTCCCATCACTCCATTTCCGAGGCTGCAGTTGTTGGTATGCCGCATCCGATTAAGGGCCAGGCCATCTATGCCTTTGTTACCCCGAATACCGGCGTTGAGCAGACTCCTGAATTGTTGGCTGAACTCAGGGTTCATGTGCGAAAGGAGATCGGTCCCATTGCTACGCCCGATGCCATCCAGTATGCACCTGGCCTGCCCAAGACCCGTAGCGGCAAGATCATGCGGCGTGTGTTGAGGAAGATTGCCGCCAATGATTTTCAGGATTTCGGTGATACCTCTACCCTGGCTGATCCTTCTGTTGTTGATGATCTTATCAACGGTAAAAAGAGCATGGAGAAGAAGTGATAGCTTGTTGTCTGATGCGTACCTTCCGGAATAGAAAGCATCTGCCTTGCTCTCGACCAAAGAGATGCTCAGTATTCAGTCCCCATGGACTGGAGGGGTAGATGAGAAAATGCGAAATTTTCCTTAGTGGAAATTTCGCATTTTTTGTTCAATGACATAAGAATAGAGAAGAGACCTGGAAGATGAACCAAAGTGATGTCCATGTTGTGGCTCCAGAAATGGCGCTCTCCTTTTTTCGGGGAATTATGCCCTTCAATTCCCTGGATGATGCAACCCTGAATCATCTTGCCCGTCACTGTCGCGTTGATTTCTACCCCAAGGGGACGCGTCTCTTCACTGCTGATAAGACCGAAATCACCCATCTTTATCTTATTCAGCGCGGAGGGGTGAAGGCCTTTATCGAGGATGATCATGGAGAGATTACCCTCAAGGACTTTCGTGGAGAAGGCGCCTATATCGGGGCGTTGGGTATTATTCGCGGGACTCTGGCTTCACTCAATATTGAAACCGTGGAAGACACCTTCTGCTTTCTCCTTCCCAGAGAGATATTTCTAAAACTGGTACAGGAAGAGCCATCCTTTGCTCATTATTATCTCAAAAGTTTTTCTGAGAAGATTGTCAAAACTGCCTATAAGGAACTGCGTCATCACAAGGTGTCTAAGCGCAGTGGCGATGATCTCTATCTCTTTTCCGTAAAGGTGGGAGAACTGGTCAAGACTATGCTCAAGCTTCCCAGCTCCAGTTCAATTCAGGAAGCCGCAACCATCATGGCAAAATATCGGGTGGGCAGCCTTCTTATCCATGAGCCAGCTGATGAAGATAATGTCGTCGGTATTATCACCGACCGTGATTTTCGGGGAAAGGTGGTCGCAGCAGGACTGGATTACACCCTGCCAGTGGCAGAGATCATGAGTGGTCCGGTGAAGAGTGTCCTCTCCCAGGCACTCTGCTTCGATGTCCTTCTGAAGATGATGACCACGGGGATTCACCACCTGGCAGTGGAGCGGGGTGGACGTATTATCGGCGTGGTCACCTCCCATGATATCATGCTTCTCCAGGGCCATTCCCCCTATTACCTGTTTAAAGAGATTCGAGGGGAGCAGCAGATCAGGGGCCTCTATGTTCTGGCTCAGAAGATTCCGGAAGTGATTCGTGGTTTGATAACCGAGGGAGCCAAGGCGGGCAATATTACCCAGATGATAGCTATTTTGAATGATCATATCCTTGAGCGTATGCTCATCCTCCTGGAAAAACAGATGGGACCGCCCCCGCTTCCCTATTGCTGGTTGCTTATGGGCAGTGAGGGGCGTCGGGAACAGACGTTCAAGACAGACCAGGATAATGCCATTCTCTATGCGGATTCGGAAAACGAAGAGGAAAAGACTGCAGCGGAGAGCTATTTTAAGGAATTTGCCGACAAGGCCATTAACCATCTGGTCAACTGTGGTTATCCGCTCTGTCCCGGCGAGATCATGGCAAATAATCCCAAGTGGTGCCAGCCCCTCTCCGTGTGGAAGAGCTATTTCACCACCTGGATAAGTGTCCCTGACCCAGCAGAACTGCTCCACGCCACTATCTTTTTTGATTTCCGGGCCGGCTATGGGGATTCTAGCCTGGCCCTGGAATTGCGTAAGCATTTAAATAACGAGGCGCGCCGGAAGGATATATTTCTTTTTCACCTGGCCCGTCAGTGTCTCTCCATTCGTATCCCCCTTTCGTTTTTTAAAAATTTTATTGTGGAGAAGGATGGCGAACATAAACATCATCTTGATATTAAGCGGCAGGGACTCACTCCTTTTGTCAATTTTGCTCGAGTTCTGGCGCTGAAGCACGGTATCAGCGAGACCAACACCCTAGCTCGATTTAAGGCCTTGCTGGATGGAGAATATATCAACCCGGAACTCTGGTCCTCTGCCAATGAGGCCTATGAACTGCAGATGCAGCAGCGTCTCATTCACCAGCTGCGGCAGATCGAAGAGGGGACGTTGCCTGATAATCATATCAATCCCGAATATCTTTCCGATCTCGAAAGGAGGATGCTGAAAGATGCCTTTATTGTCATTGAACGCCTCTCCTCTGTGCTTGATAAAATGTATCCTACGGCCTGAGTGAGGCGTTGCAGGTGGAGCGTTGGATGCATTCTTTTTGTCTGGGGTACCTTTCTGAAAATTTAACACGTTGAGTTCTATGTTGAATCTGCTCAAACCTGGTAGCTGGTTTTCCAGGCCTGATCCCTTACTCCAGAAGAATAAAGAATGTTTTATATCTTTTGATCAAGGCCGTCCTTTGGCGGAGTACAGTTTTGTGGTCTGCGATACTGAATTGACCGGACTTAATTGGAAAAAAGATGAACTGATCTCCATCGGCGCGGTCATGATAAAAGATCTGCAGATTGATCTGGCCTCTACCTTCCACCACTTTGTTCGTCCCCAACATATGGAAGCCACCAAGGCCACTCTTGTTCATCGCATTACCCCGGAGCAGCTGGAGAGGGCAGAGCCGATCGAGGCAGTGCTTCCTCGGTTCATCGAGTTTATCGAGGGCAGCCTGCTGGTAGGGCATCATCTGATACTTGATATGCATTTTTTGAATAAGGCCGCAAAAAAGGTGCTGGGAGGTACGCTTTCAAATCCAGGAATTGATACCATGCGCATGGCTCAGGGCTACAAACGGGTCCTGCTTGGTCACTATCATGAACATAATCCCCGAGAGATCAGTTATGGTCTAGATGACCTTGGCCGGGAATATAATCTTCCCGTTTTTAAGCCCCATGATGCCCTGGAAGATGCCTTACAGACTGCCTATCTCTTTTTGTATTTCGTCAAAAAATTTCGCAAGGGCGGACTTGTCACCCTCAAGGATATTTATCAGGCAGGTCGGGTTGGAAGCCTACGATATTAAGAGGTAAATGATCGGGAATAGTTTTAGTTCTTATGTAGAACGGTGGGGAGACCTTTTGAGGGTTGCAAGTCCTTTGTCAGTAAGCCATTGACACTGATTCGGAGGCTGTAGTATAGATCCTAGCCGTAAGAAGAGGAGAAGTAGAGAAGTTCTTTTTGAGACTACGTTAATGAATTAAGAAGTTTGTTACCTGTCGAGGAGTCTGAAAAATGCACCGCGGGATGAAGTCGGCGGGATGCAGTCCATATCGCGAGGATGAAATTTTTCGGATACCGAAGAGATTTGACTGCAAGGTGATTTGTCAATGTGGCCTAAATATTTATGAGGAGAAGATCTATGAGGAGGAGAAAGAGTTATGAGTGATGCGCAGAAATACTGGCAGGCGAATATCCGGCTTGTAATCGGATGTCTTATTGTCTGGTTTGTAGTGTCCTTTGGATGCGGTATACTGTTTGCCCAACAACTTAACAGTATCCGTATAGGTGGCTATCAACTCGGTTTTTGGTTTGCCCAGCAAGGTTCCATTTATACCTTCGTGGCCCTGATCTTTTTCTACGCCTGGCGTATGAATCAGCTTGACCGTAAATTCAACGTCAATGAAGATTAAGGAGAGGCGCAGGAATGACTAATTTACAAATGTGGACATATGCTGTCGTGGGGGCAACCTTTTGCCTCTATATTTTTATTGCCATCAAGGCTCGGGCTACTACCACCGGTGAATTTTATGTTGCCGGCAAGGGGGTCCATCCTATTCTTAATGGTATGGCAACAGGTGCCGACTGGATGTCGGCTGCCTCATTTATTTCCATGGCCGGCCTCATCGCCTTCAGTGGCTATGATGCCTCAGTTTATCTCATGGGCTGGACAGGCGGCTACTGCCTCCTGGCCATGCTCCTGGCCCCGTACTTAAGAAAGTACGGTAAATTCACCGTGCCTGAGTTTATCGGCGATCGGTTTTACTCCCAGACTGCTCGTGTGGTGGCCGTCATCTGTCTGATTGTGGCCTCTTTGACCTATGTCATTGGCCAAATGAAGGGTATCGGTGTGGCCTTTTCCCGTTTTCTGGAAATTCCCTTTGAGACCGGACTCTATATCGGTATGGCAATCGTCTTTATCTATGCCGTTCTCGGTGGGATGAAGGGTGTTACCTATACCCAGATTGCCCAGTACTGTGTTCTCATCTTTGCCTATACCGTACCGGCCGTCTTTATCTCCCTGCAGCTTACTGGCAATCCCATTCCCCAGCTTGGCTTAGGCTCCACCATGTCCGGCAGTGATGTCTATCTCCTGGATAAACTGGACCTGGTGCTCAAGGACCTGGGTTTTGCGACCTATACATCGCAGAAAGGCTCGACCCTTAATTTGTTTCTGTTGACCATGTCTCTGATGATTGGTACCGCTGGCCTGCCCCATGTTATTACCCGCTTCTTCACTGTCCCTAAGGTTCGTGATGCACGTTCCACAGCCGGCTGGTCACTGATTTTCATAGCGGCACTCTACACCACGGCACCTGCGGTTGGAGCCATGGCTCGTTTGAACCTGATTGACACCATCCAGGCTGATTCTATTGCCCCGGATACCACCCAGAACCTGAAGATTGAGAACTTGCCCTCCTGGTTTATCAACTGGGAAAAAACGGGTCTCCTGGGATTCGAGGACAAGAATGGTGACGGACGTCTGCAGTATGTCGGTGCCAATTACGCTGATGCGACTGTTCAAAATGAGATGACCAAGGTTGACAATGATATCATGGTTCTCGCCAACCCTGAAATCGCCAGACTTCCCAACTGGGTCATTGCCCTTGTTGCAGCTGGTGGCATTGCAGCGGCCTTGTCCACTGCAGCCGGTTTGTTACTGGCCATCTCTTCTGCTATCTCCCATGATATCGTCAAGGGGATTATTGCCAAAGACATTAATGACAAGACTGAGTTGATGGCGGGACGTATTGCCATGGCTGGTGCCATTGTGGTGGCTGGTTACCTTGGCCTTAATCCTCCAGGATTTGCGGCCCAGGTCGTTGCCTTGGCCTTTGGCCTGGCAGCGTCTTCCATCTTCCCGGCCTTGATGATGGGGATTTTTGTCAAACGTGTCAATAATGTCGGAGCGGTATTCGGGATGCTTGCCGGTCTTGGTTCCACCCTGGTCTACATCTTTGTCTACAAAGGTTGGTTCTTTATTAAGACTACTGCCATACTGGCCGACACTGCAGACGGCTGGATAATGGGGATTTCCCCCGGTGCTTTTGGTGCTGTTGGGGCACTGATCAATTTTGCGGTGGCTTTGAGCATTTCCAGCGTTACCAAGGCACCACCTGAGCATATTCAGCACCTGGTTGAGGATATTCGTGTTCCCATGGGAGCAGGTTCCGCCGTAGACCACTGATTCTCAGTAAGGAGTCCATCTACCTGTTGGTAGAAGAAACGCATCCGTAATTCTTTACGGATGCGTTTTTTTGTTTTAAGAAAAGGGAACGGTTTACAACATGGAGGCAGAACAGGGTTGTTTCTGCCTTTCGGATTTTCTTTTTTTTTGTATGGATTGCCATGCCTCGACAGCTTCTTCGCCCGGAAAACTGCTATCTTCACATCATTGATCCCCAGGAACGTTTGATGAATCAGATTCATGAGGCGGATCAGGTCATAAAAACGATTACAAAACTGGTTCATTGTGCCAGAATTGTTGGCATTCCGATTCTAGCCAATACCCAGTACAAAAAAGGACTGGGCCCCTATGTCGCAGAACTTGAAGAACTGATGGATGGGGTGGTCAGGCCAGATAAGATAGAATTTAACGCCTTGGCCCATCCAGAGACCAGGGCGCTGGTAAGTGCACTGCCCGCCTCCATTCATACGGCTATTCTCGTCGGTGTGGAGACCCATATCTGCATCTATCAGACTGCTATAGGCATGCTTGGCCATGGTCTTATGCCTTGGGTTGTAAGCGATGCAGTCTCATCCCGGGAGCCAAAAAATTCTGCTTTGGGCCTGGCCAGAATAGAGGCGCTGGGAGCAGCGGTGGGACCAGCTGAAATGATTATCTATGAATTGCTGGGAAAGGCCGGAACTCCCGAGTTTAAGGCCGTGCTGCCTCATATCTTATAGGCTACTTCCTCCTTAGTTTGGAAACAGTCCTTCGTCTACAGGACCTGTTTTCTCTTTTTATCAACTTCGATTTATTGAGTTATTGTCATGAAAGGAAACGAGATTCGTAAGCGCTTTATCGACTATTTTGAGAAACAGAATCATACCCGGGTGGAGAGCTCTTCTCTGGTTCCTCAGGATGACCCGACGCTGCTCTTTGTCAATGCCGGAATGGTGCAGTTTAAGACGGTGTTCATGGGTGAGGATAAGCGAGAGTATACCCGTGCTGTTACCTGTCAGCGCTGTGTCAGAGCTGGCGGGAAGCATAATGATCTTGAAAATGTTGGCTATACGGCAAGGCATCACACCTTTTTTGAGATGCTGGGGAATTTTTCCTTTGGGGACTACTTCAAAGAAGATGCCATTCGCTTTGCCTGGGAATTTCTGGTCAAAGAATTGGCAATACCGGCAGAGCAACTCTGGGTCTCGGTCTTTACCGATGATGACGAAGCGTATGCCTTGTGGGAAAAAATTGAGGAGCTGCCTCAGGGTCGCATCGTCCGCTTGGGTGAAAAGGACAACTTCTGGGCCATGGGAGATACGGGCCCTTGCGGCCCCTGTTCTGAAATCCATATCGATCAGGGGGTGGAGGCTGGATGTGGTCGTCCCGACTGTGCCGTTGGCTGCGACTGTGATCGATTTCTCGAACTCTGGAATCTGGTCTTCATGCAGTTTAATCGTTCCGAGGATGGAACCATGACTTCCCTGCCCAGGCCAAGTATTGATACAGGCATGGGGCTGGAACGTGTGGCCGCTGTCCTTCAGGGAAAATTCAATAACTACGATAGCGATCTTTTTCAGCCGATCATTCAAAAACTTGAGGAGCTGTCAGGGCGAAAATATCGAGACGATGAGGCCGATACCACGGCCATGCGGGTTATTGCAGATCATGCCCGGGCCACTACCTTCCTTGTGGCCGACGGTATTTTGCCCTCCAATGAGGGCAGGGGCTATGTCCTGCGCCGGGTCATGCGCCGGGCCATTCGCTATGGTCGTAATCTGGGTCTTGCTAAGCCTTTTATGGCTGCTGTGACTGATGTCGTGGCGGTTTCCATGACTGGGGCCTACCCCCATCTTCGCAATTGCAGCACCTTGCTCGCCAAGGTAGTGAACAGTGAGGAACAACGTTTTAGCGAGACCCTGGAGCACGGGCTGATCCTGTTGGATGAGGAGGTCGGCCGTTTGGCACAGGCGGGAGAAAGGGAGATCAAGGGTGACTTTATCTTCAAGCTCTATGATACCTTTGGTTTTCCGGTGGATATTGTTCGTGATATCTCACTGGAACGAGGAGTAAAATTCGATGCTGCCGGCTTTACTGTGGCAATGGACAAACAACGGGCTCAGTCCCGCTCCTCGAGAAAGGGAGAGGGGGTTCGTCTCCTCGGGGAGGGTGTAAAGGAGTTGATTGGCAGCGGCAAAAGAAGTGTCTTCATCGGCTATGAACAGCTCGCAGCTGAGGCCACGATCCTTGGCCTCCTTAATGGAGAAGGAAAGGTGACAGAACGTCTGCCTGCAGGGGCAACGGGAAGTCTTTTTGTTGATTGCACTCCCTTTTATGCCGAGTCAGGTGGGCAGGACGGTGATAAGGGGCAAGTTACCTGGGAAGGCGGCAAGGCATCTATTCAAGGCACCCGGAGTGAGGGAGAAGGCATAATCCTCCATGCAGTGCAGATCACGGAAGGGACCTTGGAGACTGGGTCTCGTATCCATCTTCAGGTCACGGAGAGTGAACGCGGGGATACGGCGGCCAATCACACGGCTACCCATCTCCTGCAGGCGGCCCTGAGAGAACTCCTTGGTGAACATATCAAACAGGCAGGTTCGCTGGTGACTCCGACGCGCCTTCGTTTTGACTTCACTCATTTTTCGCCGCTTACCCTTGCAGAGATCCAGGCCATAGAAAAGCGGGTTAACAGGAAGATCAGAGAAAATGTCATTACCGGAACCACTGTAGTTGATCGGGAACAGGCAATAGAGGAAGGGGCGACTGCCCTATTTGGCGAGAAGTATGGTGAGAGTGTGCGGGTGGTTACTGTGGGCGAGTTCAGCAAGGAGCTCTGTGGAGGAACCCATGTGGCTGCAACCGGGGAAATCGGCCTTTTCCAGATCGTTACAGAGGCAGGAATTGCAGCCGGGATACGACGCATAGAAGCTGTTACGGGGCGGAGGGCTCTGGCTCGAGTGCAGGGACAGGTAAGGCGTGAGAAGGTTATCTCTGAAATACTGGGAGTCCAGGCTGACGGCATTGAGGAAAAGCTTCAGGCCCTCATACAGACCAACAAACGCCTGGACAGACAGGTGGCTGAACTCTCAACTCAGCTTGCTTCATCTGAGCTAGGCGATCTGCTCGCTGCGGCGGTGGAAGTTGAAGGCGTGAAGGTGGTCGCTGCCGTCATTCCTCTCGATAGCCCGAAGACCCTGCGTGAGGTGGGAGACAGACTTCGTGATGATATGGGCAGTGGTGTTGCGGTGTTGGGAGGAGCTATTGCCGGCAAGGCAGCCTTGCTGGCCATTGTTTCCAAAGATCTGACATCACGCATCAAGGCTGGAGCCTTGATTAACAAAGTGGCCGCACTTGTGGGAGGAAAAGGTGGAGGGCGTCCGGATATGGCTCAGGCGGGAGGGACAATGCCTGATAAACTTGGTGAAGCGATCGCTTCAGTTGAAGGACATGTCCGTTCACTTTTGGCTGAATAATACTTTTGGCGACGAGAAGAAAAAAGGAAGAGAAACGAGAAAAAAGGGGATTTTAACTTTTTCTGAATTCAACCCCAAACCTATTTTACAAAAAAGTTGACATGGCTCTACATATGCAGTACAACCGAATTTCGAGTTGTGAATCGCTATTCATTTTAGGCGTATTTTTTTGAATTATCTTAGCTAATCAGGAGCGGAAAAAATGGTTACAATGGATATAACCCTGTTGTTTCAGATCGTGAACGCATTCGTTCTGATGTTTCTTTTAAACGGAATCATCTACAAACCTATTCTCAAGATTTTAAAGGAAAGAGCGGGTAAATTGCAGGGCATGAGAGATGATGTGACCAAGTATGAGGATAACGCTCGTCGCCGTCAGGAAGAAGTAGATAAGAAAATGGCTAAGGCTTCAAGCCAGGCCAAGGCAGCACTTGATACAGCCCGTGCCGGAGCAAAGGCAGCAGGAGAGGAAAAACTTACAGCTATCAAGGCTGAGGCAGATACCGAAAAAGATAAACAGCTGGCAGATGTGAAATCCCAAGTACAGGCCGCACGGAAGGAACTTGAGGCGGGACTCGAAGGATTTGCACTTGCCATGGCAGGAAAAATTTTGGGAAGGAGTCTGTAACAATGAGGGGAATGAAGCGAACAGCCGGAAAAAGTGCTCTGTTTGCGCTGCTTCTGTGGTTTGCCCTGGCAGTGGGAAATGTCTGGGCCTCTGACCAAGCAGCGCCGGGAGAGGGTATGCCTACTGCGGATCCGCATAGTTCTGCCCAGATGCAGGATTATAAAGATGCAGGTCATGCCGTGGTTACTGAGCATGCTGCAGAAGCAGCTGCCGTACATGGCGAAGCAGCAGCGGGACATGGCGATCCTCATGCAGCGAAAAAGGACAGTCTGTCGCCAGACAAGCTGAAAGACCTTGGCTTCAGGGTGATGAACTTTATCGTCCTGCTTATTATCCTGGTCAAATTTGGCGCGAAACCAATTGCTGATGGGCTGGGGGCTCGTCGCAAACAGATCAGAGAGGAGATTGAGGACCTTGAGGCCAAGAAGAGTCAAGCTGAAAAGGCCTATAGAGATTTTTCAGCAAAACTTGAATCTGTAGAAAAAGACGTTGGTACCATCGTTCAAAAGGCAGTTGCCCAGGCCGAAATTGAAAAGGCCAAGATTATTGAAAAGGCAGAGCAGTCAGCTGCGGACATCAAACGTCAGGCTGAAATGGTTATTGCTAACGAAATCACTGCTGCCAAACGTACCTTGCAAAATGAGGTTGCTGAACAAGCGGCAGTTATGGCTGAGGAGTTAATCGTGAAGAATCTGACCCCTGAGGATCAGGTTAAGATTACTGAAGATTACTTAGATAAGGTAGGGGCCGTACAGTGAAACAAATAATCTTAGCACGACGATATGCCAAAGCGCTTTTCGCGGTTGGTAAGGAAGAAGGTAAGTTCGAACAATATAATGATGCCCTTCAGGGTCTGGCCGAGTTCTATGGCTCTGGTGCCGAACTGGCAGATGCTCTGACAAATCCGCTTTATCCTCTGGATGTGAGAGAAAAAGTAATGGCAGGTATTGTTGCCTCCATGGGCGTTGAAAAAATTATGGCCAACTTTCTCAACCTGCTGGTGGAGAAAAAACGTGCTGGAATTATTCCGGAGATAGCGGAAGAGTTTCAAGCCATGGTTGATGAAGAAAAAAATATCAGCCATGGTAACGTGGTCTCAGCAGTAGAATTGAGTGAAGAATTGCAGGCCAAAGTGCAGGCAACATTAGAAAAGCTTACTGGCAAGAAGGTGGAACTGACCACCAGCGTAGATCCTTCGATTATCGGCGGGATTATTGCCAAAGTTGGCGATCTCGAGCTGGACGGTAGTATTAAAACACAACTTGCGAGTTTAAAAGATTCCATTAAGGGGAGAGCGTAGCAATGCAAATCAAAGCCGAAGAAATCAGTCAGATTATAAAAGATCAGATTGGCGAATACGAAACCAGTATTGACCTCAATGAGACCGGTACCGTTATCTCAGTTGGTGATGGTATCGCACGTGTATACGGCGTCCAGAACTGTATGGCCATGGAGCTTCTTGAGTTCCCCGGCGGGATCATGGGTCTTGCTCTGAATCTGGAAGAAGACAATGTTGGTTGTGCTGTACTCGGTTCAGTCAGTGGTATTAAAGAGGGTGACCTTGTCAAACGTACGGGAAAGATCGCCGAGGTTCCCGTTGGACCAGAAATGGAAGGCCGCGTCGTTGACGGTATTGGCTTTCCCATTGATGGTATGGGACCGATCAATGCCAAACTGAGCGCCAAGATCGAGGTCCTCGCCCCAGGCGTTATTGCCCGTAAAGGTGTCCATGAGCCCTGCTACACCGGTGCCAAGGCCGTTGACGCTATGACCCCCGTTGGTCGTGGACAGCGTGAGTTGATTATTGGTGACCGCCAGATTGGAAAGACGGCTCTTTGTGTGGATGCCATTATCGCCCAGAAAGAAACTGATGTTCATTGTATCTATGTTGCGGTTGGCCAGAAAAAATCCACCGTTGCCCTCGTTGTTGAGGCGCTGAGAAAACATGGCGCCATGGAATATACAACAGTGGTAGCAGCATGTGCTTCTGATCCTGCCCCCATGCAGTATATTGCTCCTTTCGCCGGAACCTCCATGGGTGAGTATTTCCGGGATAACGGACAGCATGCCCTGATCGTCTATGATGATCTTTCCAAACAGGCTGTAGCCTATCGTGAGCTTTCTCTGCTTCTGAGACGTCCTCCCGGACGTGAGGCCTATCCTGGTGATATTTTCTTCAACCATTCTCGTCTCCTGGAACGTTCTTCCAAGGTTAACGATGCCCTTGGCGCCGGTTCTCTGACCGCCCTGCCTATCATTGAGACTCAGGCTGGTGACGTTTCTGCCTTTATTCCCACCAACGTTATTTCTATTACTGATGGTCAGGTTTACCTTGAGCCAAACCTCTTCTTCTCTGGTGTTCGTCCGGCGATCAATGTTGGTCTTTCCGTATCCCGTGTTGGTGGTGCCGCTCAGGTGAAGGCCATGAAACAGGTGGCAGGAACCTTGCGTCTTGATCTTGCCCAGTTTCGTGAATTGGCCGCCTTTGCCGCATTCGGTTCCGACCTTGATGCCGCAACCCAGGCCCAGTTGACCCGTGGTGAGCGTCTGGTTGAGATTCTGAAACAACCTCAGTACTCCCCGCTTTCTATGGAGAAACAGGTGACTATCCTCTATGCTGGTGCCAACGGTTTTCTGGACAGTCTTCCCGTAAGCTCTCTGAAAGACTATGAGCAAGAGTTGTATAACCACATCGAGGCTAACGAAGCCTCTATCTTTGCAGACCTTAAAGAACAACAAGTCTTTACTGATGCCATCAAAGATAAACTGAACAAGGTGTTAGAAGCTTTCGGTGTCACTTTTAAGGCAACCAAGGGTCTCAAATAATAGAGGAGAACGTTCGTTATGCCGAGTTTAAAAGACGTTCAAAATAAGATCGCCGGAGTCAAAAAGACCGCGCAGATCACCAAGGCCATGAATATGGTGGCCTCCGCGAGACTCCGGGGAGCCCAGGATAAAATGGAGGCCTTCCGGCCCTATACCTCCAAGTTTAATGAGGCGATGTCTAACCTCTCTGGTGGGGCAAATACGGATTCATTTCCCCTTATGGAAGTAAGGGATGTGAAAACTGTTGAATTGGTATTGGTTACCTCAGACAGAGGACTGTGTGGGTCATTCAATGCCAATATTGCCAAACTTGCCAATAAAAAGATTGAAGAGTATGAGGCTGAAGGAAAGACTGTAACCCTGGTATGTGTGGGGAAAAAAGGTTTTGGATCCTTTAAAAAATCTGGAAAAGTCCGGACCAAATACACCGATATCATGGCTGGTTTTCAGATGTTCAATGCCAGAGAAATCGCACAGGATATCTCCCAGAACTTTATAAATGGTGGGTGCGATAAGGTAGAGGTGATATATGGTCACTTCAAATCTGTCGCTCGGCAGATTCCTGTAGCTGAGGATATGCTGCCTATTACCCCTGTTGTAATTGAAGGAGAAGCGGTTGCCAAGATGAGCGGTGATTATATCTACGAGCCTTCAACGGAAGAGATCATGGATGTAATGCAACCCTTGTACCTGAATGTGATTATTTATCATGCCATGCTTGAGGTCGGCGCTTCCGAACATGCTGCCCGTATGACATCCATGGATAATGCAACGAAGGCATGTAAGGATATCGTAAAAGATCTTACCCTTATTTATAATAAGGCCAGACAGGCAGCCGTTACTGGCGAACTGATGGATATTGTCGGCGGAGCCGAAGCCCTGAAGGGATAATAACCATACGAAAATATAAAGACTTTGAGGAGAGGTAAATCCCGATGAGTGAGCAAAACACAGGAAAAATTATTAAAGTTATTGGGCCGGTCGTTGACGTTGAGTTCGAACCCGGTAAATTACCACGGATCCTGGATGCCCTGATGGTGTCCAATCCAGGTATCTCTGATGTGCCTGATAACCTGGTTATAGAGGTAGCGCAGCATCTTGGTGATAACGCAGTTCGTTGTATTGCCATGGACGCAACTGACGGACTTGTACGCGGCATGGAGGCTCGTGATAGCGAACTGCCGATTACCATTCCGGTTGGTCCGGCTTCTCTTGGCCGCATCATGAATGTTGTCGGACGTCCCGTTGATGGTCTGGGACCGATCAGCGCAGACAAGACTATGCCAATTCACCGTCTCGCTCCTCTCTTCACTGAGCAGGATACTGAGGTAAGGGTACTGGCTACCGGTATCAAAGTTATTGACCTCCTGGTTCCCTTCCCAATGGGTGGTAAAATGGGATTGTTCGGCGGTGCCGGTTGTGGAAAGACCGTTATCATGATGGAGATGGTTAATAACATCGCCATGCATCATGGTGGTATTTCTGTATTCTGTGGTGTTGGAGAGCGTACCCGTGAAGGGAATGACCTCTATCATGAGATGAAGGATTCAGGCGTACTTCCCAAGGCTGCTCTCGTTTATGGGCAGATGACTGAGCCTCCAGGAGCGCGGTCTCGTGTGGCCCTGACCGGTCTGACAGCTGCTGAGTATTTCCGTGATGAAGAGGGACAGGACGTGCTCTTCTTCGTTGATAACATCTTCCGTTTTACCCAGGCTGGTTCAGAGGTTTCCGCCCTTCTTGGACGTATTCCTTCAGCCGTTGGTTATCAGCCCACCCTGGCTACTGATCTCGGTGGTCTTCAGGAGCGTATTACTTCAACCACCAAAGGATCCATTACCGCTGTCCAGTGCGTATACGTTCCTGCTGATGACTTGACAGATCCTGCCCCTGCTACAACCTTTGCCCATCTTGACGGTACCGTTGTTCTTTCTCGTCAGATCGCAGAACTTGGTATTTATCCTGCTGTTGATCCCCTCGACTCCACTTCTCGTATTCTTGACCCCAATGTTGTTGGTCAAGAACACTACGATGTAGCTCGCGGTGTCCAGATCACCTTGCAGAAATACAAAGATCTTCAGGATATCATCGCCATTCTTGGTATGGATGAGCTTTCTGAGGCGGATCAACTTCTTGTAGGACGTGCTCGTAAGATTCAGCGTTTTCTTTCTCAGCCATTTACTGTTGCTGAGGTCTTCACCGGTATGCCAGGTAAGTTCGTAGCCGTAGAAGATACTGTTGCTGGCTTCAAGGAAATCCTCGAAGGAAAGCATGACGAGATTTCTGAAAACTCAGTCTACATGGTAGGTTCCATCGCTGAAGCTCTCGAAAAAGATGCCAAAGAGAAGGCAAAGAGATAACTGCCCAGATAAACGAGTAAAAAGTCTGAGAGTTCCTTTCGAAACACGCTTCTCTCCATACAATTGGGAATGGTGTTTCGAAGGAACTAAACAGCATAAGAGGATAAACCGATGGCACAACAAATACGTTTAGAAGTAGTTACGCCTAACGGGGCCGTAGTTAACGAGGATGTCGATATCGTCAACGCCCCCGGTTATGGTGGTGACTTTGGTGTGTTGGCCAATCATGCTCCGTTTCTCTCTACTATCAAAATCGGCCTTCTCACCTATGAGCAGGGAAAACAACGACAAAGTCTGATGATCAGTGGAGGCTTCTCTGAAGTTTCCAATAATAAGATCACCTTTCTCGTTGAAAGTGCTGAGTTTGGCAAAGAGATAGATGTTGACAGAGCAATGAAAGCCAAAGAACGTGCTGAAAAACGCTTGAGTCAAGCAGCCGCGCATGATGAAAAATTTAATCAAACCAGGGCAGAGGCTGCCCTGCAGCGCGCACTGGCACGAATTAAAGCATCAAAGATTGCCTGATTAACTTTAATAGGCTATAGTAGCAAAAGGTCGTCCTTTATCGGACGGCCTTTTTTTTGCACTTTTAGTATAAATAAATTTGATACGGCTAATCTATTCTTTTGAGGTACGTGTATGAAAGCCAAGGAGCGTATGGCAATTGCCAGACAGATGCCGGTAGAATTGACTCCGGCCGAGCGTATAAAAAATTTCGATGAAATTGTTGCAGGTTATAGTGAGAATACCGCACTCCTGGAGGCAGAACGTTGTCTTCAATGTAAAAAACCATCCTGCCGGCTAGGTTGTCCCATTCATAATGATATCCCTGCTTTTATAGCGTTACTTCGCCAAAAGAAGTTTGAGGAGGCATATTGGAAAATTCGTGAAACCTCCTCCATGCCTGCGGTCTGTTCACGAATATGTCCCCATGAATTTCAATGTGAAGGTTCATGTGTTCGCGGAAAAGGAAAAGGTCAGGCAGTCGCTATTGGTATGCTGGAACGATTCGTTGTTGATTGGATGGTGGCCAATAAAAAAAATATGCACACTGAGTGTCGCCTTCCTGGGGATAAAAAGGTTGCCATCATCGGTTCCGGCCCTGCAGGGATGACCGTTGCCTATTATCTTTCCCATAAAGGAATTCCTTGTACCATCTTTGAGTCCCTTCCGGTTTATGGTGGTATGCTCACTGTCGGAATTCCACCTTTTCGTTTGCCGAGAGACATTATTAATGCTGAAATAGATGCCCTGAAAAATTGCGGTGTAACCCTGTATACCAATGTCCTCATCGGCAGAGACAAAACCATTACCGATCTTAAGGAGGAAGGTTTTGATGCTATTTTTAATGGTGTCGGGGCCCATGCCAGCAGAAAATTAGGAATTGAAGGGGAAGAAACCAGCGAAGGAGTGTTGCATGGGGTCGATTATCTGAGGCGCGTCAATCTCGGAGAAAAAATCGATCTTGGCAAAAAGGTAGTTGTCGTTGGCGGTGGCAACGTGGCCATAGATGTCGCCAGAACTGCCCTCCGTTTAGGGTCTACTGATGTGTTTATCCTCTACCGCAGATCGCGCAAAGAAATGCCGGCCTCTCCTTCTGAGATTCATCATCTCGAAGAAGAAGGAGTTCGTATTGAATTTCTGGCCATAGCAGTCAAAATTCATGCCAAGAACGGTAAACTTTCCAAGGTGGAATGTGTGCGGATGGAGCTCGGAAAACCAGATAGTTCCGGTCGCTGTCGCCCCGTTATTCAAGAAGGTTCTAACTTTATGATTGAGGCGGATTCTATTATTCCGGCCATCAGTCAGAATGTGGATCATGCTGCTAATGAGGGGCAGGAATTAAATATTACCTCCTGGGGAACCTATCACACCGATCCCAAGACTCTTCAGACCTCGATCGACTATATCTTTGCCGGTGGTGATAATGTTCTCGGTCCCCAGACAGCTGCCAAGGCGGTTTATCAGGGTAAGGTAGCTGCTGAGTCTATTGAGCGCTATCTCAATGGTCAGGATTTAAAAAAGGATAGAGAATTTCTCTGTGACCAGATTGACTGGTAAAAAAGAGTGCTTCCTCATTCAGAGCCCGCAGCACCGCAAGGAACTGCGGGCTTTTTTTTGGGGCAGGAAAGGGGAAAGAGGTGAATCAGAGACTGGCTGTCGTACTGTGGATATAACTTTGTACACCTTCCGTGATTTCGCTGGCCACTGTATTGAGAAAATTATCTTTATTGAGGAAATCAGAATCTGAGGGGTTGGTAATAAAGGCGATTTCAATGAGGATAGCGGGCATTTCAGCACCAATCAAAACATAAAATGGAGCCTGCTTGACGCCGAGGTTCTTAAAGTTGTATCCATTGATGCCATTGATGCCACCGCAAAGTGAATTGTGGACATAGCCGGCAAGTCTTGAGGATTCATTGATTTTTGAATTCTTCATGATATCGGAGAGGATATCCTGGAGGTCACTCATCTGATGGGTAGAGGTTGCATTTTCAAATGCGGCAACCCGCATGGCCTCGGCATTGGTGGTCAAATTGAGATAGTAGGTTTCGATACCATGCACCTTGGGTGAGGGGTGGGCATTGATATGGAGAGAGATGAAGAGATCGGCATCGTTGGTATTGGCTATAGCGGTCCGCTGTTCAAGGGGAATAAATTGATCATTATCTCGGGTAAGGATGACCTCTGCTCCGGTCTGTCGGGCAAGTATTGGCGCGAGTTTTTTGGCTATCGTCAATACAATATTTTTTTCCACCAGGCCAAAGGCTGAGGCCCCGGGATCTTTACCGCCATGCCCGGGATCGAGAACAATTTTTCGCACCCCGAGACCAAGCTGCTGGGCCAGTGAGAACTGAACTTCAGGCAGTGGAGGATCTTCAGTGGCAGGTGCAACGAGTTCCCCCCTGATATCGACAGCCTTCTTTTTGAAATCATCGAGGACAATGATTGCTGCAAGGGGCAGATCTGCACTTGGTTGCAAATCGGATGAGACAGTGGAGGGAGCTTTGGGTAAGGACTTGTCCGGTTTTCCTGTAGCAACCTTGGCTTCACCCCGGACATCAATGACTACCCGGAAGGGGTCGGGCAGGCTGAAAATCTTGTAGCTGGAAATGGATTCAATGTCGAGCACTACCCTGACCACCTCAGGGGTGAACTGTCCGGTGCGAATTTGCTTGAGAAGGCCATCTTCGATGGGCACAGGGGATCGGTAACGTGGGTCTATATAGGAATCCTGAAAATCTATATAGAGTCGTCGTGGTTTGTCACCGTCTTTTTCAAGGAGTGTTTCCTGATAGGTTACCGGTCCTGATGCATTGATGGCGACCCGGGTGTAATTGTTCGATGACCAGTACTTTACAGGCAGGACGTTGGTCAGATTCTCCATGTCGTTCCTTTGGAGCATGGATTCCGGTAGGGGGATATTGTGGCTTTTGGATAAGCCCTTGAGGCTGTCGGCAGCATGGGGGTACATGTCGCCGTTTCTATAATTACTTATGATGTGGGCAAAGGCATTGGCTGCTCTGAGGGGGTCATTTTTTTCTTTGAGAAAAATTTTCGCCACAGCATACTGAGCATCATCTGCGAGACGATCGTCTGGGAAAAGGGCTGTCACATCTCGATAGTAGGACATGGATTCCTGGAGATCAACAGGGGCATTGAATCGTTTGTACATTTTGAGATACATCCGAGCGAGCATATAGAGGCTGGGAGCGGCAAATTCAGATTTAGGCCCTGCCAGATAGATTTTTCTGAAATTGCGAACTCCATTGAGCCAGTTATCTCGAGAGCTGCCAAGGTTGCTGTTGGTATGCAGTTCGTTATAATAAAATTTTGCCTGTTGATACTGTTTGTCTAATGCAACAGTTTCAGAAATGACACCCTCTACTTCCTCGGCCATACACAAGGTGCCTGAAAAAGAGATGAAGAAGAGGAGGAAGAGGGGGAAGAGAGTGAAAAGGCGAAACATTAGAGCTTGTTGAGTATTTGGTGGAAAATGGATTCGTAGGGCATGGCCAACATGTAAGATGCCTCGTGCAAGGGAAGAATTTTATAAGAATCCAGTGTTTTTGAAAGTATACATAAAAGCATGAGGGAAGGCAAAAGAAAAGGCCAGGGAAAGATTGTTATTATCGCTAAGAAGAGAACCTCAATGGCCAGAGAGGTTGCTGTGGTTGGTCCGGTCGAGTGGAGGCGAAATTATCGGGCCATATTTTTTTAGGAGGACAGAGAGCATTGCTGGCTCTCTTCGCCTCATGAGGGGGCTGAACTGTTCCATCACTCATGGGGCGGATTGAGAGGGTTGGTTGAATTTCGCTGTGTGGCCTGTGTCTGCAGCTCGAGTGAGTCAGTGCCTCACTTCAGGAGGTTCAGGAGGTCATAGACCACGTCCAGGGCCTGACGGGGGCTGAGTGTATCTGGGTCAAGTTCCCGGAGGTAGAGATGGATTGGGTTTTCCTCGGGGACTGGAAAGAGGGACAGCTGATTGGGATGAGACCTTTTGCCCTGTTTTGGAGAATCACTTTTTTTGACGATGGTTGGGGTTCCGTCCTGACTGAATTCACCTTTCTCAATATTGAGGAGGATTTCTCCAGCTCGTTTGACCACTCGCTCAGGGACGCCGGCAAGTGCCGCCACCTGGATGCCGTAGGAGCGGTTCGTTCCTCCTTTAACCAGTTTGTGGAGAAAAATAATGGTCTCATTCCACTCACGGACGGCAATGGAATAGTTGCGAACTCTTTCCTCGGTCAGGGCAAGATCAGTGAGTTCATGATAGTGGGTGGCAAAGAGGGTTTTGACCCCTTTATTATTCTTTCTGACCAGATCTTCGGCCACAGCCCAGGCAATGGCCAGACCGTCAAAAGTGGAGGTGCCGCGACCGATCTCATCGAGGATAACCAGACTTTTTTCGGTGGCGTTGTTGAGGATATTGGCGGTCTCATTCATCTCCACCATGAATGTAGACTGGCCCCTTCGCAGGTCGTCCATGGCCCCGACTCGAGTAAAAATCCTATCCACTGCACCAATAGTTGCAGATTCTGCGGGCACAAAAGAGCCCATCTGAGCCATAAGGACGATGAGAGCGGTTTGGCGGAGAACGGTGGATTTCCCAGCCATGTTGGGGCCGGTGATAATGAGGACCTCGTCCTTTTGCTGATCGAGATAGACATCATTAGCAACAAATTTCCCGCTGGCCAGGGATCGTTCGATTACCGGGTGTCTGCCTTCGACAATGTTGATAACTTCGCCGTCGTTTACCTCAGGTCTGCGGTAGTGATAGAGGTGGGCCACTTCAGCCAGACAGACGAGAAAATCAATTTTGGCCAACAGCTGGGCACTCTTCAGCAAACGGGGACTCTCAGCGGCCAGCTTTTTACGAATCTCGGTGAAGAGCAGGTATTCGATTTCCAGACGCCGTTCCTGAGCCCCTAAGACCTTGCTTTCAAATTCTTTCAGCTCAGGGGTGATAAAGCGCTCGGCATTGGCTAGGGTCTGTTTACGGATGTAAGATTCAGGCACCTTGTCAGCCTGGAGTCGACTCACTTCGATAAAGTAGCCAAAGACCTTGTTAAATCCCACTTTGAGTTTGGCAATGCCGGATGCTTGCCGTTCTTTGCTTTCCAGGTCAAGGATCAGTTGCTTCCCATGTCGCTGAATATGTACCAGTTCGTCCAGCTCCTTATTGTAGCCTTCTTTGATCAGTCTCCCCTCACGGAGGGTGACCGGGGCTTCCTCATGGATGGCCTCTTCAATAAGGAGATGGAGGTCATCAAGGGTGTCGAGTTCCTCCGCGATTGCTTTGATTCTGTGCACGTCGCACTGGAGTAATAACTCCTTGATGGCCGGCAGTCTGGCCAGAGAATGTTTGAGGGCCAGCATGTCGCGTCCGTTTCCGTTGCCCAGTACCATTCGGCTATTGAGCCGTTCTACATCATAGACGGCGGTGAGCTGCTGGCGAAAATTATTACGCTGTTTTGTATGGTTGTAGAGGAATTGGACCCCGTCTAACCTGGCATTGATGCGATGGACATCCTGGAGGGGAAAGAGAAGTTCCTGTTTCAGCAGCCTTGCTCCCATTGGGGTACAGGTCTGATCCAGGACTGAGAGGAGAGAGCCCTCACGTTTGGAACCGATAATCGTCTGAGTCAGCTCCAGATTGCGTCTGGAAGAATCATCAATCTGGAGGATGAGGTCCAGGTCGATGGGGGTCAGGCGTTCGATATGTCCGATTTCTGTCTTCTGCGTCTCGCGAATATAGTCCAGGAGGACCCCGGCAGCAATAATCCCCTGTTTGAAAGCACTGCACCCGAATCCAGCAAGATTGGTGACTTTAAAATGTTCAGTGAGCAGTTCTTCACAGTGCGGATAGTGGAAAAGAGATGGCGGACGAGAGGTAATGCAGAGGCCGGGAAGAAGGGTCTCAGCTGTGGAGATCAGAGACTTTACCGCCGCATGTTGAACCTCATTGACAAGCAGTTCAGCGGGGGTCATGCGGGTAAGTTGATCGAGTACGGTCTCTCCCTTCCCTGTTTCTTCGGAAAATTCGCCGACCAGGAACGAGCCGGTGGAGAGATCCAGGAAGCTGATGCCGTAGGTCGTTTGCGTTCCTTTTTCCTGGCAGGAGAGGGCTGCCACATAGAGGTTGTCTTTATCATCCAGGATCTGCTCGTCGGTGATCAGGCCTGGAGAGATAATTCGAACGACTTCTCGGCGGACGATTCCCTTGGCCTGGCTTGCCTCTTCGGTCTGTTCACAGATAGCAACTCGACGCCCTGCCTTGACCAGTTTGGCCAGGTAGGTGGAGGCGGCATGAAAGGGGATGCCACACATGGGAACCCGATTGGCATCATTCTTGTTATTGCGTGAGGTAAGGGTGATGCCGAGAATTTTGGCGGCTGTGACCGCATCGTCGAAAAACATCTCGTAGAAATCACCCATTCGATAAAAGAGGATGGCATCCTGATGCTGCTCCTTGATTTCCAGGTACTGTTGGAGCATTGGGGTGATTTTTGCAACCTTAGTCATTGCTTACTTCCTGGTCTGTTGAGAAGTTCCTGGAATGCTGGCAAGAGCCTGTCGTAGGTGGTCAGAAGGTGTTCCGGCACACTGCGTATCTCGGCAAGAACAGTCATAAAATTATGGTCACCTTCCCAGCGGGGAACAATGTGGAAATGGAGGTGATCGGCGATTCCTGCCCCGGCGGCTTCTCCAAGGTTACAGCCGACATTCAGGCCGTCGGGTCGGAGACATTCCCGGACTATGCGGGTGGCCGCTGCAAGCATCTGCATCACCGCCGCTCCTTCTTCCTGGTCCATGTCAGAAATACAGGCCAGATGACGAAGTGGGGCCACGAGCAGATGGCCGTTTGTGTAAGGAAAGCGGTTGAGCAGGACCACGGTCTGTGTATCCCGATAAAGGAGGAGTGTTTCCCTGGCGAAGGGCTGGCTGCCGGGAGGTTCAAAGAGGCAGCCTGTAACCTTCGCTGCTTTTCCCAGTACATGTTCCATGCGCCAGGGAGCCCAGAGTGTTTTCATGACCATCCCTCGTCAAGTTGATGCAGAGATCCATGGAGACCATCGTTGTCTATGCTCAAAATCGCGTAACTGCCTGGAGCGCCATGACGCCCCGTACCCTGAAAAGAACCGGGATTGAGAAAAAGGGTCTTTCCGCTTAGGTGGCAGACAGGGTGATGGCTGTGGCCGTAAACGATGCAATCGGCAGTGGGAAACAGGTTCCACATCCTCTCTTCAATGTTGTGTCGTGCTCCGGCGCCGTGACAAAGACCGATACTGTATCCATCCAGCTGGATCAGTTTTGCAGAGGGCAGGGTCTGCTGGGTGGGGAGAGTACACATATTGCCATGCACGGCGTGTACTGTTTTGCCAGCAAAGACTTCCAGGATGGAGAGGTCTGTGAGGTCACCTGCATGGAGGATAACGGAACAGTCAATAAAGACCTTTTGTACTTGCGCAGCAAAGTCAGGTAACGGTCTGTTGATATGGGTATCCGAAAGGACGCCGATACGGATCACTTGCAAAAACCTCCAGATTTGTAAGCGTTGCCAGCAGTAGATTGTCTAGTCAGGTTCATTCCGTAGATGGAGTGAGCTGGGGGTGTTCTGCCAGGTGAGTTGTTCATTTGTGGCTAATATAACTGGAAGAAGAATTGGAAGCACCTGAAAAATAATTTCTTTTTCTTGTTTGCCTCCTGCCAATCTCCTGTTAGAATCAATCATAACTATCGGATTGATGAATAAGGATTATTATAAAGCCATCATTGAATAGGAGCGCAGACCTCATGACAGATAAAAGCGAAACCCATGCCGAGGCAGAAATTATCCAAGAGGGTGAACCACAGAACGAGATTACCCTTCCTCATCACGTCCTTCCCAAACACCTGTACCTCATTCCCATTTCCAGTAGACCTTTTTTCCCCGGTCAGGTGCAACCCATTGTTCTTAGCGGAGAATACTGGAAGGAAACCATCCAGAAGATCGGAGAGACTGAACAAAAGGTTGTCGGGCTCGTCTATGCCGGGAATATTCCTGTCCAGGAAACAGGCCCCGATGATTTTTCCCAGATAGGGTGTGTGGGGAAGGTTCTCAAACCCACCATGAAGGAAACCAATATTCATTTTCTCTGTCAGGGGATACAGCGTTTTCGGATTATCCGCTGGCTCAGTAATAAGGTCCCTTTCAGTGTCGAGGTGGAATATCTGGTTGAAGAAAAAGTGAAGGCAGTATTGGATAATACGGAGACCAAGGCCTATGCCCTGTCAATTATCTCTGCGGTCAAAGAACTGGTTCAGTCAAACCCTCTCCATGGTGAAGAGTTGAAACAGGCCCTGCAGTACTTCTCACCTAACGAACCCTCTCCTCTCACCGATTTTGCGGCAACGCTTACCACGGCTAGTGGCGAAGAGTTGCAACAGGTCCTGGAGACCATTCCTATCCTTGAGCGCATGCAGCGTGTCTTCCCTCTCCTGCAAAAGGAAGTACAGATCAACAAACTCCATGGTGAGATTAATAAGGATGTAAACAACAAGATCAACAGCCGGCAACGGGAATTTTTTCTTCGTGAGCAACTTAAAACCATCCAGAAGGAGTTGGGGATAACCAAGAGTGATCGGAGTGCTGATGTCGATGAATTTGAAAAACGATTGAAAGGCCTTTTCCCGCCGCAGCCTGTTTCGGATCGTATCGAAGAGGAATTGAAAAAACTGAGTTATCTGGAAAAGGGCTCACAGGAATATGCCGTGACCAGGAACTATCTCGACTGGATGAGTTCAGTACCCTGGGGTGTCTATTCCGAGGATAAACTGGGAATTAAGGATGCAAGAAAAATTCTGGACAGGGACCATGACGGCTTGGATGATGTAAAGGAACGAATCATCGAGTTTCTTGCGGTGGGGGCCTATAAAAAAGAGATTGCCGGTTCCATCATGTTGCTGGTGGGTCCTCCTGGGGTGGGTAAGACCTCCATTGGCCGCTCGGTGGCCGAGGCCATGGGGAGGAAGTTTTATCGTTTTAGCCTTGGCGGCATGCGGGATGAGGCTGAGATCAAGGGGCACCGTCGCACCTATATCGGCTCCATGCCTGGAAAATTTGTTCAGGCCTTAAAAGAGGTGCGGACCGCCAACCCGGTAATCATGCTTGATGAGATCGATAAAATCGGCGCCTCCTTCCGTGGAGACCCTGCCTCTGCCCTGCTTGAGGTCCTGGATCCGGAACAAAATGCTGATTTTCTTGATCATTATCTGGATTTGCGAGTGGATCTGTCCAAGGTCCTCTTTATCTGTACAGCCAATCAGCTTGATACCATTCCTGGTCCCCTCCTCGATCGTATGGAGATGATACGCCTTTCTGGTTATATCACCGAAGAAAAAATTACCATTGCCAGGAATCATCTCTGGCCTAAGGCTCTGGAAAAGGGCGGTTTGAAAAAGAATCAGCTCAAAATCAGTGAGGCGGCTCTGAAATTGCTCATTGACGGCTATGCCCGGGAGGCCGGAGTGCGAAAGATGGAAAAGCATCTCCTCAAGATTGTCCGAAAAACAGTGGTCAAGCTCCTGGAAGAGCCGGAACTGAAGATCTCTATTACGGCCAAGAACCTGGAGGACTACCTGGGGAAACCATTTTTCAGAAAAGAGTCCCTTTTAACCGGGGTCGGGATCATCACCGGTCTTGCCTGGACTGCCATGGGAGGTGTGACTCTTTCCGTGGAGGCGACGGCCATCCTTAAGGAGGGGGGAGGTTTTAAGCAGACCGGACAGCTCGGCGATGTCATGCGGGAATCTTCTGAGATCGCCTATAGCTTTCTTCAATCCCATGTCGGCCACTATGGAATCAAGGAGGATTTTTTCCAGACCCATGCCATCCATCTCCATGTGCCAGAGGGGGCCACGCCCAAAGATGGCCCCAGTGCTGGTGTGACCATGGCTTCGGCTCTGCTCAGCCTGGGTCTGAATCGGCGCATGAAACGAAACATGGCCATGACCGGAGAACTCACTCTTACAGGCAAGGTCTTGCCTGTAGGAGGGATCAAGGAAAAAGTGATCGGTGCCAAGCGAAATGAAATAAGAGAGTTGATCCTGCCAGAAGCCAATAAGGGGGATTATGATACCCTCCCCGATCATATCAAGGAGGGGCTTACAGTCCATTTTGCCAATACGTATGATCAGGTGGCCAAGGTGGTGCTTTCGGCTCTCAAGGGATAGCTGGAGATGACTGCAACGGGGCAGGAGCTCTTTGTCGGGGCCACTTCCGGGCTCTGGAACTCGGACCTGGCTCCGATGCGAGAATGGTGTGGAGCAGGGTGAACGGGGAGTATTTTATTAAAGACAGGAGGCTTCCGTTTGCTGAGGTCCTCTATTCTCGCTCCAGTAAGAATAGCTTTAAGCCGCATCTGCACCAGGCTTTCAGCGTCGGGGCCATGGCGGTGGAGAGGTCCGCTATCGGGTGCAGGAAGAGAGTGGGTTCTGGCCGCTGGTGTCTGGCCCTGATCAATCCGGACACCCTCCATGCCTGTAATTGCGAGGCCAGCCAACAAAGAAGGTAGTATATGCTCTATCTGGATGTTGACTGGTGTCGGCAGGTGCAGAAGGGTCTGTGGCAGACTGCCAACTTTGTGCCGGTGACTCTCCCATTTGTCTGGCGGACAATGCTCTCTATCATCGCTATACGACCTGCATGCAATGGTTGCTGAAGAATCAGGCCTCTCTTCTTCTCAAAGACGAGGCATTGGCAGAATTGCTTGTGGATATTTTTTCACGAGCCTGCAGACCATATCAGCAATCTGAGGCCCCTCCCGAACAGATTGAACGGTTTAAAACGTTGCTCAGTCAAAATCTTGAGCAAGACCTGGGTCTGAATGATTTTGCCCTCCAGCTCGAGGCAAATCTTTATACCCTGTTGCGTCAGTTCAAGGCCAGGCAGGGGATTACCCCGCATGCCTATGGCATGAACTGCAGGATAGAGCAGGCCCGTAAACTTCTCCAACAGGGAAAAGATAGAGGCGATAAGGTCCTGGAATGTGGATTTTTTGATCAGAGTCACATGCATCGAATCTTCAAGGCCATGACCACCGTGACCTCGCATCAATACCGCGTCAATTTTATACAATAATTCTTTGCGCTAAAACGCTACTATAGACCTCCCTTAAAGGGGGATACTATGGAGTTTATACTGATCGCAGCTGCCCATTTCCTGGCCTTCCTCAGTCCAGGGCCTGATTCTTTTCTTATTCTACAGATCTCTCTTCGTTTGCCTCTGCGCTATGCTATTTCCGTGTGTGGGGGGTAGCCATGGCCAATGGGGTGTATCTGTTCATCTTTTATCTCTCCCTTTTTGCGGCGATGGTTTCCCCGGCGACCTCTCTTGTCCTCCGCTGTTTTTACAGTCTGTGGATGATGGCTACTGTTTTTTTCTGGGACTGTTTGGGCGCTGTGTTGGTTAGCCGTGGGAAGGTCAGGGAGCGTCTGGGCAAGGGAGTGTTCTTTGTGGGAAAAATTTCAGGAGTCATATTGACTGGTTTTGGCATCCTTCTCTTTGCCGGCTGAGAAGATCATGGCGGAAGGGTTTGGCCTGCACTCAGGGGAATTAGGGGGCAATGATTGAGAGGGGCAGGGCGGAAAAACTGTCTGGCAGGCCAGACACCCGGCCAGGAGGAGGAACTGACCCTCCCCCTCTTGGCCATGGTGCGTAGAGGAGGGGAGGGTCAACTGGAGAAGTGTATCATTTGGCCGCAGGAATAAGCTTAGAGAGATATTCGCCGATGAGGGTGCCAAAATCAGCGGGCAGGCTGGTGTCGCTAGAACCACCATTGTACGATGCGGCCCAGGCATTGTTTGAGGTGGTAAGAACCTGTTTGTAAAGTATTTTCTCACTTCCTGCATTCCGCACTTCGACCAGAACATCCATGAAGGAACTTCCTGCAAAGGCCCCGCCCCAGAAACGAACGGCACCACTTGTTATACGCATGTCGACAATCTTCAGATCTACGATTACGCTTTTTCCGGAAAGTTTTTTACTGCTGCTATCCGTGACATTTTTATAGGTCTTTTTGTTTTTCAACTGATCAATGATGTGTGTTTTACACTCCTGAATACTTTTCGGGTAGTCGGTCTGAATTTGTGAACTGCTTGTAAAATTCCTGATAATGATATTGTCATAGGGTGGTTGCAGCACTTTTTTGGCCAGGATCTCTTCAATGGCACCTAACTCTACTTTTTCTCCTTCAGAAGGACTCGTTGTCGCTGTACTGTTCTGCCCTTCGCGTGCAGGTACTGGTTGGGTGGCTGGACCACCGGCGCATGCACTGAGGAGAAAGAGGAGACAGACGAGGGAGAGAGTGGTCAAGAAGGGTATAGGCTGCGCATTCATTTTAATCCTCCGGGCTGAACGATTCGATTGTGATGATTTTATAGAGCTTAGCATTCGATTTAATATGTCTTATAGCAAAGATCGGCCGTTGCCGAAACACTGAATCTGCTGAGCAGAAAAAAATGGAGGAGGGCGGTATGAGAGTTGTTTTGGGGTGGGTGTTGATTTGTATCCGTTTTTTTTCTCCTGACAATTCCCTGGATACGGTCTCGTTCGGCCTGGTCTTGGGCATGGGTGATTTTGGCTCGGTATGCAGCGGCACCGATGGGTGGAGTTTGCAGGATCAGGAACAGGCAGAGAAGAGGGCGCAGGCTGGTATGGTAGCGCTTAACTTTCCTTGTTTTCCTCCCTTGATTCTCCTGACAGAAGGGGATAGGGACGCCAGTACTGTCTGTGCAGCCACCCTCGAACCTGCTGCTGGTTTTCCATGAAGCGATGGAAGAGATAGTAGAGACTGGGGACCACCACCAGGGTGAGGAAGGTGGCGACAATCAGACCAAAGATGACGACGACGGCCATGGAACGCCACCACTCGCTGGATTCACTGACCCAGGACCAGGCCAGGTTGCGAAAGTCAAAGGAGACCCCGCTGACCATGGGGATGAGTCCGAGGATGGTGGTGATTGCAGTGAGGAGAACCGGGCGTAAGCGGGTGGCTCCTGCGGCTATGACTGCTTCTTTGATAGCCATTCCCCGCAGGCGGAGCTGGTTGGTATAGTCGATAAGGACTATGGCATTGTTTACCACCACCCCGGCCAGAGAGATCACTCCTACTCCGGTCATGATGATGCCGAAGGGTTGTTTGAAGAGCATCAGGCCCAGAAAGGCCCCGCCCAGGGAGAGGATGACCGAGGTCATGATGATAAAGGGCTGACCCACAGAGTTGAACTGACTCACCAGAATAAGAAATATAAAGAGCAGGGCAATGACAAAGGCCTTGCTGAGGAAGGCCTCTGATTCCTGCTGATCTTCAAATTCACCGGTAAAGGTGACCTTGTATCCAGGGGGTAAGGGTAGCTTTGCCAGGGCCTTCTCCGCCACGGCTCGTGCCACCGGACCCGGGATTTTGGTTTCATCCACATTGGCTTTGACGGTCACCACCCGTTCGTTGTTGATGCGGACGATCTCACCGATGGAGCCTGAAAAAGTAACGGTGGCCAGGGTGGAGAGGGGGACTGTCTTGCCGTTAGGTGCCGGGATCATCAGTTCGTGGAGGATATCGACCACTCTTCGGTCTTCTTCACCGAGTTGGACGGTGATGTCGTAATCTTCATCGTCCTCACGCAGAGAAGAGACTTCCAGTCCGTTGTAAGCCGTTTTCAGGGCAAAGCCGATCATATCAGTGCTGAGACCGAAAAGTGCGGCCTTTTGTCTGTCTACCTGCACCTGGACGGAGGGGATACCTTCAACAAAGTTATCTTGTACATCTTCCACATGGGGCAGCTGGCTGATAATAGCGCGTATATTCCTGGCGATTTCTCCCAAGACCTGAAAGTCGTTACCGGCAATCTCTATATTGATGGGAGAGCCGGTGGGCGGACCTTCGGCCTCGCTGGCCAGGCTGATCTTTCCTCCCGGGATGTCCTGCACCCGTTTTCTGATTGCAGTCAAGGTATCATGGGAGGATTGAAACCGTTGCTCAAGGTCGAGAAAACGGACCCCGACATGGTTGGGAGTATTGCTGTCAAATGCGCTTCCTCCACCGGTTTCCACCGTGGCCTTCATGTAGATGGTCCGGATGTTGGCGAGATCGGAAGGACCGACAAAGGTTCGACCGTCATCGTGGATGTGGTCTCTGGGAGTAAGGGCCTTTTGGTAGTCATCCTCTGTTGGTTCAGTTTCTGCTCCCGCTATCTCAGCACTGGCCACAGCACCTTCTATGCGTTGCATGATGCGGTTTATATAGTTCAGATCGGCACCTTCCGGCATATCCACATTGACGTATATGCCTTTCGGCTGGATGTCGGGGAAAAACTCCTTGGGTTTTTCCAGGCCCACCACCAGGAGCCATCCCTCCACCATGAGGATGAGAATGAAAAAGGCGACCGCAATGACCGAGAGAGGTTGGCTCAGGGCAAGACTGAGCACGGACGAGTAGCCACGGAGGAGGGGGGTGTTGATCTGTACCGGCTTCTCTGCAGCTTCCGTATCATGGGTAAGGGCCTGGCTTTTTTTCCTGGTTTTGAGAAAGATCGAGGCGAATGCCGGGTTGATGACCAGGGCCACGAAGAGCGAGGAGGAGAGGGTGATGATGAGGGTAAGCGGCAGGTAACTCATAAACTCCCCCATGATTCCGGGCCAGAACAGCATGGGGGAAAAGGCCGCCAGGGTGGTGAGCGTAGAGCCGATAACCGGGTAGGCCACCTCTGAAGTGGCCTTCATGGCCGCCTCTTTACGAGGAACGCCCTGCTCCATGAAACGGTGGATGTTTTCGACAATGACAATTGCATTGTCCACCAGCATGCCCAGGGCCAGGGTCAGGCTGAACAGGACCACCATGTTCAGGGTAATGCCGAGGAGATAAAGGATGGTGAAGGAGAGGAGCATGGAAAAGGGAATGGCGAGGCTGACCAGGAGGGCATTGCGGATACCCATGGCAAAAAAGATGACAATGACGACCAGGACCAGACCGGAAAGGATGTTGTTCTCGAGATCAGCCACCATCCGTACAATATCCTTGGATTTATCCAGGACCTTGGTGATTTCGGTTCCCTGCGGCCAGGTTGGCTGCCGTTTGGCGATGGCCTGATCTACAGCTCTGGCAATCCCTATGATGTTTTCTCCGCTTCGTTTCTTGACTGAAATGTTCACGGCCTGGTGACCGTCCAGGCGGGAACGACTGGTTTCTTCCTTGAAACCATCGATGATCCGGGCCACATCCTTGAGATAAACGGGATCCCCCTGGTGGGTGGTCAGAACCAGACCGTAGATCTCATCAGGAGTTTCAAACTCGCCGGGAACGCGGAGTTGAAAGCGTCCGTTCCCCAGGCGGATGGCCCCTCCTGAAGTGTTCTGGTTTTCACTGGCCACCACCTGCTGCAGAGAGTTGATGGTGAGCCCGTAATAGGCCAGTTTCTCGGGCAGGACCTCAATGCGGATTTCCCGCTCCAGGCCTCCGCTGATCTCCACCTCCAGGACCCCGGGAATGGTTTCAATATCATCCTCAAGATCGTCGGCGATATTTTTGAGGCAGGGGAGGCCGCAGGTACCGGAAAGAGAAAAGATAAGAATGGGCATCTCAGAAAAGTTGACCTCAAAGACTGTGGGGTCATCTTCCAGGTCATTGGGCAGTTCTCCCCGCGCCTCATCTACCTTGTCTTTGACATCCTGCAGGGCCTGGTTGATATCGATGCCGGTGAGAAACTCGACATTGATGGAAGAGAGGCCCTCAGAGCTGACGGATTGGATCTTTTTGACGCCGTCCAGGCCTTTGAGCTTTTTTTCGATCTCAATGGTGATGGCTGTTTCAATGTCAGCTGGGGAGACTCCGCGGTAGGTCGTGGAGACAAAGACATTGGGAATCGTGATGTCCGGGTCCGATTCACGGGGCAGGGCAAGGTAACAGTAGGTGCCGAATACCAGGATGATGACGGCCAGGACCAGTACCGAAACAGATTTGTTGACCGCCGTATCAGAAATGATCATGATCTATGGACTTGCTGTTGAGTGATGGGATGTTCCCGCTTTCTCGATTGCCTGGCCATGAAAGAGGTGGAGGCATCGAGAGGATCTGACGAAGGCTCTTCTGTCCGCATAGGCTAAGGGCTCATCGGTCCGGGCTGGAGAGACTGCGGATGACCCGGACCTCCTGGCCGTCTTCTATGTCACGATGGCCTTCCACCACCACCCTGTCCCCTTCTTTCAATCCATCTGTGACCTCCACCATCCATCCCTCCATGATGCCGAGTTGGACCAATTGCTTACGAACGACGCCTCTGTCCTCCAGATAGATGAACTGTTCCCCCTTGCGGGTGATGACTGAATAGAGGGGGATGGCCAGGGCGTTTGCCCGTTCTTCTTTAATGATATCGGCACGGACAAACATTCCGGGAAGGATGGAAAGATCCTGGTTGGCCAGGGCCAGTTCCAGCCGGTAGACATGGGCATTGCTCTCAGGAGCCGGAGAGAGGAAGTGCTTTTTCCCCTTAAGCTGGCGATCTCCCAGGGCCTGGATAGAGAGACTGATCTCATCAAGACCACGTACCGCTGTCACATCCGATTCAGGAATCCCGACCACAGCTTTTACCTGCTCAATTTGCAGGATCTCGGCCACCGGATCTGCCACGGCCAGCAGCAGTCCGGCTTTGGCGTCCAGGCGGCGGATGACTCCGGACATTGGTGCTGTTATTGTGCAGCGAGAGAGTTTGAGCTGGGCATCATCCAGGGTTGCCTGGGCGGTCTGCAGTCGAGCATGAAGGTTTTCCAGCTCTGCCTGGGTGGCGATCCCCTTGGTATGCATGGTTTTGCCCCGTTGGTATTCTGCGCGGGCCAGAGTCCAGGTGGCCTGAGCAGCCTGCAGGCCAATACGATAATCAGCCTCTTCGATCCGGGCCAAAACAGTTCCTTCCTGCACCTGATCACCTTCTCTCACCAGAACTTCTTCTACCATGCCGCCGATTTTGGCCAAGAGTTCCAGGCGCTGCCAGGGTTCGACGGTTCCCGGCAGGTTGATGCGGTTGCGGAGCGGGCTGGGTTGAATGTCCAGGACAACCACATTGAGTGCCTGTTTTTGTTCGACCTCGGCTTTGGCTTTTTCTTCTGCCAGCTGTTTCCCTTTCTCTTTGATGGCAAAAAAGCCGAGAATTGTGCAGAGGATAAGAATCAGGAGAAAGAGACGGGGAAGATTCTCCCAGACCAGGAAAACGATTCTGGCACGCCTGGTTTGTGGTGCGTAATTAGTGTTCATTGGCTATGGGGAGCTGCTGTGATGGAGAAGGACCAGGTGCCAGTCCGGTGAGCGCCTGTTTAAAGAGCATTCTTAACAGCATAAGGACATCTTCTTCTTCAAGGAGCTTACCGGAGTACCAGGCCGAGAGGGTGAGGAGATAGAGTGAATAAAAGTGGCCGATGGCAAAGAGGAGTTCAAGGTCCTGTCGCAGCTCCCCGCGCTTCTGGGCTTTTTCAAAAAAAGGGATAAAGAACATGATGAAACGATTGTCCATCTCTTTTGTCCGATCTACGGTCAGTTTCGTCGGAAAAACAAGCTCGCGTAAATAGACTCTGCCGAAATCGTTGTTACGGGTAATATATTGAAAATTAGTCATAAATATGTCTACCAGGGTTTCCAGTAATGGTTTGTGAGTATCCGTTTTTTGGCTTATTTCCTGACGAAGGAAATCAAGCTCCTCTTCACAAAAGGCGAGAAATATTTCACTCTTGGTATGAAAGTAGCGGTAGATGGTACCTTTGCCTATCCCTGCCGCCTTTGCCAGTTTCTCCATGCTTGTTTTTTCATACCCCTTGCTTGCGAAAAGGGTTATTGCTGCATCGAGAATGGCCTTTCTGGTCTGTCGTTTTTTTTTCTCTCGCACTCCACCCATGCTTTTGCTCCTGTGCAATAACTGACTGTGTTCGTGATTGTATCCGGCCGGAATAGTTGCAGCAAGAATAAAAATGACCGCAGTCATTTTTTGTAACCTGAGCTGGGAGGGTGTACACTGTTGGTGAGACGCATTGCCTGGAGGTTGGTTATTGATGAATATGGTGAATCTTTTCCAAAGAAGAATTGTACAGAGTGCGAGGTATTCCCTGCAGGGGCTGTTGCTTACCTGGAAGGAAGAAGAGGCCTTTCGGGTGGAGGTGCTCCTGGCCCTGTTCCTTGTCCCCCTTGGCCTGTATCTGGGAGAAGACCGAGTGGAAAAAGTTCTTCTGCTGGGGAGCATAGTTGTTGTCCTGATCGTTGAACTGCTGAATTCCGCCGTGGAAAGTGTGGTCAATCGAGTCGGCAGTGAGCAGCATGAACTGTCGGGACGTGCAAAGGATCAGGGCTCTGCAGCGGTTCTACTCGCTCTGCTTCTCGTCCTCGTTGTCTGGGGCTTGGTGTTGTGGCCGTGATCTTGAGCGAAAGTCCCAGGAGCCTGTGAACGGATATGACTGGGTAGCGTTTGCCTGTGAATCTGGAGGAAAATAATGATCGTTGGTGTTCTGAAAGAGATTAAAGCTGGGGAAAACCGGGTTGCTATGACTCCATCCGGTGTGGAAATTCTGGTCCATCATGGTCATCAGGTTCTGGTGGAAAGGGGGGCAGGCCTGGGCAGTGGTTTTGCTGATGAACACTATCTTCTTTCCGGAGCCGAGATTGTTGCTGAGACTGACAAGATTTTTGCAGCTGCTGAGATGCTTATGCACGTCAAGGAGCCGCAGCCTGAAGAATATGAGATGATCCGCAACGGTCAGGTCGTCTTCACCTATTTTCATTTTGCAGCCGCAGAAGAGTTGACCCGGGCCATGCTCAGGCGACAGGCCGTTTGTATCGCCTATGAGACCATTGAGGGGAGTGATGGCAGCCTGCCTCTGCTTACCCCCATGAGCGAGGTGGCAGGGAGGATGGCGGCTCAGCAGGCAGCCAAATACGTGGAGCGTACCCATGGTGGGCGTGGAATTCTCCTTGGCGGAGTTCCCGGAGTAGCCCCGGCCACGGTCCTGGTTATCGGTGGTGGGGTGGTGGGGACTCATGCCGCCCAGATGGCTTGCGGACTGGGGGCCAAGGTGTATCTTCTCGATATGAACCTGGATCGTCTCCGCCACCTCTCTGCTTTCATGCCCAAAAACTGTTTTCCCATGATGTCGTCACCGGCAACCATTCGGGAACTGGTCCAGCATGCTGATATAGTCATCGGGGCAGTCCTCCTCCATGGTGCCAGGGCTCCGAAGCTCATCAGTCGTGATATGCTGGCCACTATGAAGGCAGGGGCGGTGATGGTGGATGTCTCCATTGATCAGGGAGGCTGTTTTGAGACCTCGCGGCCAACGACCCACAGAGATCCTATCTACGAGGTGGATGGTATCATCCACTACTGTGTAACCAATATGCCAGGCGCTGTCCCCTTGACTTCCACCATGGCCCTGACGAATGCCACCCTTCCCTATGCCCTGGAATTGGCCGGAAAAGGCTGGCGTCAGGTCGCCATTGACAATCCAGGCGTAGGGGCCGGTTTGAATGTGGTTAACGGAAAAGTGACCTACCGCGGGGTCGCCGAGGCCTTTGCCATGGAGTACACGCCGCTGCAAACCCTGTTGGCGTCAGGCAGTTGAAAAACAGACTTCCCGGAAGAATGTCTTTGCGTCACTCTCGGCTCCTGGTTACAGGGGCTGGTTGGTATCCGCCACCACAAAGGGGGTGGAGCGGGTCCCGATGCTCTTCTTTTTGACCCAGAGTCGCATCAAGGGAATGATGCGACCGGTTGAATCGACCAGGTTGCTGAGTTCCTCGACAAAAGAGATGTCTCGAGTTAAAAACTCGTAGTAGGAGACATTGCTGCTGTAAGGGTCGATTACCAGGATGACCTTGTCCGGGTTGTAGGGGTGTTTTTGCGGTGTCCCGCTGAAGGAGACATGCGTCAGTCGCAGATCCTGTTCATCTTTTGGTTTCTGATAGGTCTGAATGGCGAACTCCTTGACCGCTTCCGGGAAGTTCCGTAATACCATAAGGGCTCCTTGGCTTCAGTTATCGTTGAGCTCCGTGAATAAAGATCGACTTTTCTGTCTCTTCACTGTTCAGGGAAAGGTAATAAGTTGGCTGCTGGTCAGGGTGATCTGTTTTCTCGTCCCTGGCCCGGTTTTCAAGAGTTGCACAGTTGCCTGTTCGGTGTAAAGATCTTCAGCCGAAAGGCAGTCAACGGGCAGGATGACTCCCATTCCCCTGAATCCTGCTGCAGTTGCGGTATGCATGACAGCGCCGTGGGCCGCTGTGCCGGTGATGATGACATTGTCTATCTTTTGTTCTGCAAGGATCATTTCAAGATCGGTTTTCCAGAATTTGTCCACTGAGGAGTTGACAATGGTTTCTCCTTGCTGGGGAGTGACCTGGGGCAAAATGGTCTCGGGAGTCCCCTGTGGAGTCAGGCTGTACAGCACTCTGACTCCGGCATTCCTGGCCCGGGTCATAAGATCGGCAATACGGGGGACCGTTTCCAGGCATCTCGGACGTCGTTCCATATTGCAGGTCCGCTCTTCAATGTCAAGGATGAGCAGGGCCGTATTGTCAGGATTTATTGTCACCGCAGCCAATACAGGTTGTTCCGGGGCCTGGACATCGTTCCAGGCCTTATCGATGGAAACGCTGTGGCAGAGGCTTGGAAAAAGGAGCAGGGCAGTCAGAATAAGGGTGGCTGGACGTAACATGTCATCCTCCTGATGAATGCAGTAAAAAAAGACCGTTACTCATTTTTATCATTAAAGCTATCGCTTAGTCAAGGGTGACAAGTGAAGCAGCATTCCTGTTCAGGGTGCCTCTGCTGATCCGAGAAGAAGCTTGAAAATATGCACCTGTAAACGATGTGTTTGTTCTCTTGCCGTTGTGACCATGGGTGAGGGGGCAGCAACAGAAATGAGGTCATACTGAAGCAGAGGAGGCACTCTTGTGACCCCATGAAAGTTCAGGCATTCGCTCCCTGGAGAGTGCTCCAGTTTCCGGTTGAAGGAACAAAAGAGATGGGCTAGAGTATAAAAAAGAGTACTCTTCAGGTAGGATCAAATAATGGGCAACGTACTGCTCTCTAACTGGAGAGCAGTGCCTTCTATTCGTTCAGTTCTGACTTCGAAGCATACTTGTTCTCTTCGAGAAGACCTCAATGGACGAAGATGACGTGCTGCTGAATAGTTTCAAAACAAGAGTGAATGCTGATCGTAAGAATGAAGAAAAATGAAAATATAAGGAGAAACGTATGTCGACAACAGAAGAAAATTTAAATCAGGCCTTTGCCGGAGAGAGCCAGGCCAACCAGAAATACCGAGCCTTTGCCAAAAAAGCGGAAAAAGAGGGCCTGTTGAATATCGCCAAGTTGTTTCGCACTACTGCTGAGGCTGAGCGCATCCACGCCGAGGGCCACCTTAAGGCTCTGGACATGGTAGGGTCCACCCTTGAAAATCTCCAGGAGGCAATCAACGGTGAGACCCATGAGTTCACAGATATGTACCCGCCCATGGTTGAACAGGCCAAGGAGGAAGGTCATAAGGCCAAGGTCATGTTTCGTTTTGCCGTGGCTGCCGAGGAGGTCCATGCCAAGCTTTACAACCTGGCCCTCGAGGCGGTAAAAAATGGAAAGGATCTGGAGGAGGCCGAATTTTACCTCTGTCCTGTCTGTGGTCATATCGAATTTGGCAAGCCACCGGAGCGCTGTCCCATTTGCGGGGCCAAAAAGCACATATTCCAGCAGGTTGCCTGAGCATAAGGGAATATCTTCCTCCCTGCAGATTGTCCACGGTCGATTGCCAGTCCTTCCCTTCGCATCTGAGGAGAAGGACTGTCTTGTTCTGGCCGGCTTTGCGGGGGGGGGCATCGCTTATCAGGCAATCTGTTGCCGACTCCTCCTTTGTCAGTCGCTGGTTATTTCTCTGACTTCTCCGTCCTGCCTGCAGAAATGGATTGTTTTTACTTGTGCACAGAGGATAGTCCCCCTGACATCTATATTGATTCGCTTGCTTGCAAAAGTTGGGTGATGGCTTATCGTTTTGCTCAAGTCGGTTTTGGCCGTTAGGCTACGATAGACTTCATTGGCAGTCTGATGGTGAAAGTAGTCCCTTGATTCTCATTACTTTCAACAGATATTGAACCATGGTGGCTTCGCACCGTTTTCAGGGCGAAGGTGAGTCCGAATCCGGGACCATAGGTTTTTGAGGTGAAAAAAGGATCGTAGATATTTTTTATTTTGCTTTTCTCGATACCTTTGCCTGTGTCCGAAATTTCAATTTCAAAATAGTGCTCTTTGATGCAGGTACTGATTGTCAGCACCCGTTTTTCCCCGATCATGGCCTCAATTGCATTTTCAATGATATGGGCGATGGTCATGGTGATATTTTCCTGATCGGCACAGATCAGGGGAGGGTTTTCCATAAAGTGGGTAACAAGGGTGATCTGTTTATTTTCAATTTCCTGGTTGTAAGTGCTTAAGGCATTGTCGACTATTTCATTGATATTTGAGGACTCCCGGTAGCAGAGGTTGGCACTTTTTAAGGAGATCAGTTTATGGACCATCTTTTCCAGCACCTCTACATTCTGTAAAATAATGTCCATATGGCGGGAGTTCTCGCTCCCTTCCGGCAGGTTTTTTTTGACGCGCCGGGCAAAGCCGCCGATAGTCACCAGGGGATTGCGCACTTCATGGGAGACCTCATCCAGGAAATGATCAAGAGCGCTGAATTTTTCCTGCTCCGCAATTTCTGAGTTTTCAAGTTTTTTGGCCAGAAGAGAACGGACACGGGCCACTACTTCTTTAAAGTCGAAAGGCTTGGTGATGTAGTCGTCTGCGCCGATGTCAAGGCCTCTCACCTTGTCGGGTACCTTGGTTTTGGCGGTGAGCATAATTTTGGGGATATGCTTGATCGCTTCGTCATTGTTTACAATTTCGCAGACTTCATAACCATCCATTTTAGGCATCATGACATCAAGAAGGATGAGGTCAGGATCATAGCTGCGAATCTTTTCCAGGCCCACCATGCCGTCATAGGCCTCATCTGTGTCGTATCCTTCGGCACGGAATCTTTTTCGCAAAAGCTCGACGGTATCTAAGTTGTCGTCAATAATCAGGATTTTTGGCTTGGCTGTCATGGTTGTACTTACTCAGGTGTATTTAAAAAATTTTTGATTTGTTCACCGAACATTCGCACATTTATTGGCTTGGCTATGTATCCGAGAAATCCTGAGGCCAGTGCCTTTTCTTTGTCACCTTTCATGGCATGGGCTGTTAAGGCAATAATCTTGATGTCACGGAGGTCTTTTTCTTTTTTTAATCTCCGTGTCAACTCGTAGCCGTCAATTTTCGGCATGGAAATATCCATCAGAATCAGGTCTGGCTTGTCGGCGTTGATTTTATTAAGAGCGTCTTCACCGTCAATGGCATCAGATAACTGATAGTTTGTGTTTTTCAGGATTTTCATCACGAGTTCGCGACTGTCAGCATTGTCGTCAACTATCAGTATCTTTTTTTTATCTGTTTCCATTGCAGAGTACCTCGGCATCAGTTTATAGGAGAAAATGTTCTCATTGCTACAGTTTGTTAATTGCTTTCTTCAATTCCTCCACCAGATCTTCTTCCGAAAGAATGTTTTTATTCAGGGTAGCCTGAATTCTTCCGCTGAGCTCTTGGATATCATTTTCATCCCAGTCCTTTTCTGTGATAAGGACCAGAGGGATATTCTGTATATGTTTCTCGGCTTTGAAATATTCTATGACATCAAAACCGTTTCCATCGGCCAGTATCGGGTTGAGAACGATCAGGTCCGGAATCGTTCGGTGAATTGCCTCGATGGCTTCGTTGTTGTTAGAGGCTTTTGTTATTCTGTATCCTGCCTTGCTCAGTAAAAGAGAGAGGGTGTCCACTGTGTCTGTGTCATTGTCGATGAGGAGAATATTTTTGATAGTTGTTATTTTTTCCAGGTTCTTTAATTTGTGGAGCAGAGCTTTTTTATTAATGGGTTTAATCATATATTCTGTGGCGCCGAGACTGAACCCCATTTTTTTCTTATCAATAATGGAGAGGATTAGGACGGGGATGTCTTGGGTTTCAGGGCAGTTCTTGAGCTCCTGCAGAACCTGCCAGCCGTCTTTGTCAGGCATCATGATATCGAGCGTTATAGCTACAGGTTGGAGCTCCTTTGCCCTCTCGAAGGCATTGTTGCCGGTTAAGTGTCCCACCACATGATAATCAGAGCTGATATTTTTCTTGATCAGTTCGATAACCTCGGGGTTGTCGTCAATGGCGAGTATCGTCTTTTTCTTTTTACTGTTTTCAGGAGAGTTGGTTGTAACATTCTCATCACTGCTCGAGGGCTGGTAGGTGTCGATAACTAAATTTTCTATGATTTCACAGGTCTTGCAGTACTCGGCTTTTTCTGGGTATTTCGATATCTTAACCCCTTTACAGTGCACTCCGCAAATAAGCCAGCAGCGGTGTTCCTCGTTGCCGTAGGCGGGACAGCTCGTCTGTCCGCAATGGGTGTGCTCCCAACATTTGACTGGTTTTCCGGCATAAATTGCCTCCTTGAGAAAAATCTCGACAGGTTTGTCAAAATATTCGGACAGGGTTTTTGCCATGGATGTTTCAATGATGGGTTTTTCAGTATTTTCAATGATATTTTTCTGGCAGGGCAGGGTGAAGTAAAATTTGCTGCCTTTGCCATAGGTACTCTCCACCCAAATAACACCTTTGTGGAGGACTACAAGTCCCCTGGCTATGCTGAGACCAAGGCCGGTTCCTTCATATTGCCGGGTGGTGGATACATTGATCTGGGAGAATTTGTCAAAGAGGGTGTGCATGTCCTTATTTTCAATACCAATGCCGGTGTCTTCAACGCATATCTCCACAAAAAGAGGTTCGTCACCGGCAGCGATCCCGAGGGTTGAATTCTTGATATGGATGGTTATGCCGCCATGCTCGGTAAATTTGATGGCATTTGCTAGTAAATTGTTGAAAATTTGTCTGACCTTTTCTTCATCGATATAGACCGGTGGCAGATTGTCGGCAAAATCAAATTCAAATAAGAGCCCTTTTGCCTGGATGGCAGGATGAAAAAAAGTAACAAAAGATTCGCAGAGTTTTTTGATGTCTGATTTTTCGATGTCGAATTCGATTTTTCCTGCTTCGATCTTTGACATGTCAAGGACGTCATTTATCAGCTCCAGCAAATGCTTGGCATTGTTCTCAACTTTTGACAGGCTATTTTCCTGTTCGCTGTTTATCTCGCCATCAACCCGGTCCAGGAGGAGTTCCGTATATCCGAGAATGGAGTTCATGGGGGTTCTCAGTTCATGGGACATATTGGCCAGAAAGGAGGATTTGAGCCTGTCCAGTTCCTGCAGCTCCCTGTTGGCCCCTTCAAGAAGGAGGGTTCTGGCGTGCAGCATCTTGGTTCTTGTGGCCACCTCGAGTTCCATTTTTTTTCCGAATGAGGAAATTTGCTCGTACATCTTTTCCAGGTTGTCCAGAGTGTCATTTATGTGTTCCCCGATTTTTCCCATGACTTCACTGCTGTCGGAAGATTCAACACGCACTGAAAGGTTGCCGTCTGAAACCTGGGATAAGACGGCAAGGAGGTTGGCCGCCTTGGATTCAATATATTTGCGCTGTTCTTCTTCTTTTGCCGCTGTTTGCTGAACAAAGTGCAGTCTTTCTCCTTCGAGAACAACAGAGATGTCTCTGAATGTTTCGACAGCCCCGATGATGCTGCCATGCGCGTCTTTCAAGGCGCTTGCACTTGTCATGATGGGAATTGAACGACCATTTTTGGCGAGTATCGTTGTCCTGATCCCTTGCACAGGCTCACCCGAGACGAGGCACTGTTTAATGGGGCATGTGGTGTCGCATATATCAATTCTGCAGATGTCGCTTCTGAACATGTCCCGGCAGGTGGATTTTCCTTCTATTTCTTCTTTGCTGTATCCCGTCAACTTGGCGCATGCCTGGTTGATGAAGGTGATAACAAAATCCTTGTCGACGAAAATGAGTGGGTCGGCAATAACGTGTTTCAGGCTGTTGGCGTATTCTACCTGGGCCTTTATGCTCTGCACCATTGAATTAAAAGAGCTGCCAAGAATACCGATAGGGTCTTCGCTGGTGACGGGAACGGATACGGAATAATCGCCTCTGGCCAGCTGCTCTGCTTTGGCTGCCAGTTCAATGACCGGGTTGTGCACCATTCTTGCGACGAGAAAATAAATAAGGAAGAGCAGAGCGCCTACACCGATAATGGAGATAATAATGGTCTGGTTTCGTAATGTGGCAATGGCGGCATAGGTTGCATCCGTTGATTGTCTGACCATGAGTCCGCCAAGAACCTGTCTTGTCGTGCCATGACAGTGGTGGCATTCATTGTTGTTAAGGATGGCGTGGATGGTAATCAGGTATTTTTTGCCGTCTTTCTCTTCCTCAATGTAACTGAGCGGTGCACCACTTTCGGTAAGAAGCAATTGCAGGGCGGCCAATGTTTCCAGATAGTGGGTGATGTCCGACACATTCTGGCCGATATTCTCATCATGGGTGGCAAAGACGATGCGTTGATTGAAGTCGAATATGAATATCTCAGCATTCTTCAACTCATCTTCAATATCAAAAAGCTGTTTTTCTATAGACGGGCTGTCGCCAACTGACATCGGATGTTTGATACCCGCATAGGCAAGGGACTTAATGTCCTGGCCATAGGCGGTCATTCTCTCTTTTATCTGTTCACGCTGTTTGGTGAGGCAGAGAAAAACCACCACTCCCATGATGATGGCGACGCTTAAGGCAAGCAGGCTTCTGAGGTTGAGATGCTTGCGAATAAAAGTACGGAAGAAGAGCATGTCAATGACCTCCACCATGGATGAGGGGCTTGAAGCGAAAGGCCTTGATTCTCTCAGAGGTATGGCATGTATTGCAGAGCTGGAGTGTTGGTTCCTGTATTATGCTGTCTAATGATTTATCGAGAATATGAGTTGAACCGGGTCCGTGACAGACTTCGCAGCCGGCGTCTTTTAAATGCGGCGTCTCTTCGAGGCTTGTAAAACCGCCGGGTTTTCCGTAGCCCGTGGTATGACAGGCATAGCATTTTTTTAAGTCGTTCTCTGTCAGACCTTTTTCCAGTCTTTCTATGCTCTGATAGGATCTGCTTTTTTTGGCATGGGTGACAAAAATTTCGAATTCTGTTTCATGGCAGGGTTTACATGCCTGTGAACCAACATATGATGGCGGTAGGGGAGGAGGGGTCGCAAGACAGAGGCTGTTTGAGACATGAAAGAACATAAAGAGTACCAGTGCCAGAAACAACGAGATGTCTTTCTTGCTGGGCTTGTTCGAGTTCATACTCATCCTTTTTGCAATTTATTTGCTTACTGTTTAGTTATAGCATTTTGCGATTGAAAAGTAATCCGCTTATTGCAGAATTTGTTATCAAAGAACAATAAATTCTGGGTGTTGTTCTGTTGGGTGGATGGGGGTGATAACAGTTGTAATCTATATTCGTTCAGTGTCTTAGGTGGATTCAATTACATTATTGTATTATTTTCTGTGGCGATTGGCAGGTTAAATTATGGCCGGCAGCGCCCTGAGTTATTCTGGTGCTGGGTTCCTTTGCTTATGGGAAGGGGAGTCTGTAGCTACTCTTTCCCTCTTGACCAGTTGCAAGTGTAGCATGTCTTTTTCAGAGGTGTCGAATGGCTAGGGAGTGGTTCCCGAAGGGGGAAGAAGTTACCTTTTGTCTGGAAAAAATCGGAATGGGGGCTGGCGAGAGACGAGCTGACCGCACTGGATTGATTTTTGCTGAAGACAGTGAACGAGTTGGCCTGTTTTGATTCCTGTGGCTCTTGCGATGATCAAGAATATATTGGGCCATACTGATGCTGAGAGATGCTGTTACGACATGAATAATCCGCTTTATTTGGGAAAAAACTTGTTAAAATTTTCCGGGTTTTCCGGGTTTTCCACTTCACTTAACGCCACCAGTTTTTTGCTCACATCGACAATATCTGCTTCCAGTTTTTCCAGGGTTTCTTGAGAGATGGTTCCTTTTTCTTCAGCCTCAATTCGTATCAGGAGCAGTCGATTGAGAAAATTATTCACAATGTGGTGAACGGTAAACATTGTTATCTGCAGCGTCTTGAGTTTTGATTCCCGTAATTCGAGTTCTTTTTTATCTCTATCAATTTTCTCCGTTCTGTTCACCATGACAAGGGAAACAATGGTGGCTCCTAATGAAGTGAAGATAATCGTCATGACATGGGACTGCCAGATCGTGTAAGACCCTTTCAGAAGATAGAACTTTCCTACCTGATAAAGGGTCATGAGAGCTGCCACGGAAAAGAAAGGGAAGGCAATACTTTTTATGATTTTCATGAGTTGCACCTTGCGGGAAGCGGTTTGGTGTCGATGGTAATCTGGTTACTCCATCTGTTTGGAAAGACATCGTTTTTGTTGCTTTGAGAGGGGCTCTGGCAATGTGAACTTCTGTTTGTCCGTCCATGTAGTTTTGCAGAGCGTTCCGCTTGTAGCTGTCTTGCCAAAGGTATGACCGGTTGTCCGGTTGTCATATCATTGGCACCTGGGTCTTTTGTTGTTTGATATCAAGTTGGTTTATCTGGCCAGGACTCCGTTGGATTTTCGAATCCCATGGGGCCTTCTCTGTTATGCTGATAAATGGTGGTTGACATTCCAAAAGGGGTCCTCTACTCTCGTCAGAGAGGCTGAATGTTGTTAGCTGGCTAATTCAGCAGTAAATTTTTATCATAGTAACCCTTTGTGAGATTTTTATGTCTTTTTCTTTAAACCACTTACGAAAATTTGTTGCTCCTGAAATAATTTTCGGGAATGGTTCCCGTAAGCTGGCAGGGCAGTACTGCAAAAATTTTCATACGAAAAAAGCCATCATCGTTACGGATGAGGGCATCATCAAGGCGGGATGGACCAGGGAAGTAGAAAATAGCTTATCTGCAGCCGGGATAGAATTTGTCACTTACTCAGGTGTTACCCCCAATCCCAGGGCAACAGAAGTCATGACAGGGGCGCAACTGTACTTGGCAGAAGGGTGTGATGCTATCATTGCTGTTGGCGGTGGAAGCCCCTTGGACTGCGCCAAGGGCATTGGTATTGTTATTTCCAACGGTGGACATATCCTTGAGTATGAAGGTGTGGACCGGATTCAGGAACCGCTGCCGCCGATGGTATTCATCCCTACAACCGCCGGGACTTCTGCTGATTTGTCTCAGTTCTGTATGATTGTCAACAGGGAGCAATTGATCAAAATTGCCATAATCAGTAAAATAGTTATACCTGATGTGGCCCTCATTGATCCTGAAACAACCACCACGATGGACCCTTATCTCACCTCCTGCACCGGCATAGATGCTCTGGTTCATGCCATAGAGGCGTATGTGTCAATTGCCAGCTCTGGGATGACCGATATCCATGCCTTGGCGGCCATCAAACTTTTGAGCGTCAACCTGCCAAAAATCAAAGCCAGGCCCATGGATCTCGTGGTACGGGAGAACATTATGCTTGCCAGTATGGAAGCCGGTCTGGCTTTTTCCAATGCAGTGTTGGGGGCGGTTCATGCCATGTCCCATAGCCTGGGCGGGCTTCTGGATCTGCCGCATGGCGAGTGCAATTCTCTACTCCTGGAACATGTTATTAACTATAATTTTGACTCGGCCCCTGAACGGTTTCGAGTGATTGCCGATACCATGGGGATAGATTCTCGGGGTATGCTGCCTAACGAGTTAAAAGGTACCCTTTTTAGACATGTTAAGGATTTGAGAAATCAGTTGGGAATTTCGAAAAGCCTAGGGCTTGTCAATGTAACAAAAGCTGATATTCCGCATTTGGCTATGAAGGCAATCAACGATGCCTGTATTGTTACGAATCCACGGGAAGCGAATCGTCGAGATCTCGAGGTGATTTATGAAGAGGCCCTCTGAAAACAGCAGGACCAGTGAAGCCGTTTCCAATCTCATTGGTCTGGGTAAAACCTCTATCCAGAAAAGTTATTATCCGCAGCTGCAGAAGAAAATTTCCGAATTGAAGGAGAGTGAAAAACGCTATCGTTTGCTGGCTGAAAATATTACAGATGTTATCTGGATGATGGATATGGAGTTAACCTATCTGTATATCAGTCCGTCCATAGAACAGTTATGCGGTTATACAGCCGAAGAAATGCTGGCTAGGAATATAGAAACCACCTTTACCGCGGCATCCCAGGAAGTAGTGTTTGCAACGGTAGAGGAAGAATTGGAAAAAAGTAAGCTCCGTCCGCCAACAGAGCCTTATTTCAGGAATTTGGAATTACAGCATCTCCACAAAGACGGATCGTATGTCTGGGTGGAAATTGTTGCCTCTCTCATCTACAACGAAAAGGGTGAAACAACCAATATCCTTGGTGTTACCCGCAATATCAGTGAACGAAAAAAAGCGGAAGAAGAGAGAGAAAAAATACAGAAGCAACTGATACAGGCGCAGAAGATGGAAGCAATAGGCACGTTAGCCGGTGGCATTGCCCATGATTTCAACAACATCCTTTCTGCGATCTTTGGCTATACGGAACTGGCCCAGATGGTGTGTCAGGAAGATCCGGAACTGAGAGAAGACCTGGAAGGAATTTCTGTAGCGGCCAGAAGAGCTAGAGAACTTATTAAGCAGATCCTCGCCTTCAGTCGTCAGAGTGAACAGAAAAAGGTTCCGTTACAGATAGCTCTTGTTATCAGTGAGGCCTTAAAACTTCTGCGCTCCTCTATACCGACTTCCATAGAAATAAAGCAGGATATCGCTTCTCGTAAATGTGTGCTCTCAGACGCCACCCAAATTCATCAGATTGTCATGAATCTCTGTACCAATGCCTATCAGGCCATGCGTGACACAGATGGCACCATCTTGGTTTCACTGAAAGAACTGGAAATTACTGCAGATGATCCGGTCCTGGGAGGCGAAGTAAGCCCTGGTGATTATTTGCACCTGGAGGTGAGTGATACCGGCCTGGGGATCGCCAGAGAGATCAGGGAAAAAATATTTGAACCTTATTTTACCACCAAGAAGGTCTGGGAGGGCACAGGGCTGGGGCTGGCTGTGGTGCATGGCATTGTCCAGAATCATGGAGGATACATATCAGTTGACAGTGCATTGGGCCATGGGGCGACGTTTCATGTCTATCTGCCCACCGTAGAAAGTAATACCGCCGCTGAGGATGTGAGTGAAACCTCTTCAATTCTTTTGGGGAAGAGCGCCCATGTCCTCTTTGTTGATGATGAGGTGGCTCTCATGGGTCTGGCGAAGAAAATGTTTACCAGGTACGGCTATCGAATTTCCACTTTCTCCGACCCCGTCCAGGCACTGGAAAGTTTCACTGCAGAACCTGATCAGTACGATCTGATTATCACTGATATGTCAATGCCTCATCTGACAGGAGACCGTTTGGCCAAAAAGGTTCTGCAGATCAGGCCAAATTTGCCGGTGATTCTCTGCACCGGCTACAGTGAAAAAATGAACAAGGAAAAGGCCCTCGCTCTCGGCATTAGAAAGTATTTTCAAAAACCACTGATAATGAGCGAACTCGTTCAGTGTGTCCAGCAGATCCTGGAAGAGGGGAAAGCGTGAGAGGATCCGAGAGGGGTATGGCTTGATCTTGATTTGTTGACTGCAATAGAAAAAAAATCCCTGTCTCCTCCGGGGAGGCAAACAGTATCTGCATGCATCGGCTTTTCTGGCGCTGTGTGGGGAGGGAACATCCTTCCCTGAATGTCTTTAGCTCAGACCGATAACCAATATCTCAGCCCTCTTCTTTGCGTTTCTCGAAGAAGAGGGCTTTTTTTGTTTCGTGAAAAATTTTTGCAACTGCTCTTTTGAGTTGCACCGGGAAGCAGGTGCCTGGGCTTCAGGTAACAAAAACCTCTTCTGTTCCGCTCTTCCCACCCCCCTGGAGGGCCTGGGGCTTTTTGCCCCAAGGTGGCCCTGTTGCTGGGTCATTCTGTCCGCCATCCTTTGGGGCCACTTCCGTGCACCTTTTGCGAGGCCTGAGGGAGTTGGTCAGGTATCAATTTTTCAATTTCTTATTTTTTAGTGGCCATTATGTCCCATGGGGGGCTGGGCGGGTTCTGCTTACTGGCTGATTCTACGAGATTACGTGTTTGGCTTGTAACTTGCAATAGTTTCTCCATACTCTGTTTGGAACAGACATTCTTGTCTTGCTCAATTGTTGGAGAATGGCTGCAGATGGAGTGTGGCTTTCGTGGTAGTGGGATATCATAACCTGGCTGCGCAGGCGAAAAAATTGAATATGGCAGAAGGAAAGGTCTGCTAAACCGCAATTTATCTGGAAGGAAAAAATGCCTAAATTTATTATTGAGCGAGAAATTCTCGGGGCTGCAGATCTAACTGCAATGGACTGGCAGCGCATCTCCCAAAAATCCTGTGCTGTGTTGGAGGAAATGGGATCGAAGATTCAGTGGGTTCACAGTTATGTTACTGAAGACAAGGTGTATTGTATCTACATTGCACCTGATGAAAAAACGATACGTGAACATGCGCGCAAAGGCGAATTTCCCGTCAACAGTATTTGTGAAATTGAGAAATTGCTTGATCCAACGACAGCTGAATAAAGGATTGTCGGCGGTGAAGGATTTTTCGGTCTCTTGGCCTTGTCCGGCGCAGCATTCGTCCGCTAATTGACTAGTCGTTGATTGCCTGTTTACTGATCAGCACTGAAGCGTGGCTTTGACCATTTTTGGCGTGCCTCTTGGAAAGGACCCTTTACGGGGCACGCCCTATGAATAACTGCGTCTTGTTCCTGAGAGAAAAATTTCAGGGTCGGCACGAGATGCAAGGGTGCCAACTGCATCAATCAACGCCCTCTTCTTTGCTCCCTGGATCTGTTTTTCCACCTCTATCCAGGTAGTTCTGGGCCTGGGCCCAATCACCTGCCTTCATGTCAGGGCGATGGGTTTCTCAGACTCCGGAATAGATCAATTCAATCCAGCGCTCACTTGTGAAGAGTCCATCCCCCCATAGGGGATCAAGGTCAGCCAAGGGGTTTGTGGCGGCCGCCTCTTGAGCAGTTTTCCCTTCCGCTTTCAGTTTTCTCAGTCGTTCATAGACGGTCGCAAGCATCTGCCGGTAATCTGTTAACTGTTCTTTATCGGCCAACGGTCCGTGCCCGGCAATGATTTTGGTGCTGTCATCTGCCAGGGCTAATATATGGTCTACTGCGATAAGCATGCCCTTGAGGGAGCCGCCATGGTTGACATCGATAAATGGATAGAACCCGTTGAAAAAGATATCGCCGGCGTGGATGACATTAGCGGCCTTGAAATAGATGAAACTGTCGCCATCGGTATGGGCCTGGGGAACATGGATGGCGCGAATGGTGTCGCCGTTAAGATGGAAAGTGATATCCTCTGAAAAAGTGACAACCGGTAATCCTTCCTGGGAGACACCTGCTCGTTTTCTGTTGAACTCCTGGATAAAAGAGCCTGTGCTCAAACGATCACGCACGTTGTCATGAGAGAAAATTAAGGTCCCTCCCTGACCCATATTCTCATTTCCGCCCGTATGATCACCATGGTAGTGGGTGTTGATCAGAAATTTGGGGTGATTTCCGCCCACCGATTTGATGGCCGCTACGATTTTCTCCGTGAGAGGAGCAAACTGGTCATCAATCAAAAATGTCCCATCCCTGCCGGTAAATAAACCCATATTACCACCTTCGCCGGTGATCATATAGATCTGCTCAGTGATTGGCAGAGGGATGATTTTCTCGTCAGCCGCTTGAGCGATGATGACAAGTGAAAGGAGTCCTAGGATGAGCAAAGAGCATCCCGCAATAAGTTTACCTAGCATGTTACACCTCCTGCTGATGTTAACTTGTTGTTGTAGAGTGAGAAAAGGGCAATGCTCTGTTTTTCGTTTCGAGTAAAGCCCAAAGCTCCCAGCTGATGTTTTATCTCCAGGGAAGGGGGTGTCCTACCTGAGATAGTCGGCAGTCCCACGACCTTGCCTACCTGTTCTCACTCGAGCCAGGAGTGAGACCACAGCGCATAGCCATTGGTATCAGCAAAGGGAACGCGACAAGCACCTGAACAGCAATAGATCGGTTTGGGGTGGACCGCCTCCATCCTTGATCTTCCCTTGAGTATCCTCTTACTCATTGGTGGAGAATATTCTGAGAGGACCCCCTTCTCTGAAGAAACAGATAAGGCTGATTGGAGAAATCGCCATCAATACCTGCAATTGGAAAAAACGGTATATTCAGGGCCATAGTCTCGGCCTGACCAGAGAAGAACCGTGGCAAAAATTTATTGGCTGTTTCGATATGCTGAAGAGGAGACTCGACAGAGTTTGTTTTGTGCTGTTTATTCATGCTCTTGTCCCAACTTGATGTGTAATGTTAATAATTTTTAATTACGACAATGAGCGAGTGGCTGGAGCAGCGAGTTCGATTCTTCCTAGATTTTTTTGTGGTAAGTGAGCCATCTCGGGTAATAGAGATCCCATTGAATGGCTGCTGCTCTGACTAAAAAAATAACAGTGATGGCGTATAATCTGTTCAAGTCAGGTGAGGGGAAGGTGTTGGCTAAGATTGAAAATATAATAGCTCCGAGCAGGGCAGGAGTTGCATAAAACTCTTTACCAAGAAGGAGAGGCATTCTTCCCGTCAATATGTCACGAATCATGCCCCCGGCAATGCCTGTAATAAGCCCCATCAATACGGCAACTGGTGCTGAAAAACCGAGGCCGATGGTTTTTTCCGTGGCCAGGACGGTAAAAAGGGCCAAGCCGAAGGCGTCCACAAACAATAATAACCGTAAGGCATGGGTGACATATCTGACCAGAAAGAAGGTCAAGAGGGCGGCCAGCAGGGAGACCCAGAGATAAGAGAGATCAGCAATCCAAAAGACAGGATTGACATCTATGATGATGTCGCGCAAGGTACCACCGCCGAGGGCGGTAACCACACCGAGGAGGACAATGCTGAATATATCCATATCCTTTTTACCGGCTGCAATGACCCCGGTGATGGAAAAAGCCGCAATACCAATTAATCCTAAATAATAAATCATAGTCTTTGTTTGATGAGAAAAGAGTAGTTTCGGGAGAAGCTCACAAGGGATCAGTGCCCTGTGGTATTCTGAGGCGTATGTTTTATGGCTAAACAAAGAGTTAGGGGGGATAATCATTTCTGGACAGAGGCAAGCGTCCATTCTTCTCAAATCGAGAAATTCTTAAAAAATGAGCAGAACCATCTCTTTGATATTGCGCGCATGGTTTTTTGAGAATTCCGAAGAGTTGGGGAGAAAGGGCATTCTCGGACGGACTCCTATTCAGGCAAACCGGTTTGCGATGACTACCTCATCAAGATCCAGTTGGCCGGCTCGTGGCCATGCCTCTTTTGTAGCCTTGCCAATGGCAACAAACATTGCGATTACATGGTCGCTGGGAAGATGAATAAGTTGGCCAACTTTTTGAAAATCGAATCCATCCATTGGACAGGAGTCAAATCCCATCGATTTTGCGGCAAGCATTAATGTCTGTGCCGCTATGCCACAGGATCTCATGGCTTCGTCTCTCTGGACCTGATCTTTGCCTCGATAGTAGTCAGCGATAGCGGGAAGCATAAACTCACGAACCTCTTTTGAGGCATTACTCCAGTATCGACTGGAGTCCTTCTCCCATGCCTTGAGATCGGCGCAGAGTACAATAAACAGTGAGGCATCTGTCACCTGCGCTTGGTCCCAGGCGACTTCTCGTATCTGTCTTCGTAACTTCTGATCTGTTACCACAACAAAACGCCAATTCTGAATGTTAAACGCCGTTGGTGAAAGGATAGCCAAAGACAAAAGTGTATTTACCTCTTCGACGCTCAGACTATGGGCTGGATCAAAATGCTTAACAGCCCGACGTGCATGTATGGCTTCACCTGTTTTCATGCGACTCCCTCATTGTTGTGAAGAAAATAATAGACGAGCAGATTTGCTCGTTGTGCTGCCAAGTACCTGAAGAGAATTCTTTCTTCCTGGCGAATGACCATAGGGGCTGGAAGTGGGGTGGCAGCAAGATTGATTGCTCCTCCCGGGGAGCTTTTCATAAATGATTTTACACCAAAGCGGAGAAAAATTACTATGGAATTGACCTCCAGGCCAATAAAAAGGAGGTGAACCGTTGACACCGTCATGAATCAGGATTCTCTTTGCAGCTCTTCACTAATCAGGATACAGTGAAAAAGGAGCGAGCCGGCCCACTCTCTGATTGTGCTGGTGCTTGTCCCTCATTGAGCGTTTGCCGCAGGCCCCTTTCCCTGTTTTGGCCAGGAATGCAATTGAGCAGTTATCCGGAAATCCCTTTGTTTCCCAAGGGCCTCGCTTTGCGAACTCTGCCGATCATGCTTATTTAAACAAGATACCTAAACAGTTACCGAGCAGTTGTTCGCCAATTTGTGGTATTACCTGGATAAGTAGCAAGATACCAAGGAACGCTTAAGCTATTTTTGAGGCAGAGAAGAGGAGTTGTTTGATGATACCACGTTATCCCAGTGATGCTGAACTGAAGCTGTCCATGCGTCAAATTCTGCATCCGCTTTTTCAAAAAGTTGCGGAAGGTATTTCAGAATTTACCTTTGCCAACCTCTATCTCTTTCGAGCTACGCATCAATACAGGGTATCCATGCTGGCCGGAGAATTGCTTCTAATCACAGGTGTGGACGGTATCGGCTCATTTTTCATGCTTCCTTTTGGCTTGCCTGATGGCCAACGCCTTGAGCAGTTGTTTGAAAAATTCAAGACGATGAAATGTGTCAGCAGCTCCCAGGCTCAGGTGCTGAGGAGGCTGGGCTATGAAATCAAAGAAGACAGGGACAATTTTGATTATCTCTATACACGCCAGGACCTTGCAGAGCTTGCAGGGCGCAACTTTCATAAAAAACGGAACCTGATCAAGGCCTTTCTCAACAACTACTCCTATGAAGGACGACCGCTTTTGCAAACACATAAGGAGGATGTCCTGGAGATACTCGAAAAGTGGCGGTTGAACCGCGATGAGCCAGGAGATTATGTGGCGGCAAAAGAGGCCCTGGAAAAGGCTGAAGAGCTCCAACTCTGTGGCGGTATTTACTATGTGGAAGGAAATCCTGTGGCCTATTCATTGGGAGAGGAGCTTGCCTGCGGAAAGAGTTTTGTTATTCATTTTGAAAAAGCAGTGAGTGAGTATAAGGGGCTTTGGCAATTTATCAACCAGGCATTCGCTTCCATTCTGCCTGAGCAGTACGAAACGGTGAACAGGGAACAGGATCTGGGGAACGAAGGCTTGCGGAAGGCGAAGCTCAGCTACCGGCCCATAGCCTTTGTGGAAAAATTTAAGGCTACAGTTCCACTACAGAGAGGGAGTGTTGTTTGAGAGCTAATGCAACTCGAACGAGTTGGCGGGCTGATACAGCCAAAAACCTTTCTCTCTTGATTCCGGTTTTCAAACGCCACCGTTTTCGGCTTATTCTGGGGTTCACAGCCCTTCTGGGAGTGGATTTTTTTCAGCTCCTTACGCCGAGATTTATCAAAAAGGCCGTTGATGCCCTTGAAGAGGGTACGGCCAGTGGGGCGAGTCTCCTTCAATATGCCGCTTATATCATGCTTCTGGCTGTGGGGATCGCCTGTTGCAGGTTTGTATGGCGCTATCTCATCATTGGCTTTTCCCGTATGCTTGAGCGTGATCTGCGGGACAGGCTTGTGGCCCATTTGCTTAGCCTAGACCGTAGATTCTTTCAGCGTCATAGCACCGGCGAGCTGATGGCCCTTTCCTCCAATGACCTTGCTGCCGTGCAATTGGCCACGGGCATGGGAATGATTGCCGCTGTAGATGCCCTGGTCATGACCTTGGCAGCCTTGGCCTTCATGGCCTATATCAACCCCATGCTTACCCTAATCGCTGTAGCTCCTATGCCGGTGCTGGCTATTACGACCAGGATGCTTTCAGCACGTCTCCATAAACGTTTTAAAAAGGTACAGGAACAATTTGCATCGATGACTGAATTTGCCCGCAGCGCCATTTCTTCTATCCATCTGCTGAAGGCCTATACCCAGGAGCAGACGCAGACGGAGCAGTTTGGCCAAATGGGAAGAGACTACATCCGCCACAATCTGAAACTGGCGATCATTCAAGGCCTTCTTTTTCCCTTTTCAAGTCTCATCGGCAACTGCAGTCTGTTGCTGGTCCTTTTTTTCGGTGGTCGTTTAACAGTCCAGGGGACAATAACCATCGGTGATTTTATTGCCTTCATCTCCTACCTGTTCATGTTGACCTGGCCAATGATGGCCATTGGTTGGGTGACAAACCTTTTTCAACGCGGGGCCACGTCTCTTGCCCGTATAAAGGCTATTTTTGCTGAAGAACCTGAATTGCGTGATTGCGTTTCCAGCGAGTCTTTTCCTCTGAAATCGGGGGAAGTGAGAGTACAGGGACTCTCCTTTACCTATCCAGGTCAGCTTACTCCGGTCTTGGATGACGTGAGCATGACCTTTACCCACGGGATGGTGGGGGTGGTCGGGAAAACAGGTTCGGGGAAAACGACCTTGTGTCACATCCTCACCCGTCTCTATCCGGTAGCCGATGGTGTTCTTTTCCTTGCTGAGAGGGATGTGAATGCACTCCCTGTGGCTACAGTCCGAAACAATATCGCCTATGTACCTCAGGAGGCGACTATTTTTTCAGAGACGATCCAGGCCAATATTGCTCTGGGGAGAATGGATGCCAGCATGGAGGAGATCGAAGAAGTGGCAAAGGCGGCATCTATCCATGATGAAATTATGACCTTTGCAGACGGCTATCAGAGCAGGGTCGGTGAAAGGGGGGTGAAACTGTCCGGTGGCCAGAGACAGCGAATCGCCCTGGCCAGGGCGCTGCTTCTTGATCGACCCATCTTCATTATTGACGACGGCCTTTCTGCCGTTGATACCGAAACCGAGCATACCATTTTGCAGGATATTGGACCCTATCTGCAGGGAAAGACATGTATTGTTATCTCCCATCGCATCGCCTCTCTTGTCGGCGCAGATAGAATTCTGGTCATGGATAAAGGAAAAATCGTTGCCGAGGGAGATCATCAGTTCCTGCTGGAAAACAATGTTTTTTATGCAACGATCTATTCACATCAGACCGATTCAGTGCTCCGGGAAGGATAGTTCTTATGCGCTACGGATATGGATATTTTGAGGAAGATAAACTGGGTAAGGTCGCCGATACCGGGCTCTGGCGGAGGGTTGTTTCTTATTCCGTGCCCTACTGGAAACGGCTTGTCTCTGCTATTCTCCTTTCATTTGCCGTCATCGGGGCGAGCCTTGCCTTGCCCTATATGGTTCGGCTCGGCATTGATCAATACATCACCAATACCAGCCTGGAGACTTCAGCCCGAATTGGGGGCCTCAGCATGCTTGCCGGTACCTTTGTCGGTGTCATTCTCTGTGGGTTCCTGGCCAACTTTCTTCAGGTCGTCATCCTTGAGTGGTCAGGCCAGAATATTATGCATGAGATGCGGCAGCAGCTTTTTGGCCATGTGCTGGGCCTTGATCTCTCTTTTTTTAATAATAACCCCAGTGGAAAACTTGTGACCCGGTTGACAAATGATATTCAGAACATGCACGAGATGTTCACTTCGGTCATAGTCACACTCTTTAACGATTTCATGAAGCTTCTTGCCATCCTGATCATTCTTTTGTGGATGAACTGGCGACTTGCCCTGGTTTTGAGCTTGCTTGTACCCTTGATAACAGCAAATACACTCTGGTTCAGCCGTCTTGCCAGAGATGCCTTCCGCGCCATTCGCACACGCCTTGCCAGGATCAATTCCTTTCTTCAGGAAGCTCTTGCCGGTATTTCTGTCCTCCAGATTTTTATGAGGCAGGAGGATACGTTGCACAGATTTACTGAGCTGAGTAATGGCTATCTACAGAAAAATCTGTATCAGATCAGGATATTTTCCATCTTCATGCCTGCCATAGATCTTTTCAGTTCCATTGCCACCGCCTCTATTATCTGGTACGGCGGTGGGCAGATCATCCAGGAGCAGATGTCTCTTGGAGAACTTGCTGCCTTTCTTGCCTACATGCGCCTTTTCTTTCAACCGATTCGGGATCTGTCTCAGAAATATTCCATTGTTCAATCTGCCATGGCCTCGGCAGAACGGATCTTTCAGCTCCTGGACACCTTACCTGCGTCTTCTCCAGTCAGGATGATACCGGGACAGCCGGAAATGAAAGGTGATGTGTCATTTCATCATGTCCATTTTGCCTATGATACGGAGCAGGTTTTGTCTGATCTCTCTTTCCATGTCGCTCCTGGAAAAACCCTGGCCATAGTAGGGGCTACAGGGTCAGGTAAGTCAACTATTGTCAATCTTCTCGAGAAATTTTACGAACCGGACAGCGGCCAGATATACATTGATGGTCAGGAGATAAGCACTCTCAACAGTCAGTGGCTCCGGGAGAGGCTTGGCCTGGTCATGCAGGACGTGTTCATTGTTCCTGCAACTGTGAGAGAGAATATCCTTTTAGATAAAAAGAGAGGCGAAGGTGAGTTGGAGGTGATCATTGACAAGGCACAGCTTGCCGGAGTGGTCGCCAATCTTCCTGAAGGTCTGGAAACACGAATTGGAGAGGGTGGAGTAGAACTTTCTTCAGGTCAGAAGCAGCTCCTTGCTTTTGCCAGAGTGCTGGCCCGGAATCCGCGCGTCCTTATCCTTGATGAGGCAACTTCCAGTGTCGACTCGGTAACAGAAATTTTGATTGATCGAGCCATAGCCTCTACACTTGCCAATAGAACCGGTATCGTTATTGCGCATCGACTGTCAACCATTCGTCGGGCGGATCATATTCTGGTTATGGATAATGGCAGGATCGTCGAGCAGGGAAATCACCAATCGTTACTTGATCAAGATGGAATATACCGTCGTCTTCTCTCCTTACAGGCAAACCATTCAGATTTGTTGCCAAATTTGGCCTCCCAAGTCATGGACCCTAATCGCTGATGCAGCAGGTTACAATACCTTCGCAGTGAATCGCCGTGGTGTTTAAAAAAGGAATGCCAAACTTGCTTTCCGTTAAAAGTAATGGCAGTTCCGTACAGCCGAGAATTAAAGCCTCAATTCCTTCTTCATCCGCCATTCTTTTGGTGATTGTTAACAGTTCCTTTCTTGTTGAGTCTTTGAAAATTCCTAATTCGATTTCTGAGAACAATTTGTGATGGATTAATTGTTGTTCCTCTCGCCCGGGAACAACAACCGTTATTCCGTGAGCCTGGAACGGCCTTTTATAAAAGTCTGCCTCCATCGTCAGTTGAGTGCCCATCAGGCCTATTTTTTTCAGCTCCATTTCTTGAGCTTTAGCACAGGTCTCCTCGACTATGCTCAACAGTGGGATGGGCGATTTTTTCTGTATGAGATCAAATACTCTATGCGGTGAATTGGATGCAATTGCGGCGAATTCGGCGCCAGCATGGTGGAGCGAGAAAATTTTTGTTAAGAGCCAATCTGCGAGCTCCGTCCAGTTCTCGGTTTTAACGATTCTCATGAATTCGTTAAGGTTTGCACTATAGACAATGATTTCTGGACAATGATTTCTGGATAGGCCAACTGGGCATGCTTTGTATTGAATGCTCCGATTATTTCTTTATAATAATCAACTGTTGATTCAGGGCCAAGACCGGCCAGTATACCGATTCGTTTCATTTCTCTTTCAGTTCCTTTTTGCTCATGGTGGTCCCTTGATTGCTGCTCCTGATGCCATAGAACGGTACCAGGTTTATGGTATCAGGAACACAGTTTTCTTTGCAGGAGTGGAATGATTCAGCCATACTCCCCAGAGTGCGGAACCGGGTAACAGAGAGCCTGGTTGCAAGGGGAGAGGTTGCCTGCTTCCAGAAAAAATTAATTTGTCGGCCTGCAGGCGGAATGAGTCTCTATCAGGATTTTGTCTGGAGTGGAAGGACCTGTTGTTCCGATGCTGACTCCACCAGGATCAGGGGAGCGATGTGGAGCAGAGGACAAGGGCTGGGGGATTTCCCTGCTTATCCCTTAGTTGCTTTCGATATACTCACGGACTGTCTCGGTGAATCCTGGTGTGCTTGTGTCTGCCCCCTCAAACCGGTGGCTGATGTGAGCAGCTGGCGCCAGTCGGGCCACACCTGCCAGAAACTGAAGAAAGGCTGCGACCTGGGGAACGTCCCAGTCCTCTCCGGTCTGGTAATCAAAACTGATCTGGTCGGGATAAACGCCAATGGTCAGACCAAGGAGCTCGACACTACCAATCCGAAAGTCTGTTAGGCCGTGGTGAAATTGACTGACATCACCACTGACCACTGCATCAGCGGGGTGGTCAACTGACTTAATTGGTAAGTCTTTACCTTGTCCGTTATGCCATAAGGTCGGCTCATCATATACTGCTGCTTGAGACATGACCCAGGAATAGATCGTACAAACTTGATCTCCGCTTAATCCAGCAATGAATATATCGGGAATTGATTCATCGTCGGTATCAAAGAGTTCTCTCAACTTAGTCCAGTACTCGATCATACAACACCTTAACATAAGGATAGGATTTATCGGGAATGAGGAGTGTCAGCTTCCCGATGCGATGCAGAGGTTTGCTGTTTTATTTAGTTGGTTTGAGGAATAACGAGTGTAGCATTGTCTGAAAAGAAAGCACTACTCGTGAGTCTCTATTCTTGAGCTTCGGGGAATTGATCGTACTCTTCAGGTTGGCGCCACCATTTAATTTTTTGATCCCTGGATGAAAGTACGTATGCTACTTGAGTAGCATCGCTCTCTCTGAGTTGAGCAGAGAGTATGCAAGCACGGAGTTCGGTATGTCAGAAAATTAGGTTGTATTATCTATCCGTCTGCCAAGAAGAGGAATACCATGGTATCGGCTCCGTCCTTATTTTCCCGAAGGTACTTATGGTATCAGATGCCCCAGCTCATTAACAATTCTGACTGTGTAATTTATAAAAATGCTGATATTCAGTACGTTACTACGAATATCAGTCGCAAGTTGAAAAAGCAAGAATTCTTTTGTTGTGTGTTAGGATTCGCTCGGATGGAGAGAATCGTAGGGAAAAGAGGGGCACTTCTTTTTCTGCTCGCTGCCGCCTCATCTTAACTCACTGTTCACCCTTGGTGAATAGTGAGTTGCGGAAAAGGAATCTCCCAGTTGTTCTGGGTACAGCAATCGACACACCACTTCTGAATATCCCTTTCTATTTTTTTGGAGATATCCGCCATCCGTCCTTCGAAATCAGCGATAATGATTAGGTCAAGTGACGAGGAATTGGCCTGGAAAAATTCAACCTGGAGATTGAGACAACTGCTTGTGTATTCTTCTTCGACCATTCTCGATTCCATGTAATCTTTTAGAATTGCAGGAATTTTCGAAGTTGCGTCTTTCTGTAAGCCATAGCTGATCCCAAAGGGGACTCGTATTCTGAAGTTACGTGAAAGATTGGCGGGACATGCTTCGAGAAATGTCTGCGTAGGATAGGTTACTCTTCGTCCCCCTCGTTCAACGACTTCGACCTGCTCATGGGAGAGGCTTACCACCCGTGCTCGGGTTCCAGAATTAACCACAACCCAGTCGCCTCTTTTACAGGGAAACCAAGGTTCATCATGGTTGTAAGGGCGAGAAACAAGACCGACTAACTCCTCAATGGGGAGACGCAAGTCAACACCAAGAGAGGGATTCACAAGCCTGCAAAAGACATTGATGGAGGCCACCTTCCACGGCACTCCATGGAGAATGATTCGTTCATTTTCCCGAACAGCACCTATGTTAAGCATCAGCCTCCCCTGTTGCCATAATCTCGGTAACCCTTGACGGATGGTCCAGACAAGTCCCAAAAAGAAAATAATAGCCATACTCAACAGGAACCAGTCTTCAGCGAGATAGAGGACAAAAAACAAACCAACAACAGCGAGAACAATCGAGAGTACTTGAAAAATAATATAGAGTAGACGAATCTTGACTGAGCGTTGTTCCTTTTGCTTACTGAATCTACAGAAAAGGGCGACAAGAATGCGGTACAACACTCTGCATGTCAGGAGAATAGCGATGAAGACGAAAACAGCGATAATGAGATACAGCCCTCTGTTTTTAAAAAATGTTCGCAGTGAATTGCTGGTCCCTTCAACCAGCGAAATATCCTGCTCTTTTAATTGCTTCAATTCCCTTTCAGTAAGTTCAAGCTTGTTTTTGAGTCGTTCTTTAATGTTGAGCCACTCAGGCTGTAAGGCCAGGACCTTTTTTTGGACCCGGGGGTCCGATGTCTCTTCCAGGACACTCTGGAGATGTTCCACCGCCTGTCCGGCTGAGAGTTCCAACAAGCGCAGCTCAACAATCTTGTCTTTCAGGTCGGTTTTCTGTCTGGCTCTGAGAGTAAATCTTTTCAGTTCTTTGATAGCCGGTTCGAGGAGACTGGTCAGTTCGTCTTTCCAACTGAATAGTACCGGTTTCTTTTCAGTAAATAATGCAGACTCTACGCCAGTGGCAATACGCTCAAAGTCACTGGTGGTTTCTGAGAGTTGTCTGTCAAGCTGGGCGATCTCTTCTTGAAGTGCAGTCTTTTCTGCTTCTGACTTGCTGTTTTCCAATTTTGTTTCAGATAGTTGTATTTGCTCTTTGAGATTCTCCTGCAACTCTAAAAGAGAACTGAGCATTTCTACAGCGTCATTCGCCTGCTTGGCCACGGCCTGTCCTTCGTTACTGGTAGAGAGTTGAGTGGAGGACTCAGCCCAGGCATGAAGAGAAAAAAAGTGAACTATAAGACAGGAAACGATTAAAATGATAGGTTTTTGCATGGTGTTTCAGTTGTACCTATTGAGAAATGGAAAAAGGGGATGGGGTGGTCTGGTTTTGCATAAAACGTTCGTCTTCCCTGAGTTGCATGCCGGTATCTTGAAGGACACAATACATTTTTTTCTGGTCACTTACCTTTCAACAGGGGGAGGGCTTGTCCTTTACTCCTTTGCCGAAAATATCAAAGGTGGTGGCGCCTCCCCTGGGCAATGCTGACAGGCCCTTTGTCGCCACACTCTCTGGGGAAGGGACATTGCGCCAATCATGCTCAGAAGATTGTTATGGCTCCCTGCCACCAGGGTGAGATTTCTTGTCATACTGCTCAGAGCCTTTCTGTCCTGAAAAGACTTCGCCAAAACACAGTATATTCTTCAACCGTGTCTGCCTTCTGGTTGCAGGGAGATTGGCCTGATTGATGCAGTGGTGTTGGACTGAAGCACGAATTCGGAGATAATAAACTGGAAATAGCTCCTGTCGGGTTTGCCTGCAACTGGCTGTTTCGAGATAATAATTTTTATTTTAGTCAAAAGATAAGATCTCAGCAATACTTTTCGCTGCCAGCGGTTCAGGTTCAGCTTTGAACTCAGGGGGGAAGTCTGTCTTCTACTCTTGAATAGGTTTTTGAATTTGGCGGATATGTCATTGATGAATACAACAGAGGATGAAAGATAGTAATTCATCTCAGAAATTTCCTTTATATTCCATGGCCTGCTCCCAAAATTATTAAAATCAGAATTCTCTAACATTTTTATTTCGGCCCTAAACTTAGTGTGCTAAAGTAGAATTTTGTATGGTTAAAAGAGTAAATTCAGTTGCGAACTATTCAAGCGCACTGCAGTAGCGTTGGCAGTATCCTGTCCACCGAACATCAATAGTCGTGGCAGTGCTGTTTTTCGTATCGTCAATGTATATGGATAGTTATATGTTTTATTAATCTGTTATCCAGAGAGCTCTCTCATGCTTGAAACTAAAATACAGACGGAACTTCAGAACAAAGTAAATAAAAAGATAGCCCCGTTGTTTTCCAAATATGAGATGGATTTCAGCAGTCTTGAATCCAGTATGAAATGGAAGCCCATTGTCCTTATCATAGGCAACTACTCTTCTGGCAAATCCACCTTGATCAATGAAATAATAGGCACGGATATCCAGCGCACCGGACAGGCACCCACCGATGATGCCTTTACTGTCATAACCTCTGAGGGAAGCGACAGACCAAAAGAAGTTCCTGGGTCCACGCTCATTAATGACGACCATCTGCCCTTTGTTAAGTTCAGGAAATATGGCGAAAAACTCACTTCTCACCTATGCCTGAAAAATGTCAACTCGCCAATATTTACAAACATGGCCATCATTGACAGTCCGGGTATGCTGGATGCCACAACGGAAAAAGACCGTGGCTATGATTATATGGAGGTGCTGGGCGAATTTGCCAAAATGGCCGACCTGATCGTCCTCATGTTTGACCCCCATAAGGCTGGAACCATCAAAGAGACCTATTCGGCAATCCGAAACACTCTACCTGAAAAATCCGGTGAAGACAGAATCATTTTTGTCATGAGCCGTATTGATGAATGTGACAGTATCAGCGATCTGGTGCGTTCTTACGGCACACTGTGTTGGAATATGTCCCAGATGACAGGTCGTAAAGATATTCCCCATATTTATCTTACCTATTCTGCTGAAGTGGCCAATTTTCGTGAGGTTGCAGATTTGTGGCCCCAGGAAAGGACGGAGCTCATGGCGAAAATAAATGCTGCCCCCGATCTTCGTCTGAACCATATTTTGGAAGATATCGACCGCCAGGTTAATGAGCTGCAAATAGTCTGTGAGGCCGTGACCGAATTTTCCCAGAGAGGGCGACAGCTGTTCATGAAGATAGGAAAGATAACGGCTGGCCTTGGTGTCGGCCTTTTTTGTTTCGGCGATGTTCTGACAAACAGCCTTATTTCCCTGCCCCGGCAGACCCTTGTATCCTCACTGCGAGGAGAAGGTTTTTCTTTCTCGAACCTCATTCTTCCCCTCATTTTTCTCTTAAGCGCCATGGCAGTAGGGGGGATTGTCTTTACTAATTTTAGCTTTAAAAGGCTTGTCCAGAAAACACTCGCAGACAGCAGCAATCTGGTCAGTCTGGAAAATGAATACCGGAGAAATCTCTGGCACAAAATGGTTGGAAAAATCAATGCACTGTTAAAAAAGAGCAAGGCGCAAGATATTTGGCAGGGACATGCTGGGAACTTGGCTAAGATCCATCGATTTCTTGAGGGTGATTTAAAAAAATACTACGAAAAATTAAGGCCTTAATTGGTTTATTAAAAAAGCTAACAATTGGAATCCGCTCAGGAGGAGTTGGTTGCAACGTGTAGCCTGGTTGCTGAGTCACTCACCTTTTCTGGTCCTTATCCTTGAATTTTTTGTTTCACCAACAAAGGGGGCCTGGAGTGATTCAGCCCTGTCCCAGGGGGCTTCATTGTCGCGCCTTGGCAGGTAACTCCTTTATATTGCAAAAATCCTACTTTATTTACGGTATGTAAAGAACCTATCTGATCCTCCATCGTATCTTCGGGTCCTCTTTTGAATGCGACTCAATCAGCGCTGCAAAACCGACGCCAGTATCCTCCGTCACATCATGACGTTCCCGATGTCCTCCAGATGAACAGCCATAGCCGATGAACATAGGGCAAATTTCCTTTTGGCAAGTGAATCGGAATCTCCTTGCTCAGGAAGAAACCGCTTTACTCTGCAGGGATCTATTGGAAATCCGTTCGAAAAGGGCTGAGCAAGAGGTCCTCACGAGCATGCGAGTCCTTTTTGATGGCTGGTTCTCTTGTCCCGACCTTTTTTTGTAACAGAGGCCCCCTTACCGTGCAGTCCGGGGAATGACTTTCTTGACATCCGAGACGACCGGTCATATAATTTTCTTTCATGAAAAAATCGAATCAAAAAACAGAGGCCAGAATCAAACTCCTTCAGACCGGACTGCGATTGTTTGCAGAAAACGGCTACAACGGAACCGGCATTAAGGAAATTGTTGATGAAGTGGGCATCCCCAAGGGCTCATTTTATAACTATTTCAAAAGCAAGGAGGATTTTACTGTCGAAATTATTCAGTACTATTCAGACACATTATCTGTTCTGTGGGCTGACATCTTCGCACTCGGGCCACAGGAGCCACTTGCTGCTCTGCGGAACAGTTTTGAGATGATACTTTCCCATCATGAGCAAAGCGAGGTGAGAACGGGTTGTCTTGTAGGCAACCTGGCGGCAGAGATCAGCGAGGCCAGTGATCTCTGCCGCCAAAAAATGCACCATGCAACGATTACCTGGAAGAACCGTGTCGCAGGTTACATCAGGCAAGGTCAACGCATGGGAACCATACGAGATGATATCCCAAGTGATGGCTTAACAGATTTCATCTGGAATGCCTGGGAAGGGGCGCTCCTGAATATGAAAATAGTGAAATCCACAGCCCCAGTGAAAGAGTGCATAAGGCTCCTCTTTGATTTTTTTCTCAAGCCATAATGGAGAGTGAGCCCCTGCTTTACCAATTCATTCAACACAGCATAAAAAGGATACGTATATGTTAGATTTCAATTTCAATAATCCCACCAATATCTTGTTTGGTAAGGGGAAAATAGCGGCTATTAGAGAGTGTATTCCTGCCGGGAGTCGAGTCCTTATCCTCTATGGGGGAGGGAGTGTGAAAAAGAACGGAACATTGGATGAGGTTTTGGCGGCTCTTCGTGGCTACACCCTCTTCGAATTTAGTGGGATAGAGCCCAATCCTTCCTACGAAACGCTGATGAAAGCAGTTGAGTTGGTGCATAAGGAGTCCATCGATTTTCTCCTGGCCGTTGGGGGAGGATCTGTCATCGATGGAACAAAATTTGTTGCTGCAGCGGCATTATTTGCCGGAGAGCCGTGGTCGATTCTTGAACAAAGAGGGGCACCGGTTACAAAGGCCTTGCCCATGGGTTCAGTATTGACCCTTCCGGCGACTGGTTCAGAAATGAATTGCGGCAGTGTGGTGACACGCAAGGCATTGCAAGCCAAACTGGCTTTTATGAGTCCCCATGTATTTCCGCTTTTTTCTGTACTGGATCCTGAAAAAACCTATACCTTACCATTGCAACAAATCAGCAATGGTGTGGTTGATGCCTTTGTGCATGTGGTCGAGCAGTATCTTACCTATCCGGTGGAGGCGAAGGTGCAGGATCGATTTGCTGAAGGACTGCTGCTGACCTTGATTGAAGAAGGACCGAAAGCACTCGAAAACCCAAACAATTACGAAATCCGTTCCAATATCATGTGGGCGGCGACCCTGGCCTTGAACGGTTTGATCGGAGCCGGTGTGCCTCAGGATTGGGCTACCCATATGATTGGTCATGAACTGACTGCGACCCATGGCCTTGATCATGCTCAGACCCTTGCGGTGATTCTGCCAAGCCTGCTCGTCGCCTGCAGAGAGGGGAAACGGGAAAAATTGCTTCAGTATGGCGAGCGTGTTTGGGGGCTGAAGGAAGGGAGTGAGGAGGAGCGGATTGATGCTGCCATTGATCAGACCCGTAAATTTTTTGAGCAGATGCAGGTGAAAACGCACTTGTCTGATTACGGCATTAACAAAGACAGCATTCCCCATCTGTTGCAGCAGCTCAAGGCCCATGGCATGGTTGCTCTGGGTGAGCACCAGGATGTCACTTTGGATGTGAGCAAGAAGATTCTGGAACTGAGCCTGTAACTAAAAAGAAATTACCTTGTCACTCGCTATAATCAGGTTGTAAAGGTCGATCTGTTTTGCCCGCTGGTGGTATCCATTCTCCACACCGTGGAGATCAAGCAGTTTTCCTCAGGCCAGGAGCACTCCTTCGGAGAGGGTGAAAAGTTTGGCCTGATCCTGGAGGGGATATTCTTCTGAGGAGAGAGAAGAAAAAGTTACAGATGGACCATTAAGGAACATAGTGACCTCATCCATTTGTTCCAGCATGAGATTTCCCATCCGGAAACAGTTCCAGAGGATTTCAGGGTTGTTGCTGCAGGCAATCAGAGTGATATTCATCTTGTCTCCTCGCAGAATTGGGATGGAGGACAGCGTCTGCTATGATGGTTCGAAGCCGGCACTGTATGACTATATGCCTCCTACCACGTGTCAACTTTTTTGACCATGAAAAAAGAGTGGCCTGTCCCCTGTTAATGAGGGGCGCTCATCTCTGCACTCGTGCACGGGCACAGAGATGAGCGCTCAGATCAGGACAACCAGCTTAGGTTGAGTTTTTCCAGGGTTTCGCTTTTGGGCAGGGCGGTGCTGATTTCTCAGTCCATGGCGTGATAATAACTGTCCAGGAGGTTGTCCAGATCAACAACCAGTCCTTGCTCCCCTGCTGTTTGGAGACGGCTCTGTCAGCAGGCGTTTCAGCAGGGTATTGTTCTTGCGATCGAAACCAAGCTTTGCATTGATCATCCGCTCCATATTGATCACCCGTTCCGCGGCCTTCAGGAGTTCCGGGCCGCTGATAATTTTACCGGTAACAGTCGACAACAGGCTTGCCCAGAATTCAGGTTTGCCCCCCAGTAAGACAAGTAAGGAGGAAAATTCCATACCTGGATATGTGTTTGGATAATCCTGTGAACGCTTCATCCCCCCAGGATATTGGTAAAAAGAGGTCCGTGTAATGAACGAATGTCCCCAGCGCCATGGATATTTTCCATCGCCTTGCATCGGGAAAACCAGTCCGCGTTTAGTGTTTGGCATCATGCAGGAGTCACCGATCATTATCGTCAGTGTCAGGCAGACATTGTTGCCGGTCTCTTCGTCAATAATTGCGACATAGTCGTGTTCACTCCACGTCAGAGTCCTGGCGTAATTGAGGACGATAGTAGCAATGCCATCAGTGGAACAACCGGATGTTGCCAGTGCATACGAGAGTTCCGCAATGGCGGAATCAATTGCATCCTCTGCCTACGACTTCCTGTCTTTAGTCCGATCGGTGCTGTGGTCGTGGGAACCTGAAGTATTTGCCTGTTGCTCAGTCTGGATCTCATCTTTTATCATCCTTAATGTCCCTGAGTCGTACCGGTTATCCATAAGTGATGGCTCTCAACAGAACCGAAACGCCTGTTTGATTTGTTCCTCGAGATACCCTCATTTTTTTTGGCCAGGAAGACAGGGTAGAAAAATGAAATGTGATACCTTTTTAGGAAGGCCGAGAGAACAATTTTTTAGAGTTTAACATGTCTAGATTATGAGGAGAAATGGGGATAGGTTCTGCGGCGAGATGATTTCGGTTGAGAAATGCGACCGAGGAGTGGCATCTTATGTATTAAGCGATTAAGAAAAGTCTTATTGCCGAGTTTCTCTTTTCTGTATCAATTGAATCACCATAACTAATGGAGAAGAATCATGAAAGAAAGAAAATATCTCGAAAATGCTGATGCCTTGATGAAGAGGATCAGCAAGGGAGCCTTCCTCACAGTTCAGGCGGAAGGAAAGGTCAACACCATGACCATCGGCTGGGCCACCATTGGCTTTGTCTGGCAGAAGGAAGTCTTCATGGTTGCTGTCAGAGATTCAAGATATACCTTCCAGTTACTTGAAAAAGCAGATGATTTTACAGTCACCATCCCAGCTGATAAGTCATTCGATAAGGCGGTGATGTTTTGTGGAACAAAATCGGGTAGGGACTATGATAAATTTGTCGAGTGTGGTCTCCATGAAAAAGAGGCTCAACGTGTTGCTTCACCGATCATCGATATTCCCGGCATCCATTACGAATGTAAAATCATCTATAAAACAGCAATGGACAACGCTTTTCTCGAACCGAGTTTTGAGAAACTCTATCCCGAAAAAGATTATCACACCCTCTATTTTGCTGAAATAGTGGCCTGTTATGAAACTCCTTAACGTAATGGGGGCTTGCCACGCATGCCAGCATTGAACAACACTCCCCTGAAGATACTCCTCATCTTGCCAGTGTCACATGCGGTGTTGCAGGAGCTCGAAGCAGAGGGCATCTTTTGGCAACAGTTTGCTGGTTCTCGTAGATGTCGGCAGAGAAGATTGCCACAACATTAGCTGTCAAGCGACAAGGAGAAACTTTTTGAGACAGATCTATACTCTTGTATTGGCGGTCGTCCTCTGCTGCCTGTCGGGTTTCTCCGCTTCTGCTATCGAGTTTAAGAATTTTTCCAATCAGGTGATATTGACTCCGATTGCGGACGATCAATATCTCTATCCTGACGGAACCAAAGTCAACCTTACCAATCGACTTGTTGTAAAAACCACAGGCAAGGTCAGTAAAGAGCAGTTAAAAAATATAGACCAACGCGTAACAACTGTGCAGGAGTTGTATAGACTGCCAAGCAGTGCCTACTATGCTGTAACCTTCACAGACAAAAGAAATATTGCTGAAGTCCTGCATCGTTTCGAAATATCACCTCTCATTGACCTCGCCCAGCCAGATCTCCTGCAACTGCAGGACGAGTCAGGCCGAGTTGGCGTGCCACAGCAGGCAACAGAATATATTCAAAAATTGAATATCAGCTCCTTATGGCAAAAGACCAAAGGCGAAAATGTCAAAATTGCCATCATTGACGATGGTTTTGACTTGAGCCATGAAGACCTGGAGGACATCAACGTAGCGTTCTCCTATGATCTCGATAGTAAAACCCTGGATGCCTCACCGCGAGCCCCTGTTGACACCCATGGCACCCAGGTGAGCGGTATCATCTTCGCCCAGCATAACAGCATCGGCGTTGACGGCATTGCCCCCAAAGCAGGGTTCATTGCCATTCGTCACACCGATACCTGGACATCGAAAACTCTTCTCAGTTTTTATCTTGCCAAATTAGCTGGGGCTGATATTGTTAATTGTAGCTGGAACTCTTCAGTGTTGATGCAGCCTTTGGCCGATATCATCAACGATCTGACGACTGCAGGTCGACAGGGAAAGGGGATAGTTCTGGTCTTTGCCGCCGGCAACCATGGGCTCATTTTGAAAGAAAACTATTGTGAGGCAACCTTGCCACGAGTCCTGGCAGTTGGTGCTGCAGATCTCTCTGGCAGGCGCTTGCCCTTTAGCAATTACGGGCCGAGTGTGGATATTTTCACCTACGGTAAAAATATCCAGACGCTGAGCAGCGGCCCGAAAAAATATGCCTTTTTTTCTGGCACGTCCGCCTCGGCGGCCATTGTCAGTGGGGTTGTCGCTCTTCTTTTGTCACAAAACAGAGAATTGACGTTGACGACACTCCATGAACAGTTACTGCTCATTTTCAATGCAAGGTGAAATGGTAGATCCAGTTAATCCAGACGACAGCGATGCCCTTCCCCCAAAAGAAAACGGGGCCTTGGAAGAGCCCCCTGAACCCTTTGATTTCAGCAGTTCATATACCGACAATTTCCCCAAGATACTGAAGGGACTTAATATTTCCCTGGCAGTTACCAGTTATCAGTCTCAGCGCCTTTTTTTCATCCGCACCGATGGTGAGTCAATTGACACCAACTTCAAGCATTTCGCCAGACCAATGGGGATCTATGCCGACCAGGAACGTCTGACTCTCGGCACCCTGACCCAGGTTTTGGAATTTAAAAGAAACGATTCCATTTTAAAGAAAATAAAAAATGGTGAACTGGATAATACCGACAAGATGACCCAAAAGGTTCTTGAAAAAGACCCAGAATTGGCCCGTAAGATACAAGAGAAACGGAAAGAAGAACTTGATACTGTAAAAAGTGCAGACGCCCTCTACCTCGCGCGTGCGGCCTTGACCACCGGCATGATCAATATTCACGATATTGCCTGGGGAGATGAAGGCTTGTGGGTGGTCAATTCCACCTTTTCCTGCTTGGCAACTCTGTCACCCAACCATAGTTTTGTGGCCAGGTGGAAACCACCCTTTATCACGGAACTTGTCCCTGAAGATCGTTGCCATCTTAACGGGATGGCCATGAAAGACGGTCGGCCCAAGTATGTCACAACCTTTAATAAGTTTAATTCACGGGACTCCTGGGTCAATCAAGATCAACATGACGGCACGCTCCTGGATGTTGATAGCGGCGAAATGTTACTTGAGGGACTGATCATGCCCCATTCTCCGCGGTACTACCAGGGCAAGGTATACGTCTGTAACTCTGGGTGTGGCACAATCTTACAATTTGATCCTGCCACTCGTGAAGTTTTAGAGATCATCAAACTCCCAGGCTTCCCCAGAGGTCTGAATTTTGCAGGCCCCCTCATGTTTGTCGGGCTCTCTCAAACAAGACCAAGCGAAACCCGACAACCGCTGCCCATTAATAAAGAGTACGAAAAAACAGTGAGTGGTGTCTGGATCTTTAATCTAGAAGATCATACCGAAGTCGGCCACCTCCAGTTTTCCGGTGATGTTGCACAGATCTATGACATCGCCGTTATTCCACAATCAATCCACCCGGAACTATTAAACACTAGTGACAGTTTAATAAGACACACCTTTGATTTTCAGGAGTCGTTATGAAGAGAAGAACCAGGAAATGTCTCCAGGCAGCCTTACCAGCCTTATTGTTGTGCTCACCGGCCGTAGCCAGTTCCGCCCGGAGTGTCTCACGCCTGAAGGGCAGAAATGTCGCCGTTCAAAGTGAAGTCAGCGATGACCTTACTCTGCAGATGGCCAAAAAACCAGGCAGCGATCCCTTTGTCGTTTTTGGCGCCCCAGGAAAACCGGTTCATGACGAGCTGGTTGCCGCTGCAGGTGATGTCTTAGACTTTCTGAAAAACAACGACCTGCTACGGGCCAACGGCGAAGAATTGAGCAAGATAAGTGGTGATCTCGACTCCAAAACGAGTGATCTCGGTCGCAAGGAATTTGCTCACCTCAGCCCCTACTCGCACTGTCATGCCTACGGCACCCACTGGAACACAGTTAGTTGGCCCACATCCAATGCCACGCAGTGCAGCACTGCCTATGGTGGGGTCTGGGAAACCAAAACAACAGCACCTCTTTTCCAAGACGCTTCCGTCTCAGCCAAGACAGCAACCAGCTTTACTGTGGATGTCGATATTAGCCAATCGAGTACCGTATATGCCGTTCTGGTTCTGGCAACCGCACCGGCACCAACCAGTGCGCAAGTCAAAAGCGGTCTTGATGGCAGTGGTGCCGCGGCTATTCAAGCCAAAAGCCAGCCTGTCACTGTTGATCCCTTTACCGGCGCCATCTCTTTTAGCGGCTTAGATGCAGGCAGCAAATACCTGGTTTATCTGATTGCTGATAATGGCTCGGAACTCACCCCGACCCCGAAGCTGATCGTTCCTGGCTTTGATTCCGGTCTCATCTATTCATCCGTCTCTTCCTGGAAGTTTCCTAAGGTCCGGACAGACAGTAATGGTGATTTTTATGTCATGTATTGGAATAAAGACACCACTAAAATCCAATTTGATAAATGGAATGGCTCATCCTGGGATCATTATACCTCCTTCGGAGCTCCGGATGTTGCCGGCCGGGATTATGTCTCTTACGGTAATGAATATGGCGCGAATTTTGAATTTGACAGTAATAATAATATTAATGTTATTTTCAGGGCCAGCATCACCGTTATGGCAAACACCAGTGATCCTTTTCATGGAGTGTTCAATGGGAGCACCTGGTCATTTGCGCAGATTATAGAAGACCCGGATTATGCCCAAGACATCAGAATGTTTATCGATGACAATGACAAAATCTATGTGGTTTACCATGTGGGTTACACTCTCAAATACAGGACAAATGTCGGAGGGACCTGGACTGGACAAGACATCGTTACGGCAGGGCAAATAATTCCGCCGGGAACTTCCAGTGGTACGGATGAAATCCATGACAGCTATGTCGTGGCCGACAGCAGTGGGACGGTGACCATCTTCTATAAGCGTGAATTCGGCCAGAATTACAGTGAAGACAACTACTTTATGGCAACATCGACTGATGGCTTCGCAGCACAAACCCTGGTCTTAGACGGGAAGAGTGAACAAAAAAGTTATTACATGGGAAATGTCATCATTGATGCCAATGACAAAATTCACTATGTCTACTCAAACTGGACGGATTTGACCGGCCACTACCGCACCAACGCCAGTGGCAGTTGGGTGACAACGCCATTATCATCAGCAAACTATTCCATTACTGACGGGCTTGATATCCAAATCGTTGGCCCAACGACCTATATCCTCAGCAACACCGATAGCGGTTATTTTTTTCAAGCCCAGGAGAGTGGTGGCAGTTGGGTTGACGGCAATCTGTTTGATCTGAATGGTTGGTTTAGTGACAAGTTCGGGCTTGACACCCTATCCAGCAGAATCATGCTTGTTTCAGAAAACAGCACTGATGATGCTTGGCCAATTAGCTACCACACCGGAGAAATTAGCGATTATGTCATGGCTGGCGGTACCCCAAACGCAGCTCCAAGCCTGGGCGGCACCTTTGTCACCAATGGTGTGGTGGATGATACTGCCACCATCACCACCTTATTTTCAGGTGTTACTGTTTCCGATACGGATGGTGACAATGTCAGTGTCTCCATTACCTACAGTGCTGCCAACGGAACCCTCACCGGCACCGGTCTCAGCGGTTTAGCCGGGAATTACACCCTGACTTCGGCGGCCCCGGCTACGGTGCAGGCAAACTTGCAAGGATTAGTCTTTCATCCCACAGCAAATCAGGTGGCACCGGGCAATACGGTGGTAACAACATTTACACTTACCCCTTACGATGGCACCGAGAATGGGACTGCTGATGCCAGCACCCAGGTTACTGCTACCTCTATCAATGATGCCCCGCTTAACACCGCGGTACCGGTTATCAGCGGTACCAGTACAGTGGGGAATCAGCTCAGCGCCACCTCCGGCACCTGGACCGACGCCGATGGCGACATACCGACCTACAGCTATCAATGGTATCGGGCCGATGATAGTGGCGGCAGCAACGAAGCGGCGATCCCCTCTGCTACCGCTGGCAATTATACCCTGACAAGCAGTGATGCCCATAAATTCCTGCGGGTGGTGGTCACCGCCGATGACGGTAACGGCAGTGCAGATCAGACAGCAAGCAGCACCCGGACCGCTGTTGCCAATACACCCCCGGTCAACAGCGCCCTGCCCGCCATCAGCGGCAGCAATACGGTGGGGAATCAGCTCAGCGCCACCTCCGGAACCTGGACCGATGCCGATGGCGACACACCGACCTACAGCTATCAGTGGTATCGGGCCGATGACAGTGGCGGCAGCAACGAGGCGGCGATCCCCTCTGCTACTTCCTTCAATTATACCCTGACAAGCAGTGACGCCCATAAATTTCTGCGGGTGGTGGTCACCGCCAATGACGGCAACGGCAGTGCGGATCAGACAGCAAGTAGCACTCGGACCGCTGTTGCCAATACAGCCCCGCTTAACACCGCGGTACCGGTTGTCAGCGGCAGCAATACGGTGGGGAATCAGCTCAGCGCCACCTCCGGCACCTGGACCGATGCCGATGGCGACACACCGACCTACAGCTATCAGTGGTATCGGGCCGATGACAGTGGCGGCAGCAATGAGGCGGCGATCCCCTCAGCCACTGCCCTCAACTATACCCTGACAAGCAGTGACGCCCACAAATTCCTGCGGGTGGTGGTCACCGCCAACGACGGCAACGGCAGTGCGGATCAGACAGCAGGCAGCACCCGGACCGCTGTCGCCAATACAGCCCCGGTCAACAGCGTCCTGCCCGCCATCAGCGGCACTAATACGGTGGGCAATGAGCTCAGCTCCAGCTCCGGCACCTGGACCGATGTGGACGGCGACACACCAAGCTACAGCTATCAGTGGTATCGGGCCGATGACAGTGGCGGCAGTAATGAAGTGGCGATCCCCTCAGCCACTGCCCTCAATTATACCCTGACGATCAGTGACGCCCATAAATTCCTGCGGGTGGTGGTCACCGCCAATGACAACAACGGCAGTGCGGATCAGACAGCGACCAGTGCCTGGACTGCCGTTGCCAATACAGGCCCGGTCAATAGCGTCTTGCCCGCCATCAGCGGCAGCAATACGGTGGGGAATCAGCTCAGCGCCACCTCCGGTACCTGGACCGACGCGGATGATGACAGCGCCCTGACCTATAGTTATCAATGGTATCGGGCCGATGACAGTGGCGGCAGCAACGAGGAGGCGATCCCCTCAGCCACTGCCCTCAATTATACCCTGACAGCCAGTGATGCCCATAAATTCCTGCGGGTGGTGGTCACCGCCGATGACAACAACGGCAGTGCGGATCAGACAGTAAGCAGCACCCGGACCGCCATTGCCAATACAGCCCCGGTCAACAGCGTCTTGCCTGCCATCAGCGGCAGCAATACGGTGGGCAATGAGCTCAGTGTCACCTCCGGTACCTGGACCGACACCGATGGCGACACACCAACCTACACGTATCAGTGGTATCGGGCCGATGACAGTGGCGGCAGCAACGAGGCGGCGATCCCCTCAGCCACTGCCCTCAATTATACCCTGACAAGCAGTGACGCCCATAAATTCCTGCGGGTGGTGGTCACCGCCGATGACGACAACGGCAGTGCGGATCAGACGGCGACCAGTACCCGGACCGCTGTTGCCAATACAGCCCCGGTCAACAACGTTCTGCCAGCTATCAGTGGTATTGCCTTGGTATACAATACCTTGAGCACTGCACCCGGCACCTGGATCGACGTGGATGGAGATCCTCTCACCTACACCTATCAATGGAAAGCAGACAGTATAGCTATTGATGGAGAAGTTTTTTCAAACTTTATTCTCACCCCTGTACAGGGGCATGCAACCATTACCTGTACGGTTACGGCAGATGACGGCAATGGCGAAGTCACAAGTGCAACCACACTCGCCGCTGTGGTCGACAATTCGGATCCTTCTTTCACCGGTACACCTACTATCACCGGTGACGTCAAGGTCGGAAGAATTCTTGGTCTGGCAGATTCCGATACATACGATGCCGATGGCGACACGGTTACCCTGAGCTATCAATGGCATATTGATAGCCTGGATATTGCCGGTGCAACTTCATCCACCTATAAGGTAACTGCTGACCAGGTGGATAAAAACATAAGTTGTACGCTTACCGCCGTTGATGATAATGGAGGTTCAGCATCCTACACAACTGATGCGATCGTTGTGACCAGGTTCCCCTGGCTGGATATTTTGCCGGGCCTTGTCTATCCTCACAAGGTATCCGGGGCAAGGCAGTAAGGTCCTGAGTGTCCAGATACGATCATCGTAAGTATGAATGACTTACCCGGGTAAGGCGGTTTTTTGTACCTGTCGTCTGGTTCAATGCATATCCGCCAAGGGGAAGTGACGGATATGGGTCATTCCGGCCCCGGTGAGGGGCCGGAGTGACTTCTTCAATGCTTCGACGGGGTACCGTTGTTCTTCATTAACCTGTTGGTCAGGAACATTGTTTTTGCCACAATTGGCCAGGAATCGGCAATGTCTGATCATGACTATTCAGGTTATGGCTAATAATCGGCAAACCACCGCTCGTTACCTGTTGCGTAATGCTTTCTATTCACTCAGGTAGGACTTTGAAGCATATTCCTACTCTTCGAGAAGACTTGAATGGACGCAGGTGAAGTGCTACCCAATAGTTACCTCTGAGCTTCATAAGCCGATTTGACAAAACAGGGATAAGAACCATTTTGGCTGATTTTTTTGGCCTCGGTGGTTCTCCTTTTCCCCTCATTCCGGCGCCCCTTTCTTGTTGGGAGCAGAGGCGTATCTTATTTCCATCTCTTCTCTGTAGCGTCTATTCGTTAATAATCGATGTTATATTGCCAGAGATAGGGGAACGTGTTATATCTCACCTCCAACCCCAAAAGAGCATTTTTTACTAATGTATAACACCCGTCAACGGGGTGTTGATTAAGGAGAATATGAATCATGGAAAGAACATTTGCAATCATTAAACCAAACGCCTTTGCCACCGGAAACGCAGGTAAAATTATCAGCCGTATCTACAGTGAAGGATTCTCAATCGTTGGCATGAAAAAGCTCTATCTCAGCAAGCTGGAAGCAGAGGGTTTTTATCATGTGCACCGGGAGCGTCCTTTTTTCGGTGAATTGACCGATTTTATGTCCAGTGGGGCCTGTATCGTCATGGTTCTTGAGGCGGAAGGTGCCATTAAAAAATGGCGCGATTTAATGGGAGCGACAAACCCGGCAGACGCAGCAGAGGGAACCCTGCGACGTGAGTTTGGCGATTCTCTTGAGGCCAATGCCACCCACGGCTCAGACGCAGCAGACACCGCAGCCTTTGAAATAGGGTATTTTTTCTCTGGCTTGGAATTGCTGATATGATGTAAGGGGTTGTAACCTGTTTGCTTCCCGGCTCCAGGTGGCCTGCCTGCCACCTGGAGCCAGCTTGATTCCTCTTCGCCATCGGGCGACAAGAGTTCTGTTGTGGCATTGACCAGCTCAAGAATGGAGAAGACACTTCCGTAAGGGATAGGTCGCTGCCGTTGCGGAGGGGCTATTCGCTTTGCAGCTGCAACACCTCTGCCTGCAGTCTAAGCCGTTCCACCTCATTCACTTCTCCTTTGGGCTTTCAGCTGCATCATTTTCAGCCTTGCCGACAAGGCTTCCCCCCTCCTGATCCAATTCTTCAAGTCGCTCCTCCAAGATTTCTCGGTCTCTTCAGTCGATGTCGTGCCGGTGCCATTTTCGGTGGCTTTCAGATATCCTTGGCAACAGAAAAATAAAAAGTTGTTGCGACTCGTGGCGTACTCTCCAGCCAGACGCTGCCATGGTGTTGTTCTGCAATTTCCTCGACAATGGCAAGTCCCAAACCAGTACCTTCAATCGTTGATGAGGGGTGGCCTCGCTCGAACAGACCGAATATTCGTTGCATGTTTTCGCTTCTGATACCAAGACCATTATCGCGGACCGAGAGCACATGAAAGTCAGCAGTGGAATGATAGCCCAAGCGAATGGTGGAGAGCGACTCCCCACCATATTTCAAGGCGTTTTCGACAAAATTCCTTAATACCCGTATGAGTGCTAAGCGATCACCTCTGACTACAGCCTCGGTTTCTTCAGCCAGCAAGGCAATCCGCCGTTCACTGAGCCGGGCGGCAAACTCATTGCTGTTTATCTGAAACAATTCTTTTACCCTGATTTCTTCAAGGGTGAGCGGCGACTCCCTGGTGGCAATGAACTGGTTCACCTTTTCCACCAGGGAAGCTATCTGATCGGCTCCTTTGATAATCTGTTCACACCATTGTCTCCCCTTTTCTTGAAGTACATTGCCGTATTTGTTTTGCAGCAGTTTTGTCAGGCCATGGATACTGACAGTTGGACTTTTCAGGTCATGGAGAACTCTGTAAGAAAAGAGTTTGATCTGTTCATTACTTTTGTGCAGATCTTCTTCTACCTGTTTTCGATGCCTTACTTCAGCGTGCAGTTCTTCGATGGCAACAGACAGTTGCACCGTCCTCTGCTCAACCTGCTGTTCCAGATGATCGTGAGCTGATACTAATGCCTGTTCGATTTTCATGCGCTTGCTGATATCATGGGCGATGAACGAGGCTGCCATTACCTGCCCATTTATATCAAGAATCGGCGACATGGTGACCGAAACGTCAAACAGTGAGCCATCTTTTTTGATCTGTTGGCATTCGAATGATTTCACTCTCTTATTCTGGGCGATCATGTCCAAGGTTTTCAGGATTTGCCTGTGCGGTGCCGGTGGCATCATGGGAAGACCCACCTTGCCAGCGACCTCCTCTGCAGTATAGCCGTAGATTCTTTCTGCTGCTTGGTTCCAACTGGTTATGGTTCCGTCCATTTTCATGCCAATAATGGCATCATTGGAGGATTTCACGATTGCGGCCAGCTGCTGGGTCTTTTCCTCGTTCTGTTTCTGGCTGGTCAGATCCTTGTATATGGCAACGACCTCATCGTTCGGCAGCCTGTAGACGAAATTTTCCCGCCAACCTTCTCTTGTCGCATCTTTGTAATAGCGGACCCCTTGATATGCGGCGACCCCGGTCTGCCAGACTCGTGCTATGGTTTCACAGAGACCTAAGTCTTTTGCCCCGGGAAAGACGGATAGCAACTCCTTACCGATAACCTGGTCGTTATCAAGCTGCTCAATAGTTTGGGCGGTTCGATTAAGATCCTTAATAATAAACCGGCGCCCGTTATCCTCAACACGGAGGATAACAACACCAAGGTTCATGTTCTCAAACACTGTCTTGTAGCGGGTTTCGCTTTCATAGAGTTCGCGATGGGCCTGTTCAATCTTCTTGCTCAGCAGGGCGACAATCGCAGCAATGGAAATAAATAAGCAGACCCTGAAGTAATCATTCATACTTATGGGACCGACTCTGACCAGATAACTGCTGAAAATCAGGAATAGAGCAAAAATCAGAGCGACGATGAGGCCCCGGTAGCACCACCAGATGGCGGCGAGAAGTATGGGGATATAATAGAAATGGGTGACAACCCTGCCGGAGTCAAGCACATGATGAAAGAAGTAGGTCAGGGCGAAACAGGCCGCCATCAGCAAGAGGATGATCAGTACTTTGACTTTTTGGGAGACTGGTCGATCAATCATATGCAACTCCTATTCTGGCTGAAGTCCAGGACCGAACCAACATCTTCAGGGGACCTCCTTTGCAGCAGAGACGAGAGGGGAAGATACACAGTTTGTTGTTTTTTTCCAATGATTATCGGCTGTTTTGTGTTGATCTGGTCCCTGTTTTTGCCCAAATATGAATATCCTTTGGGTGGATATCGAATCCCATACAATGGGAAGTGTGAGTGTATATAGGGGCGTTCTTTGTGGGCTTAGGAGAATGTCCGATCAGTGAACCGGTCAGCTTAACGGCACGATTGCAGAGGATGTTTTCGTTTTGTTGCCATTTGTTCCCTCTACAATCAGCCAAATCACGTTTGCTTTGTTTGTTCAACATGGACACCGTGGCCTGTCACATGCTATTGACTGCCAGGCATCAACGGCACTCCTCTATGTTAGTCCTGTTGGGAGTACCCTTTTAAAAGGATGGACATCAAGATTTGTCGCTCTGAAAGCGATTCCCGCCCAGGACCACCTGTTACCGCGTTGTCTCGGCAATCTGTATGTAGCTTGTTTATGAGCTGAGGCTATTTTTTCATCGGGGTTGCTGGAGGCTTTGCTCACCTTTCAAGTCGCTGTACTGTCACAGGATCATCAGGACGGTAAAGGAGTAGACCCATTGCCGCGAAGGCTGCAAACGATGCGCCGGCAATAAATGTGGCCGAGGCACCGTAAATGCTCCATAGTGCACCTGCGATAACGCTTGCCAGCAACAGAATGCCACCACTGACCAGATTAAATATTCCAAAGGCTGTCCCGCGTAGCTCAGGGGGGGCCGTATCGGCAACGAGTTTCGATAACAAGCCTTGGGTGAATGCCATATGTAGTCCCCAGAACGTCACACCAAGGAAGGCGAACGGAGGTGAAGCGGCCATCGCTAATATGAGATCAGCAACAACCAATAAGCCCAGGCCGAACACTAACAGCTTTCGCGCTGAAAATCGGTCAGCCGCCACGCCGGCGGGATACGCAAACAATGCGTAGACAACATTCATCACAATCATAATTGCAGGTACATACGTGATAGTAAGCCCGACATCCTGAGCACGAAGGATGAGAAACGCCTCACTGAAGCGGGCAAGAGTAAAGACGGCTCCCAGGGTAACGACCAGCCAGTAGTGAAGGGGTAGGCGCTTGCAATCCCTTAATGTCAGGTGGTTTTTGGCAGGTGTTGTACTGTCTGTAGGTTCGGGTTCATGGAGGGCAACAACCAGCAGAAAGACCGCCATGAAGGCAGGGATAACAGCGATCCACAATACCGTTTTGATGTCATTTGCGAACACGATCATAAAGACAATTGCCAACAGTGGTCCGATAAAAGCCCCCACTGAATCGAGTGCCTGGCGCAGGCCATAGGCCGCACCCCGAAGTGGTGCTGGTGTAATGTCAGCGATCAAGGCATCGCGGGGGGCGCCGCGAATGCCTTTGCCAATCCGATCGACCAGGCGGGCGCCGAAAACCCATCCAATACTTGTTGCCAGTGGAAAGACCGGTTTCGTCAAGGCTCCCAGGGCATAGCCAATCACAGCGAGAAGTTTGCGTTTCCTGAAGTAATCGCTGGCAGCGCCGGAAAACACCTTCGTGGTCGCAGCGATCCCTTCGGCAACGCCTTCGATTATTCCTATGGTGACCATGGAGGCGCCGAGTATCGTGGTCATAAAGATTGGTAAGAGGCTATGCACAAGCTCGGATGATACGTCCATAAACAGGGAGACAAACCCGAGGACCCAAATACCGCTTGGCAGGTTGCGAGCATTGCCCTTTGGCGGAGATTGCGACTGAGGGGGAGTGGATTGTGATGAGGTCATGAGCGTTTTTTCCTTTGCTGGTCAACGTCGCAATGACTGGATGTTACAAGTGCAGGCGAAGGCGGGGCTTGTGAAATTGTGAACCATTGACGTGTTGAAACGTCTTGTGGGATTCATTGTGAGATACCTGCAATGTTTTAACAAGTGGATATTGGTTTGGGCGGCTCTTTTTTACCTACGATTTCAAACTGTAACACCTGGTTTCGTGCTTCAGCCTCGTAACCGATCACAAGCTATCTATTATGCCGCTTGCCTGATCCATTCCAGATCATGTCGTTGTATCCACGTGTACCTCAAAAATGGATGATACGGAATAAAAAGCAGCTAAAGAGGCAATCATAAAAACCCTTCTCTGCAAAATTGGCAGAAATGGCTCTGCGAAAAGATTTCCCTTCATGGCAGAGCCACAGAAAAAAAGAAATGGAATGCCGAAGAGTAAAAAGGCATACCAGGCCAAAGAACAGCGCCAGAGCAACAGTCGTGACAGGAAGCGGCGCAAGCCACGAATGTCTACTTGGCAGGTGGTAATAGTAAGAGCTGCGATCGCAGGTGCGTAAACTGCCAAGAAAAAAAGCGGATGCTGTCCGGTCAATTCGCCAACTGTATCGGTCATCTGTTCTGGCAGAAAAATAAACAGAGTCAGGATTCCCCAAGCCAGACCGAAAGCAATAAGCAGAAATGGCACGAGGGAGATAAAAGATACTTGAGGCCTGTCAATACCTGATAGACTTTTATTTATGACATCTCTTGTGGTTGCGTGGGATGGGGAGTGTTGTCCAAGGTAACGTGCCATCAGTTGACAGATAACAGCTATGACCCGATTCAAACAGAGTTCAGGACCAGGATGATTCGGAACGAGGTGGTTGCGTAACTGCTCGTAGTCATATTGAAAAGTGATATTCTAGCTGCTTCATCCTCTAGCCTAAGGCCACTTGATCTGTCGCGGGAATTGTAGTGTCGGCTACAAGCAGCTGTTCGACCCTCTTTTCTGGGTTATGGTGAGCCTTTTTCGTGTTCCAATTAAAGATGGTTCTGGCGCATGTGACTCGCAATTTATGGCCGTTGCGGAACCTGAGGGATGCCTGAAAGGTTTACGCGGACGACCCGGCAGCAGACGCGACACCTATTTGAGAATTGATATGGTCTTCCTCCAACAATCAGGAAAAGCCATGAGCAGGCGTGCTCGTTTTTGCTTGACTGACTATAAAAGCTGAATCCTGAACTGGGCTGTCCGAACCATTCTCGGAGTCATTTTACGGTTAATCGGTCTTTGCCGCTTTCTTTGCTCCTGAACAGACATTTGTCCGCCTCTGCCAAGAGATGACGTTTGTCGCCGGCATCTTCAGGATATGTGGCAAGGCCGAAGGAGGCTGTGAGTCGTATGCTAAGACCTTCTTCGACCAGAAAAAGGGTACTGTTTATTTCCTGCTTCATCTTTTCTGTTTTGCTCCGTGCCGCATCCTTGCCTTGACCAGGAAGGATCACCACATATTCATCTCCTCCATAGCGGACAATGTGGTCCTGTGCCCCGAGCTGTCTATGAACGGCTTGGGCGACTTCCCGAAGCACTTTGGCGCCGAGAAGATGGCCATGAGTGTCAACTACTTTCTTGAAGTTGTCCATATCGAAAAAGACAAGTGACAGCTCGCTGTTGGCTTGACCTTCAGATTTCAGGTAGCGGTCGAGGAACGTATGGAGGAAACGGGTATTGTGAAATCCGGAAACATCATCTGCCAGGCTTGCCGTCTCCAGCTGGGCATTAGATTCTTCCAGTGTTTTCTGGTATTCAACAAGCTTCTGCTTGTGTCGTGCCTGTTCATCTATATATTTGCGAAGTTCCAGCTGGTCCATGACCTGACGCGCCAGGGCACGAAGCGATTCCAATTGCACCTCGCTCAACGTGCGCGGTTTTTGGTCAATAACGCAGAGGGTGCCCAGCGCCTCACCGTTTCCAGTAACAAGGGGCGAACCTACATAGAAACGTATCTTTAGATCACCGGTTACCAGTGGATTGTCCGAAAAACGGTGATCCTTGAGGGTGTCCGGTACGACTAACATATCCTTTTCAAGGATTGCATGGGAGCAGAAAGAAATGTCGCGCGGCGTTTCCTGGACTTCAAGTCCGATGCTGGACTTGAACCACTGACGCTCACTGTCAACCAAACTGATCAGGGCAACAGGGGTACCGCTTATATGAGAAGCAAGCCGGGTAATATCATCAAATGACAGCTCGGGCAAGGTGTCCAGGATATTATAGCTTCGCAGGGCCTCCAGGCGTTCTGCTTCGTTTTCTGGAAAGGGTGCTTTTTTCATATTCTTCTGAGGCTGTTAGGAGAATCGTTAAGAGATCATACGACCAAGCTTAGCTGGGCCGCGCAGCGGTGTCGGTTGGAGTCTCTGGGGCGCATCGGCATGGAATTAAACATCTGAGGGGCAAGCCCCCTGTCAGTGTTTCAGTATTAACTGTATAAAATAGCATGAATTACTAGCCGAAGGCAAGGGCGTTACAGTGAGGCAGGGTCTGAAGAAGTCATAACAAAGGGGGCACAGACCGGTATGACCAACAAGTGTTTGTCGCGATGAAGGATTGATTGCCGCCAAAGAACAGTGGGCCAAGATTGACTACCCGGTTCCGGCTTGGCAATCTTGATGAAACGCCAGGTGGGCGCAAGGCGGAAGTGCCCTTGGACTTGAGCGGCACGGAGGGGGGCGGTCCCAAGTGTCGAGCATTCAATCAGGTGGCCAATTTGAGGCCAACGATACCTGCACAGATGAGCGTAAGACTGAGGAGGCGTGTTACGATTGCCGATTCACCAAACAGGATAATGCCCAATATCGCTGTGCCAACGGCACCGACACCAACCCAAATGGCATAGGCGGTACCGACTGGAAGTGATTTCATTGCCACACCGAGTAAACCAAGGCTAACGAGCATTGCCAGTACGGTGCCGACAGTTGGCCAAAGACGCGTAAATCCCTCTGTGTATTTGAGTCCAATCGCCCATCCGATTTCGAATAGCCCGGCAGTAATAAGAATTACCCAATTCATAAATACCTTTCAAAGTGGCGGGGCCGTCCCCGATGGAAAATTGAGCAATGAGGTCGTCTTCAGCTCCAGGTAGGTTGCCTGGTTACGTTAAACAACGACTTTGTCTATCTTTGTATGACATATCAATCAGATACGAAGCTGGCAGTGCAGCATTCCACTATTGGCTTAATTGCTTAGCGCGGCTCGACTGCAATCCCGACCAACCCCTTTTTAACATCAGCAGGACCCGAGGGGAATTTTTGTTGAGAGTTTTATTGTTCATAAATAATTAGTTCGCTTCGCTCTCTTTCTTGATTTAAATCCTTTATCGCTTTCAGACTCTCAATCCTGAAAATGTATTGGGCGCTTAAACCAGCATTCCTGGCACCTATCAGAACGTGAGTTTTATACCAAGTAAATGGCTGCAGGGAATCGTCGATTGTGGTTGCAACATAAGAAAAAGCCTCTATCGTGTCACCTTGGGTATTCGTAACTATGACAAGCTTCTTTTCGTATCCTTTACCAACTCCCTCAGTAAGATCAAGGCCTGCCACCTCACCAGGATCGATTTCAAAGACTACTCCCTCAATAACGTCCTTATCTGATCCAGTAAAAGAAGCATCACACTTTGCAGAACCGTCTCTTCCGATTTTATGAAATTTCAACTCATGCCCATTGAGCATATAGACCCCGATTGGCCTGACACTTGACACGCGTGCCTTGAGGCGATCTTGAGACATATTTGATCCGTATGCGAAATATTTCATCATGTGTTTTAGTTCTAATAGGGGGGCCTTTTGCCGGCTTGAGTTACGTAACGGCTTTACTCTTCTATTTCTATAGAGATAACGGTAGCGAAAATCACGATTTCACCCAACTGGAGGAAGAGTTGTTACCGGGCGTGTGGTTAGCTAACCACACGCCCGGTGGGGAAGGAGGTACTCATAAAAATATCAATGGATTGTTGCGACGATTTCATGGACAGATCCCAAACTGTAGGGAAACTGTAAGCCAGGAAATACTCTCGTAACTGCTCGGACACCTGATATTTGGATTCACAGGATCAAGGCATTCCTTATTTCTTGACGTTGGCCTCCAGCATGGGATCGGAATATTGGTGCAGGTTCCCGTAGAGGGCACCCCAACTGCCATCACTTTGTTTGTCTTTAGCCAGGGCCACTGTAATCAGCCGAACACCGTCAGCTGTTTTGGCCGCCACTTGTCCTGTTACGCTCCTGGTGGTGCGAACCCTCCAGGTGGTTTTGGTGGTGTCGGCCCACTCCTCCACGGTTTGTTCTTGCCAGTTGTCTGAAATTATGGTGCAGCGTAGCGGTTTGCCGCCCTCTATTTGGTCTTTTTCCACCAATGCTTCGGCTTTTTCCTTCAGTTCACCAATGTCGCCATCGGTGTAATGATCGGGAGTCATGAAGGTGCGTTCTTTTCGAATCTCTCGATTCTCTTTATCTTTGGCAACAAGGGCATCAAATTTTGTCTGGATTTCTTTCCGTTTTGGGTCTGATTCTCCAAGGGCGGTAGTGACTCTCTGAGTTGCTTCGCGAATAGATGTCATCCTATTGTGGTCCAGCAGGTTGGGTTTGATGGTCTGGTCTGATTTCCAGCCGTTATCTTTCTCCAATTGGAGCATGGCGGCGTCAATTTCATTTTCGGCACTTCCCGAAACGGATGCAACACGGCTGGCAAAGCCCTCTTCAAGGTTTTTTAGACGCAGGGGCGCTTGATTGTCGGCCAGATCTTCGAGTTCCCAACTCTTGCCGTTGAGGAATTCAGTTTTCTGGTACTCCCCATAGAGCACCTTGAAATCCTCATAGCGTTTTTGGGCCTCGGTAAATTTCTCTGGTTCAGAGGTGCCAGGAACAAACAGCATCTTGTCAGGATTGTATCCCTCTTGGCCAGTGTAGTTGAGATATTCACGGAACTTGGCCACCCACTCTGCCGATTGTTTCCCTTTTGCTTCTTTGGCTTCGGCAGCATCAGCTTGGGCTTTGGCCTTGGCCACACCTAGATCTGCTATTTTGGTGCTGAGTTCGTTAAATCGGGTTTTCACTGCGACAAAATCTGGGTGAGCAGGATCGAATTGGTCGCCGTAGTTTTTACCTATTTCGTCAAAAAGTTCCGCGGCCTTTTGGAGGTTGTGATTTGCACCTCGGGCGTATTTTTCGGCATCGCGTTCGACGAAGTTAAGGTAGCCGGAAATATCTTTCAGCCGTTTTTTTACCCCACCGGGGAGCTCAGCCACGCTCGAGGTCTTCTCGGCTTCGGCGGGTCCAGACGATTCTGACGAGATCGCGCCGGCGAGTTGTGGTTCTTTGACCTCAGGCTTTTTGGCGAGGCCTCTGATCTCCTGGGATGAACCCTTTGTAGTCCTTCCCAGTTTTTTATCTATGGCCTTCCTTGTGCGCTCATACTTGGATTCTAATGATGTTATTTTTTTATGTTCGGAATCAAGTTGTTTAAGGACATCTAGTTTGGCGGAAATTTCTTCAAGCTGTTTGTCTGCTTCTTCATTTTTTCCATTAAACATGTTTTTTTCAGCAAAACGCAACTCTTTGTCAATTTCGTTCGCAATCCCATCAGGTTGCTGGGAAGACAAATCCTGTGCTATCGCAATATGCTTGCCATGGAACCCATCAATGGGAAACCCCAGTGACATAAAGGTTAACATCACCCCCCAACAAAACAATTTTGTTTTTCGCATTATCTCTCTCCTGAAAAAATATTGGCTGATTAATTGTTTCATTAATCAGTTTTAAAAAACTTATTTCCAACAATCCTTTCTAATGTCTTGCAACAATATAGAATCTGCCCTGAACAAATTATTAATTCCTCCCCAGGCTTTTTAGTTAAAACTCAAGTTTCCGAATTGACCTAATTAACCGTAATAGCGTTGTTACGTTGGAATAACCTCTGGCCAGTTTGTAGCATATCTATTGCAATGTTCATAATTGAATCAACAAGAGCAAGTGCAACATCTTCAGTCACAATACCTGCTGACCGGATTTCTTGCATGGCCAAGCTGAGTATCCGTTGCAATGCCACTACAAGGCTGAGGTCTTTCATTTCATCACTGCAGGCAAAGAACAGGGAACCGAGTGTCCGGGGATCATCATGACAACGCTGTTCAAACGCCAGAAAGATGTAGCGACTCATAGCAATGGTGATATGTGCGACCATGCCATCGTAATCACGCAGTTGGGTTTCTCTTTCCAGGTTCAGGTAGTGCTTCATCATCTTGAAGAATACCTCGATATCCCACCGCTTGCCGTAGATCCGTACAACTTCCTCATCCGACAATTTGGTATCAGTGGACACAATCCCAAGCCACTGCAGCTTCTTGTTGCGGTTGCGGACAAATACAATCTTTATCTGTTGTCCCTCTTTGGTTTCCACCACCAAACTACTAAGGATCTTGGCCTTGCCTGGTCTTTTCCGCAACTGGCTGTACAACTTGCTCAATCTTACCCACTGTCCTTTGTAGTGGTAGAGCACAGTGGGCATATCCTTGGCCATACAGATTACCGGTAGATGTCTACCGAGTGCGGCCAGAATTTTCGGAAAACAAAACCAGCTGTCCATCAAAACATAGTCAGCCCCAAGCCCCAAGTTGAGAGCTCGTTTTACCATTGTTTCCAAATGGTCAGTGGATTTTGTCAGAGCTTCAATCCGTCTTTTATAACCGCAATTTCGCTTATCCAGTTCTTTTGTGATTCCCTACAACCGTTTGTCCGACTTGGTCGACGAACAGAGGACAAAGTCCAGCGGCAGGAAACTATTTCCGTCGGACCAGCCAAGGGTGAGCAGCTTAAAGCCCTTCAAGTTACGACCACTGTTGTGGTCATAGATCCAGGCCAGTAACTCAACTACCTTGGAACGGGAACGGTCATAGGTGGAGTCGTCGAAGATCAACACTTTTTCTCGTTCTTCGCTGGTCAACACATCGAAGAAACGGACAACAACAGCCACCAACTTCAGCATGAACTTACGCCAGTTATGCTTGGGATTCTTGAGGAAGTCATAAGCCGCATCCTTTTTGAATCCCAGGTTGGGGTTCCTTACAATCGCCTGGAAAAAGTTAACACCTTCAAATGGCAGGGAAAAGATGGCGGTGAACAAAATGAGCGGGGATACCCCCCGCAGCTTTCTAATTCCGTTGCCATGCGGCAGGGTTCCAACTTTGAAATCCCTCATAAAGGATGAAATCCTGTTCTGCAGTTGTTTTGCTTCTTGTTGATCCCGATATTGTTTGGTATTGTTCATGTCAGCCTTTCCTTTCTGATATTATTGAGTTTTTCGCAGATCCCAATATACCGGAACGTGAAAGGCTTTTCACGTTAATATGTAATTATTTTAACAGATTGACGCATTTTTTCGTCCTGTCGTCGTCAACTTCGAAACTTGAGTATTTACAAAAATAATTTCACTCTGCCCCCTTTTGCCCCTGGCTTGCTTGCGTTGAAATCTGATAAGGCGGAGCAGGTGCGAATGCGTTGGATAGGTGGAGCGCGTAGCGCAAGACTATCCAGCGTGTTCGAGGCACGCAACAGCGGCCGTGACACTCCATCCTTCGATGGATATTGGTATCCATAATGTTCTGCTAAGCCCTGTAAACCAAATTTTCTTTTCTTTTTTCATGTAAATCTCTCGAAAGTCTCATAGACTAACCTCTCGGGCAATTCTTTCCTCGTTTTTCATTGCATAACATAAAAATCACCAGTTCATCTGGTACGTTTTGTTGTTAAAAGAGTCAGGCGAAGATCTGATCCCGAATCTCTGCTCTTATGATTTGCTTAATCGTTTTTGTTCGAGAACTTGATGTACTTGCTGTAAAATGGAAGTGTTATCGTTGCGACACCCACGATCACCAGGAAGAGAGAGGCCGGTACATAATTTTTCGCCCCGCCGCGGGATGGCATGAGTACCGTGAAATCAAGCGGTGCTGTGCAGGCGTAGATAATTATGAAAAGCCCTCCCAGCACGGTGAAGATTTTCAGTATATATTGGACCAGGGTATAGTGGCTGAAGTTTCTCTCTATGAAGAGATAGAGAGGAATATAGATAAAAGGTGTAAAAAAAAGACTAGATCCAAATAAAGAGGCAAGGCTACACATGTTCGATATCTTCCGGTACTATAATTATCTGTGATGTCCGGGGTGGTATTTCCTTCACCGGCGTTCCATTAACTTTTGGGACAATTCAGCCTCCTGCTCGAGCACCAAGCCATTTCCACCTCCGGCAATTGCGACCGCCCAGACTTGTGACTGGCAAGAGAATCCTGCAAATCTTTTAAGGAGCTCCTTAATCATCTATTTGTTTGTTGCATCGAGCAGGTCAGGAGCTTTACAGCCTCATTCCCTCTTAAGAACTGTGCGTGACAGTTTCCCGTCACACGGCTTAAGCATCTCGAAAGGCAGTCCTTCGTTTGGGGCCCGGCTATTTACCTCTATGCTGTCATGGCCCTGTATTCACGAGCAGACATGGCTGGCAATAGTTTGCTTTCCTTGTTATTTCTGCGCTCCCAAAAGTAATTTGCAAATTCTGGGAGATAAGGATTAGCGGCTATTTTGATTTTATTAAATTTCTTATTTCCATAACACTAAGCCTTCTCTTTCCCTGAGCACAACGCAAACTGAGATTCCAGCGTTTCGCGCACCTCCGACAGCCGCCTTTCGATCCGCGCACGATCATGGCTGGATTCGATGCAGCGATCGGCCAGTTCGGCAATACACTGTAACTGTTCGTAGAGTGCTCGTAAGTGGCTGGGCATGATCGTCAGACTGCCGATGGTATCAAGAGCGCCGAGCAGGCGCGCCAGAATAGCAACATTCGCTTCGGCGCTACCCCGAATCTGATCGAAGGCCTCGGCCAATAAACCCTCAAAGCTCGGAACAATCGCCACCACACGCAGCGTTTCTCCATCGTAACGATACAATGGCGGGAATTGTCGACTGGCCAATCGGGCCAGAATCGATGTCAGATAGTCCACGCACATCACCGCCGTTGAGGTGTCATTGACCCCAGGAGAAAGTGCCTTGATGGCCATATCTACAATCTGCCTGATGCCGAAAGCCGGGTCCTGTTGAACTGTGCGATGGCGGCCAATACTGTAGGCAGCATTAAGCGCATCAATTGCCTTCTGGTCCGGTGGGTAAGTCAGGGCGAGTGATACCAGGGGTGTATCTTGCACAACGAACGCGCCGATGCCGTGTTCCATACGCACGATGGTTCTGTTGTCCTCCGCCAGACGCAGCAGCGCACTGTTATTCACGCTTTCAATGTAACCGCTTACTGCGGCCGGCACTGGATACCAGGTTCTCTCATCCAGTGGCTCGAGCACCTGGTTCCGTCCTTCATCTTCATCAGGCCCCTGATCCAGTTTTTCTGGCAGTAGCCGATCAATAGAGGCGTTAGTCTCCTGTGCGACCGAGGCGATGATGTTGGATGCCTGGATCGACGAGGCAATATGATGAATGAAATAGATAAGGACACCCACGCCACCGAGCGACATTACGAATGCAAAGAATACCGCCAGATTCGGCACGAACTCGTCTACACCACTACTGCCACGAATGGTGCGCAGCACGATCAGGCAATAAGCGAAAATGCTGGCGAACACCCCCAGCGTCGCTTGCGTGACGCGGCTGCGCATGAAGCTCCTCAGAATGCGAGAGGTGTACTGGCCCGACGCCAGCACCAGTGCCAGCAGGGTCATGGAGAAGGTTATGCCCATAACCGTCATCATCGAACCGGCCAACGTGGACAACATCTGGCGCGCGCCTTCCGCACCCACCCCAAACAAGCGTGGCCACTGGTTCAGCCATCGGTGGAAGCCGGCAGAGTCTACTTCGATCAACACGAACGCGAAGGTAATGCTGTCCGTGACCATCAGCGAAGGCATAAACCAGAAGCTCGATCGCAGATTGCCCCAAAAATGTCTTAACTTATTCATGCGTCCATTTCCAATTGAGAATTTCCGGCATGTTTTCGCCGTGTTTATCGATGTAGGCTTTGGGGCCGGGAAGCATGTCACGCAACAACTGTTTAGCGTCGTAAGGGGCGCAAGGCCGCAGACTCGGCACCCGGTCGATGACATCAGCGACCCCTTTAATTTTTTTTCAGCGGGAAGATTTTGGCCACTGAAATATTTGTCAGATTGATTTTCTTGTCAGCTGTTATTGAGTTAAGCCTTCTTAACAATACTAATTATATATAACAAAATAACAGCGCCAACAGTGGCTGTAATAATAGAGCCTATTAACCCGCTTGCTGTGAGGCCTAGCAAACTGAAAACAAAGCCACCCAATACAGCACCAACTATTCCCACAAGAATATTACCTACGACGCCAAATCCTCTTCCTTTCATTATGTTGCCAGCAAGCCACCCAGCTAGCGCGCCAATTGCTAAAAAAATTATTAAGCTATTGATATCCATGATACCTCCAGTTTAATTTTTTGTGAAAAGGTATATGCCAACAACAAAACTGACAGCACCAGTACTGTAGAAAGCCATTACCTTATTTGTATCTGAACCTGTAACCGCTTGTGTAATTTGTGAACCAACAGAACCAGACAACTGATAGCCCCATAATGTGAGACCAAGTCCTATAACCGCAAGGGTAATACCAATAACTTTCTTTGTAGTTACTGAATCCATTGCCATGTTGAATTCCCGTAGTTGAAAGAGATGAAATGCTTTTAGTATTACAGGTAACGGGCACTGTTGAGCCGCGAGCATCGCAGATGTCCGAGCAAGCTTGCCTGCGGAGACATCGAGAAGCGGAGTCGGCTCGAACGCGTTGGATAGGTGGAGCGAGTAGCGTGAGACTATCCAACACGTTCGAAGCACTCAACAGCGCCCGATAGGATCGACTGCGAAGCGGTCGCTCCTATCGGTACGATAACCTCTCCCAAGGGGAACCAGTACTTGGCCGAAGCTGGTAAACACGAAAGCAGGCAAAACCAGAGAGCGGACGTGCTTGGGGTCAGCGTTTATTGGCTTGTTGAACGAAGCCGCTGTCGCGGCGGGGAAAAAACAAAATAGTGTATGACTCCTGAATGTATCCAATTCTGGGAGCTTACAATAAAAAGGAGTATACCATGAAAAAGACAGAAGTAAAATGATTCGCTACCTTGTATTCGCGCCATTTGCAACTGCTCAAATTACAAGGGAAAAGTGATTCTCCTCTTGATGCATATTCCCGTGCGGTCCGCAGGGTTAGAGATCACTTTGACCAAACTCCCGAGAAATTAACTAAGGATGATTTGTAGAACTATTTTTCTGAGCAGGTTGAATCCCATTCGTGGAGCACTGTCAAATTAGATCGTCTTGGACTTCAGTTCTTCTGGAAGTTTTTTTTGAAAAAAGAATGGCAATGGGTAGAGATAGTAAAGTCTCCCAAGGTCCAATCTATTGCAGACATTTTTACTCCTACTGAGGTAGAAGGCTTGTAAATGCAACTAAGAAATTGGGTTGTCGTGTTTTCCTGCTTGCAACCTATTCCATGGGACTTCGCTTGGCCGAAGCCTTATCTCTTCAAGTAGGTGACATTGATGCTGAGCGAAAGCTTGTGCATATACGTCGCGGTAAAGGTCACAACGCTCCGTTCTTTGATCCAACTGATATTGCGGGTGATACTCCCACAAATCACAGCCACGCCAAGACCAGCTTTCAAGTATGCTTGTTGTCAGGCTGCTATGGTTGTCATGGTATTCAGACGAAATAGAGGGAAACCGGGGTAGTTTTTTTCTCTGGCCAAGGCTCATCTTTCCTTAAAACAGGAGGAAGCTCACTTTATGATATCGCACCATTTTTTTGCCTGACCCAGGCAAAAGCACAGGTGCGTCCTGACATCCCAGCACTTTTTCACAAGTCACCTTTACAGCCACTTCCTAAAAAATATAATTCCTTATAAGTAGCCACGGGCTTGTCCAACCCAGGATAAGATTATGGTTCGCTCCGCTCTCACAATCTATCCTTATTCGTTATGCGTTTTCTTTCTCTGTTTTTTCTATTGTTGCACTTAACTTTTGATATAGACCGAGTGCCACAATTAAAATAGCTGATACCATAATGAGTAAAGCCGGATACAGCAGGAGGGTGAGATCATTCGTTCCTGCTTTAAATATATAAACCAATCCTTCGATGCTCACTGCGATAGTGATAATTACAATTATTTTTGTAATTGTTCTTCTTGCTTCTTCCGGATCACGAAGCTCTTTATTCAAAAATACTTCTTCTTCCATCATATACTGTGCAACATCAATAATGGCTGCAGATATAATTATTGCACCTACAGACTGAAGCATTAGTGGAATAAACTCAGTTTCTACCCCAATGCTGGAAATGACGTCATAAACAGACCATCCCATAATTATGAGGGACAGAACCATAAGAATTATAGCGGCGAGCAGATGAACTCCAGAAAATATAATATTAAACAATTTTTCCATGATTTGACCTTTATAAATTTTTCACTTAATGAGACCCCGTCTGGCATCTATGAAATATGAATAATGATCAAGATCACTGCGCTGCCAATGAACCTGCCACGTCAGCGCCACCGTGCTTCCCAGCGGCAAGTGAACCGCCTGGTTCGGCGATACCCAATATTGCTAAATATCATAGGGGATTTTTCAATATTTCATATTCTGATTCTCTTAAGCTTTTGGCAAGGTTTGTTTACTCAGAATCCTTGGATCTTATTCGTTCAAACTCTTGCTTATTGGGCAGGCTAGGATCACCCCAATTGCATTTGCTATCATTTGAGTTTGTACTAAAGGCTGAGATCAGTTTTCTAAGATTGCATGATTTGCATTGAGGACAGCAGATTTTTTCTTGCACCTTTGTTAATTCTTCAAATTTATTACTACAATCTTTACACTCAAATTCAAAAATCGGCATGGGCTATTCCTTTTAGTATTATTCAAGCGGATTGATTGTTTTGATCTTGGGGGGATTCCGCCGCCGAACGAGTCTGTAGAAAAAGTTCTTTTTGTTAATTTTATGGCTTGTAACTATCTGATATTTCGTTGTGGGGAATCTCCAACCTATGCAAAAGCAGGTTTTTTTACAGGTTCAACGAAAAGATCATCGGCGCGGGTTTTTCGTCCGTTGAAGCGCCATGTTCGGCAATTTGTGCCGTTTGATAAAAGATATGTGAGCTTACATAAATCTGGCACCATATTTACTCATTATTGATATACTGAACTAAAAGTATTCTGCAAATCCTGTGGCGGGAAGTTCCTTTTTCGAAACATCAAAAAGTTCTTCTGTATCCATCGCATTGTCTGGTAGGCGACCTTCCATCATTTCACAAAAACTTTCCCTTTCTTTTGTCTCAATCTGGATGGAGCCACTGCCTGTATCTTTCACTACAAAGATGTGTTTCAACCCGGAAATTGTAATCTCAATTCCATCCTCTAATGGCTTTTCATTGATTGTTGCTGCCTTGTAATCCACAAAAACCGGTTCCTCACCAAGTTGTATTTGAAGGAGCGAGTTTTTTGTAAGAAATATCTGCTTCTGATCTTGTGAAATCCGCCATCCATTTCCTTCAGGAGACAACTGGATCAGCTGGTTTCCCAGTGCGTTAAGCGGCATGGAAATTCCTTGTAGACTAAGGTTGCGAATAAAACCATTTTGATTGACTTCTTCCTGCTCATTAAAAACAAAAGCCGCCGCTTTTTTGCGGAAGGCGGATTTTTGGTAATGGCTTTTGTAATGGAATGAACAATAATTCACTGCTAATCTCAGCTCTTGTTGAAAAACAAAGTTGATGATTTTTAGTGCCGTTAATTCCGATTCCAGAACCGTGATTTTCTCGCCATGTAAAAAAGTATAATTCCGATTGAATAGATTTTTAAAATTATAGGGCGTAAGCCTCATTTGGTGGAGATTGAGAAAATTTACGCCAAGGCTGTCGAGTTCGATAACCATGTTTTTTAACTGTGTGATGTCTTCTGGAATTGCAGGTATCTCAACGGTTACGTTTGGGATTTTACCCAAGGCAAGCTTCAAGTTTTTGGTGTTATACTCTGTGGCAGTAAGGTCGAAGCGGATTTCATCCAAACCGGCTGCAGCTAATTTTATTGCTTTTTTTTCATCTAAAAGTGTTCCGTTGGTGTACATCCAAATATAAACCGAATCGCCCAGTTCTTTTTTTATTTTAGACAGAAAATGAAGGGTAGTGCCGAAAGTAAGCAACGGCTCCCCGCCACTCAGCCCAATGCCTTTAAATCCGAACCTTTTAATGTATTCAATGTAATTTTCAGGTTTGTCGAAAGTAATGCCTTGGGTCTCAGGAGTTGATGTATCTACCTGGGACGTCGGGCAATAAAAACACCTGCAGTTGCATCGGTTATTCACGAAAAGGCATGACCAATGACCTTCTCCACAAAGCCTGCACCCCGGAGAAACAGTGTGTGCAAATGGTTTTGTTCCATTACAAAGGTAACCAGCCTTGCCTTCGATTTCGGAGATGAGACGAGAACGTTCTTTATCGGCCTCAATCAAACGGTAATAGGATGGTTTTTTGAGTTGATCATAGTAAATACCGTATTCTTTTCGATTTGCTGCGATTTGATTTTTTTGATAGTTTATGAGTGCTTTCAAGCTGGTGTTTCCAATGGAAGATGATAGCTATTATTAGCAAAATGCGTTGAATATATTTTCTTATCTTACTCAGGCCATTTTATTGCGTAGCCGAATGCCACGCATAACCGACTGGCAATGGAGCGTAGCGGAATTGCCAGTCCGAGGTGCATGCGTTTGTTAGAAGGTCATCTCTGTATGAGCTTTTCCCCCAGACGCTTTGCCTTTGCTGTTAAGGATGGCGAAATCTCTTTTGACTTCTTGGTTCCTGGTTTCGTTATCGTACCCACTATCTTGTACCCCCCATAGTATAGAACCTCTCTGACCGCTCGGATGGCTCCTCTGCTCTCAGGAAGAATGAAGTTGAAGGGCCACGGTGTCGTGCATGCCGTCACGACCACAGCACGCTTCCCTTTCTGCCTTGGAACCGGCATGCCATTAGGGCTTTCTCCCATAAATACTGGAACATTGCGGTCAAAAAGAAGTTTCATCGGTGCGCACATGTTCCCCCAGTGTGTCGGCGTACCGATAACCAAGGCATCAGCATCCCGAATTTTTTTACCTACTATGTGTGCATCATCTTCAGGCAAAATGCATGTTTCTTTCTCCCGGCAGGCCATACAGGTTTTGCAATATTTCATATTGAGTTTGCATACATCAATCCACTCGATTTCATGCTCGGCTGATAGTGGTTCTGTTAGAAATTTGAGGAGGGAAGCGACCGTTCCACTTTGCCGAGGACTTCCGTTGAGCACCAATATTTTCATCTTATATTCTTCCTTTTAACGTGGTTTGGGCCCCGTACGCCTCTCTCCTGGGAAAATTCCTGTTTTTCCCATTTTGACCTTGAATCGTTCCACATTTGCTGGAAGGTGTTAATGGTAGAAGACACTTCAGTTAATTGAGAGTTGTGTGGTCGGCATTCTTTTTAAGTATTTTTATTTCAGTAAGTTAAGGAATATCAAGGGCGTCTTGGAAAAGCAAGAAATCTTTTGTCTTTCCCTTGTTTGCTCTGATCCATATTCCAGGTTAGTCGGATTCCGCCTATCCTGGAATACTGGTTATTTTTTTGGCTCAAATGATCAGTAATGGCCTCTTGCGACAAGTGATTGTTCTGGCCGTGAATGAGGACAAGCGGTTCTCTTATTGAGGTATTCTTCTGAATGGTGTTAAAGAGGTCGAGAGCAAGGGTGCGGGCTTTTCTTTGAAAGAGAAAAGGAGGTTCACTGTTCGCTCTTTGGCAAAAACAAACTCAACATCGCAGCCGCGACTGTAAGCACACTTGCCAGCAAATAGGCCTGGGAAAAACTGCCACTCTTCTCGGCCAGGATTCCTGCCAGGGCCGGGCCGCTGATCTGGCCGATGCCAAAGAGCAGGGTGATGGCAGCAAAGCCGGAGGCCGCCTTGAGGGGGCCCAGATAGTCGCTGTTGGCGGCGGCCACGATGGAGGGGACGCTCCAGGCGCAGAGGGCAAAGAGGGCGATGGAGAAATAGACGCTCCCTGGCAGTGGGTTGAGGGCCAGGAGGAGGTGGGAGACAGCCTGCAGGGTAAATACCAGGGCCAGGGTTCGGCCCCTGCCCAGGTGGTCGGAAAGGGAGCCGAAGAGGGGACCGGAAAAGATGCCCAGGAGGCCGAACCAGAACCAGAAACGTCCGGCCACCGCCTCGCTAAAGCTGTAGTCATTGATCAGGGTGGTGATGACAAAGGTCACGTAGATGACATAGGTGAAGCCAAAGAAAAAGTAGATGCTGCCCAGGTGGAGGAAGACGCGCTTGCCAGTTGTTTTTGCTTGTTTGCTGAGCAGGTCCGGCTGGTTATCTTCTTTTCTCTTTGGGCTTGTCTCGATATTCGTAAGTCCCAGGTCTTGCGGGCGGTTGCGAATGAGGAGGGCGCAGACGAGGCCGATTGCCAGGACCAGGCTGCCCAGAATGAGCCAGTTTGTCCGCCACCCCTGACCGTCGGCTGCCCAGTTGTTGATTGCCGGAACCAGCAGGCCGGTGAGCATGATGCCCAGGCCGCTGCCCGATACGACCAGGCCGGTTGCCCGACCGCGCATGGAGGAACCGAACCAGTGGGAGATCAGGACCATGACCGGGACATTGGCAAGGCCGCTGCCGATGCCGGTGCAAAAGAAGGCGGTCAGTGCCAGCCAGAAGCCATTTGCCCCTCCTACTACAATCATCGAAGTGCCTACCAGGAATATTCCGCCGCTGATAACTGTACGGTAGCCCAGAAGTTTCACCATCCTGCTGCTGACGACCACAGCCAGAAGGTAGCCGATGAAGTTGCCGGTGCCGATAAAGCCCATCCGACTGTAGCTGAGATTCAGGTCACTGCCCATTGAGGGCAGGATCATGCCCAGGGAAAAACGCCCCAGGCCCAGGACAGCAACGATGGCCAGGATCCCGGAGAAAACGATAATCCAGCCATAATGAAAGTTCTGCCGGCAGAGCATCAGGAGGAACTGCTCCGGTAGTGGAAACCCTCTACCATCCTGGTGATGCGAAAGGCATTTTCAAAGACTGTTCTGATGACGGACACCTCGTTGTAACGGGCCCGGGAGAGGTTGGTTACTGCATCCAGCAGATCGGATTCCCGCTGCAACCCTTCTTTGTACTTGAGCTGGGTGATACGCAGGTTTTCCTCGGCATGACGGATATCTTCTTTGGCCACCTCTACATTGGCCATGCTCACCCGGTAATCGATGAAGAGGTTGGCAAGATCTGTGCTCAGACTGTTTTTCAGCTCTGCCAGATCATACTGGATCTCGCGTACCGTGAGCTTGGCCTGAGAGATGCCAGACTCCCGCGAAAAGCCGTCAAAGAGATTCATGGAGAGGACCATCTGGGCTCGCAGTTCTTCGTCTGTGATCTCTCCCGCACCGTTGAGGAAATCGTCATCATAACGTGAATAACTGCCGATCATGTCCAGCCGGGGGTAATAGGCACTCTGTTCAGCCTTGACCTGTACGGATGCAGATTCTGTCAGTCCTGCCAGGGCCAGGATTTCGGAGCGGCTGGTGAGCATTTTTTCTGTGCACGCCTCCATGTCCTCGACTTGGGGGAGGAGAGAAAATTCCTCAAATCCCAGATCGTCCAGGCGGACTGGACGGTTGATCTCGCGGCCCAGGAGCTGGATGCTCTTGTCCAGATCGGCCTGCCCTTTTTGCTCCGTGATGTTGGCGTTGTCCAGATCGACCTTGAACTTCAACAGTTCATTTTTGCCGATGAGTCCCACCTCCAGCCGTTGTTGTCCGTCCTGGTAGATGCGCTCCAGGGTTTTATAGGCATCCCGGGTCACGGTGAGATTTGCTCTCCGTTCATAGACGCTCAGATAGCGGAGGGCCACATTAAGCTGGATATCCTGCTCAACCCCCTGCAGTCGATACCCTTCCACCTTCTCCAGAATCTGGGCAGACTCAATGGAGTAGCGATCCCGGAAGCCGGCAAAGAGGTTCATGGTGAGCGTGGAGTAGATGGAGCTGTTTTCCCGGTTTTCGAAGAGGGAGGGCTCATCCAGATTGTTTACCTCATAGCCGATGTTCAGAGAGGGGTAGTAGCCGCTTCTGGCCCGTTGGACCTCCTGGCCGCTCTTTTCCAGGCTGACCTGGTAGCGTTTGATGACCTCTCGGTTGCGGGTGGCACTCTCCTGCATCTCGGCAAGATCCAGGGCCATGGCCGATGGGGCCATAACGAGGAGGAGGAGAATGAGACTAAAGCGTTTCATGGGAACGACTCCTTTCAAATTTGATGACAAAGGCCAGTAGTGCCGGGATGACAAAGAGAGTCAGGAGGGTGGACAGGGCCAGTCCTCCCAGGAGGATGGAACCCAGGCCCCGGTAAAGCTCGGAGCCGGAGCCGGTGGAAAGAACCATGGGCAGCATGGCCAGCACGGAGCTGGTGGCGCTCATGAAGATGGGCCGGATCCGGGTGCGCACCGCCTCGGAAATGGCGGTGATACCCTCCAGTCCGTTGTGGCGTACATTGTTCAGGGACTGGTGGACGATGAGGATGGCGTTGTTGACCACAGTTCCTATGAGGATGATGAAGCCGAGCATGGCCAGGATATCAAATCCCTGGGGGGCGATGAAGGTATTGACCGCCTGTAGACCGAGGAACCCTCCGGCTGCTGCCAGGGGGATGGAAAACATAATAATCAGGGGATAGAGAAAGTTCTCAAAAAGCGCTGCCATGAGGAGATAAGTGATGAGCAGGGCCAAAAGCAGGTTCCATTGCAGGGCTTGACGGGCCTCGGTGAGTTTGTCGGCGTTGCCGCCGATGGTGATCTCGACTCCCGGCAGTTGTCCGGCGCTCTTCATGGGGGCCACGGTCTCCTTTTCAATGATATCCATGGCTGATTGCAGGGGCAGGTCCTTGGGTGGGGTTACCTGCAGGGTGATGGTCCGTTTGCGTTCCAGGTGGTTGATCTGGGGCATGCCCTGGCTGTAGACCAGATCGGCCACATCTCCTATCCGGATGAGACTGCCCTGGCCATTGACGATGCTGGCCTTGAGGATATTCTCGGGTGAGGAGAAGATCGTCTCCCTGCCGGTGAGGACCATGTCCTTCTGTTTGCTCCCTTCCGGTCGATATTCGTCGACCTTGCGTCCGTCCATGAGGACGTCGATGTAGGTTCCCAGATCTTTTCCGGTCATGCCGCCGGCAGCAAGTTTTTCCTTGTTGGGAACCACCTGGATCTCCGGATAACTGGTCTCAAGAGAGGGAACCGGACGAACCTGGGATGCGGGGATTTTGGCACTGATGGCACCAAACAGGGTTCGGCCGGCTGCCACGATCTGCTCGATATCCTCTCCGGCGATGTTGACGTTCACGGTACGTCCTTCGCCGATGCCGCTTTCAAAGATGCCGGCCTGGATACTGACCCCGAAGACGCCTGGGATGGATTGCATGATGCGAGTAAAGAGGGGCATCATTTCTGCCCCTCTGGTTTCGTGGGTGGAGATTCCACCAAAGAGGGTGAAACGGTCTGCCCCGACAAAAAACATGTCTTTGATCTGGGGAATTCCGTCTTTTCCGTCTTCATGGAAATAGGGTTCTGACTCCTTGTAGACAAAGGTCCCAAGTTCCTTCATTTTTTCCAGCGAGTAGCCCGGCGGCGGGATAAGGATGTTGAGGATCAGGTTCCGGTTGCCCTGGGGCAGGTATTCGGCACTGGGCAGGAGGAGGAAAATGAGGCCGATGGAGAACGAGGTAAAGGAGATGACGGTGGTCAGCCGGGTAAAGACGTTTTTCAGGCAGATATCGGAAAAACGCATGATGAGCCGGGCCAGAAAGGGGCCTGCGACGCTCGTTTGCAGTCTGTTTTGTTTTTCCGACCGGCCCCCCCTGAAGAGATGGTAGGTCAGGGTGGGAATGACGGAGACGGAGACAAAGAGGCTGATGAGGATGGAAAAGGTGATGGCAATGGCAATGTCGCGAAAGAGCTGCCCTGCCTCCTCCTGCATGAAGATAATGGGCAGAAAGACGGCCACTGTGGTGGCCGTGGAGGCAAATACTGCACCCCAGACCTCCCGGGTTCCTTCCCAGGCCGCACTATAGGCAGATTTTCCCATCTTGCGGTGGCGATCGATGTTTTCCATGACCACGATGGAGTTGTCCACCAGCATACCCACGGCAAAGGAGATGCCAGCCAGGGAGACCACATTCAGGTTGCGGCCGGTGATCCAGAGAAAGATAAAGGCGCCGATGGCGGAAATGGGGATGGCCACTGCCGTGGTCAGAGTGGAACGGATACTGCGCAGGAAGACGAGGAGGACACAGAGGGCCAGCAGACCGCCGATGGCCACGTTCTTTTTTACCAGGTCGATGGCGGTGTTGATATAGGGGCGCTGGTCGTAGACCCAGTCAATGTAGAGTTCTTTTTCGCCAAGCAGGCCCTGGTTGAGCCGTTCAACCTCTTGCTCCAGTCTTTCGGTCATGGCCAGGACATTGGTCCCAGGTTCCTTGCGGACGCCGATAACGATCACCGGCTCGCCGCTGTGCAGGACCGCAATGTTTTCTTTGGCATAGCCGTTGTCGACCTCGGCTATTTCCCGCAGGTAGACCCGCTTTATACCGTCATCAAAGACAACTACCTCCATGGCATCTGCCGGAGACTGAAACTGGCCCATGGTCCGGATACGGTAGTTCTTGCGGCCAATCCCCAGGACCCCTGCCGAGTTGGTCTGGTTGGCATTGCGGACTGCGTTGATGACCTGGTTGATGGAGATGTTGTGACTGGCCATGCGGTCCATGTCCAGGGTGATATTGAGCTCGGAGAGAGTGCCGCCGAAGATGAAGAGGGACCCCACTCCCTTGACCCGTTCCAGATGTTGACGCACATTGTCTTCAAAATAACTGCGGTAGTGGTTGATGGCCTCGCTGTTTTCTGCCAGCGGTTTGAGCATCATCCAGATGACGGGAGAGGAGTTGGCACCGGCCGATTCGATGATCGGACGGTTGACATTTTCCGGGTAATCGGCGACCTCGTTGATCTTGTTGGAGACCCGGAGGAGGGCCTCATTGAGAGAGGTCTTCAGTTCGAAGGAGAGGGTAATCTCGCCATAGCCGTTGTAACTGGCACTCTCCATCTTGGTCAGACCCTGCAGTCCCTTGAGCACCTCTTCCTGCTGCTCGATGACCTCTTTTTCGATCTCGTAGGGGGTGGCCCCGGTCCAGTTGGTTTTGACCGTGATCTGAGGTGTCTCCACATCCGGGGTCAGCTGGACGGGCAGTTTGTTGAGCCCGATGATGCCGAAGACCAGAAGGAGGATTACCCCCACGGTGACCGATACAGGTTTTTCCAGAGAATATTTAATAAGATCCATTACTTTTCTCCGGCCACCTGGACTGCCTGGTCAGGGCGCAGCCGTTCATTGCCTTCGATCACCACCACCATTCCGGCGCTAATGTAGGGGTTGTCCACTCCGACCCGATCTCCCATGAATGCAACAATATTGACCGGCAGGATGGCCGCCTTGTCCTCCTTGACGGTGTAGATGAAGTCCTTGCCCTGGAATTTGATCAGAGCGGCGCGGGGGATAATACTGAGTTCCTTTTCCGTGCTTGCCGGAAGATGGACCGTTGCCGACATGTTGGCGGCCACGATCTCCTGTGCGGGAATCCTGATCTTGACAAAGATATTCTTGGTCTTGACGTCGGCCACCGGGTCTATGTCCTCGACCACACCTTCTATTTTTTCCTCAAATGCATTGAGGGTCACCGTCAGCGGCTGACCTTTTTTGAGGTAGCGGAGCAGGGACTCGCCAATGGGAGCCCGGACAAAGAGATCGTCGCTGGAACCAAGGGAAACCAGCATTTTTCCCTGCTGGACCCAGGCCCCGGAATCCACCTCTTTGCTCAGGATGACCCCGTTGAAGGGGGCGCGGATCACGCTCCGTTCCCGTTTGATAAGGAGGCCTGCCAGTTCTTCCTGGCGGGCCTGTTTTTCCAGCTTGGCGTCCTGGAAGGTGTAGAGGGCATCGTCAAAATCCTTTTCACTGACCCCTGATTCTTTATACAGGGCCTGTAGCCGTTTGAAATTTTTCTCGGTGTTCTGCTGGCGGAGATCATTCTGGGCGATACGGGTCTTTTTCAGTGAGATGTCACTGTCGAGGAGCTTTGTATCCAGGCGAACGAGGACATCGCCCTCCTCCACATGATCGCCTGCCCTGACCAGGACCTCCTGGACAAGGCCTGTCACTTCGGTGGAGACTTCACTGGTGCGGTCATAGACGAGGATGCCAATCACTGACTGGGTCTCGGCAATTGTCTCCCGAACCACCTCTGTGACGACTACTGAGGTCGGGGGTGGTTCCTGGGCCTGGAGGAGGAGGGGGAGAGAACAGAAAGAGAGCAATACTAACAGAAGTCGCACGGGAGTATCTCCTTGAACAAGTTATTATGATTGATAGGTCTTTGTCGATGTGCCCAGGTTATCCTGTACCTTGAGGAGGAGTTGGGTCAGCTGAGCTTTGTCCTGTTCGGGGATCCCTTTGGTCAGGAGTTCGGTAAAGGATTCAAACAGAGAGCTCACCTCATGTACCAGTTCTTTGCCCTGAGCAGTGAGAAAAAGGAGGGTGGAACGCCGGTCTGCCGGATTTTTTTCTCTCTTTGCAAAACCCTTTTTCTCGAGACGATCGAGGATCCTGGTCACGTTTGCGGCACTCTTGTGGCCGATTTCACAGAGCTGATTTTGGCAAAGGGGTGTGTTCTCGAATATGTTTTTCAAGAGGTGAAACTGCTCTGCCGTAAGATCATAGGGTTTGAGGGCCTTTTCTGCATGCAAGGTCATGGTCTGGGCCGTTCTGTAGATGAGCCGGGGAATGGATATTTCGTCACATGAACTCATTAGTTGTCTCCTTAATAGTTAACTGGGCAACTAATCCCATGGGAGAGGTATGATGTCAATAATAAAAATACAGGATGGGCCGGTTTGCCTCCCTTCTGAAAATCTGTAATAAAAAAACAAGAAATCTAAACAGGTACAGAGCAGTTATTTGTCCGTTACTGAATACTCTCTGGACAGTTGCGAAATCAGAATAAGAGTTTGAAATGAAAAACGTAGCGCCTCAGCCAAGGCACGTATCTGGCTCTGTGTGGTTAGCTGACCATAAAGCCGGTGAGCCAGTAGAGCCCCATGCCGACCAGTACGGTTCCACCCAGACTTTTGCTTTTCAAGGCAAAGATGAGGGTGGGGATGGCCACCAGCAGCTCGGGTTTTCCAATCTCCAGGCTGCGGGCAGCCTGATCGGTGAAAAGGATGGGGGCAAGGAGGGCGGTGAGGATGGCCACCGGGATCAGACTCAACCAGTCGATGAGCCATTGGGGCATTTTCCGATGGGCCAGGTAGAAGAGGGGGAGCCAGCGGGGGATGTAGGTAACAAGGCCCATGCCGCCAAAGAGAAAGAGGTAGTCGACAAAAGTCATCGTCGTTTCTCCCGGTAACGTTTGAGAAAATAACCAATGGTGGCGGCTGAGATAGAGGCCCCGATGATATAGCTGTCTCCGGGGATGAACAGGTACCAGAGGACTGCAATACACAGGGATGCCAGGCCGGTGAAGATAAAAATGATGTCGTGAAGCTGGAAGATCAACAGGGCCAGGAACATGGCGGTGAGGGCGTAGTCTGTACCAAAGGCACCAACCGGAATGAACTGACCGAGCAGCGCTCCACAGGTGGTGGACACGACCCAGGCCAGGTTGGCCAGTTGGTTGACGGTGATGGCCTGCCACCGCCCCCAGTTGCCTGCCCGAAAGCGGGTCATGTTCACAGCAAAACTTTCATCGGTGATGCCGTAGGCAAAAAAATTGAGAAAGAGGCGGCGTACCCCGCTCAGGTGGACAGCCAGTGATGAGCTCATCAGGAAGTGGCGCAGGTTGACGGCAAAGGTGGTAAAGATAATGGAGCCGGTGGAGGCCCCTGCGGCCAGCATGGCCACACAGATAAACTGGGCAGAACCGGCAAATACGAGGGCAGACATCATGGTTACGGCCCAGGCAGGGATGCCGGCTTGACTGGCGAGAACGCCCAGGGCGAGGCCAATGGGGATGTATCCGAAACAGATGGGCCAGGCGGTCATGGCGCCCTCCCGAAACCAGGAGAGGGCTATGGGGTCTGGGGAGGTGTGGGCGGGGGGGGCTGTGTCCATTGTCGTGTTTGTCGCTGTTGTTTTCATAAAGATAAGATTGGTGAAGGCGAAAAAGCCAAAAGCAATACATAAAGCCAAGAGAGATGAATGACAAGGGTAACTTGGGGAAAATATATTTTTGGCAGCTGGAATGACACGCAGTCGGAGTGTCCGGTCCAGAATGGGGCACCCCGGATTCTCAGCAAAAAGAGCAATCATAAGGTGCCAGATCAGGGGGGGGCTTGGGCCGCAAAAATTTATGCAGGTGGCAGCCTGGTAGTCAATCTAACTGTGTTTCTTGATATTTTTATCAGTTGCCAAAGAAGCATGGGTACGGGTATACTGTCTGCTTTTGATAAAAGTAAAAAGACAGTTTTCCAGCAAAAGGAATACGAACAATAGCTTTCCCGAAGATTCGGGATTTCACGGAGAATGTTATGTACAGTGCATCTGATCTGCGCAAAGGGCTCAAGGTTCTCATCGACGCTGCCCCTTATGTTATTACTGAATTTGATTTTTCCAAACCGGGTAAGGGACAGGCCCTTTATCGCTGCAAACTTCGTAACATGATTACCGGTAATCAGTTGGTCCAGACGTATCGTTCCAATGATAAGTTCGACAAACCTGCTCTTGAGGAGCGGAAGATGCAGTATCTCTATAATCAGGATGATGAATATCATTTCATGGATACTGAGAACTTTGACCAGATTTATATTACCAAGGAACAGCTGGGTGAGAATGCAAACTTTCTTCAAGACAATATGGAACTGCAAGTCCTGCTCTTTGAAGACAAACCCATTGATGTGACCCTACCCATCTTTGTCAATCTCCTGGTTACTGTGGCCGAACCCTGGGCTAAGGGTGATACTTCCGGTACTGATACCAAACCAATTACCGTAGAGACAGGCTATGTCCTTAACGTTCCCCCCTTTGTTGTGGAGGGTGACAAGATCCAGATTGATACCCGCACCGGGGCTTATGTAACCCGCGTCAAAGAATAACTGTACCCGTTGCACAGGATCCCCATCTGCACCCGATCAGCCTTGCTCGGAGAGGTCGCTATCCCTCGCAAGACTGATCGGTTCCAGCTGGAGGATTGTGAAACAGGTACATTCTGACCAACTCCAACTGCTTGGCGTTTTTATAAATGTTGTCTCTGGATACTTTTCTCTATGCTTGATCGAGATGGGCTGCAGATGCGTGCAGCTTTTTTTCGGGCTATCCGTCTTTTTTTTGAGGAGCAGGGCTTCCTTGAGGTCGATACCCCGATCCGCCAACCCTTGCTGATTCCTGAAAAGTATATTGTCCCCATTCCCTCCGGAAGCCATTTCCTCCAGTCTTCTCCCGAGTTATATATGAAGCGATTGCTGGCTGCCGGCTGTGATCAGATTTTTCAGATCTGTCACTGTTTTCGCCAAGGTGAGCGTGGTCGCCTCCATTTGGAGGAGTTTGTCATGCTGGAATGGTATCGTCTCGATGCAGACTATGGTGCCCTGATGACAGACTGCGAAAACCTGTTCGATTTTCTGACAAGAGAGATGGTCGGATGTGTTTTTCCCGTTCCCCTGGATGTGGGCTGGGAGCGACTCACCGTGGCAGAGGCCTTCAGCCGTCATTGTTCAGTTTCTGTGACCGAGGCCTTGGAAAAGGATGTGTTTGATCAGCTGTTGGTAGAGCAGGTGGAGCCACAGCTTGGACAGGACAGGCCAACCTTTCTTTGTGACTATCCCCTGGAACTTGCCTCCCTGGCCCGCCCGAAACCGGGGCAACCTGACGTGGCCGAACGTTTTGAACTCTATGTCTCAGGCATTGAACTGGCCAATGGTTTTTCCGAACTCACTGACCCGGATCTGCAGCGCAAACGTTTTGAGGAAGAGTATGCAACGATGGACAATGAAAGGGGGAGACAGAAAAAAATGCCTGAACGTTTTCTGAAGGATCTGGGCCGAATCGAACGGGCAGCAGGAATTGCCATGGGCTTGGATCGTTTGTTTATGCTTTTTCTCGGGAGGAAGAAGGTCGCTGATGCCGTCTCTTTTGGCCCTGATGAACTTGATTCCTAACCGTTCGCTTCATCGGAAAGTTTTTGACACGGTGTCATAAAGCATGATAGGATATATGAATGGAATTAACAGTTGCCATAGGCTGTATATATCCTGTCCTTTTCGTGGGGAAAAGGGCTCATCCTAGTAAAGGAGAATCGACCATGGACGCAAAGGAACTGAAAAAGATCCTTGCCGGAATCGGAGTTGTCGGCCTGCTGGCCGGCGGAGGTGTCTCCGTTGCCGGTAGTGCCAGTGCTAGCAGTGGCTGAGGCGGTACCAAGCCCAGTGCAGTTGGCACTGAAAAACACACGCCCGGCAGTGGCTGAGGCGGCAGCAAAGTCGACGCAGGTAGCGTCGAAGAGCATGTAGAAGAAGCCTTGGAGATGAAGAAAGAACCGGCAGGCAGCGGCTGAGGTGGAGCTAAACACGACGCAGGTAGCGTCGAAGAAGGAACCGAGCCAGAACACGACGCAGGTAGCGTCGAAGACGAAGCCGAATCAGAGAACGACGACGAGCATATGGAAAAAAAACCACCGAAGAGTGGTTGAAGCGGCTGATATCAAGTGCGGTCGCACTTATTGATTAGCAAGGCCGGTTGTGACAGGAGTCATAACTGGCCTTTTTTGTTTCGTTTCCTGCAACGGAGCAGAAAGAGGCTGTTGTAACTTTTTTATGAGAGAGGATCTTTTTAAGGCAGAGCCTGGGAGATACCAGCTAAGGGAAAAATTCCGGCAGCCTAAGATGGCACGCGGCTCGAGAGCTGAATAAAGAGAAGACACCACCGCCCGGATGAGTGAGGGGAGAAAATTCCATGTCAATGGCTAGTTATGTCAAGTGGTTGTCTATAACTGCTCTGAAGCCATTTTCATCGATTTGTTACTCGAAGGGGGGAAACTGTAATTCTCTTGAGTGATGTTTTTTCTTGCCTTCAGGATATCCTGAATTTCGTTTCTGCTTAGTGTTGCTTTCTTCTGTTGATACAGATAGACAAAACAATCAAGGCAGACTGAGAAAAAACAGACATTATCTTCCCGGAGGGCACGTTTCCAGCAGTCCTTTCCGGGAGAATTCCCATTTGGGCAAGCAGTTTTTCTGCCTGAGTGTAGAGTATCCAAGCTTTGCCAGTCATCCCTGTCTTTCAGGTCCGTTCGCAATGCCATACCGATTCTCCTTTTCCTGCAATAGTTATCCTGGTTTCAGAAAAGCGCCTGCCTGCAGACTGTCCACGTCTGTGGCGGACACGGCGCTCTCCTGCAGTTTCGACGATGAATTTATAGTACTCGACAATTACGTTTATGGTAATCGAATACCTTCATTAGGTAAAGCTTATAATAAAGATTGATAGCATTAATTAAAATTGATAATGATTGGCTTTCTTCCATGGCAATATGCTGCGTTGTCAATGAAAAAAAGACACCAGACGTGGCAGGTATGCAACGGGATCCCAAAGGGTACTATGCTGTGGTAGCAGGGTGTTACCCGACAAAACTGTTCTTCAGGCTCTTTGCTTCTCCCTTGCCTTTGAGTCCAGTTATTGGCGAAGTGGACCGTCCGCTGGGAGTTCCCTCTGTTGAGCAGAAGGTGCGGATTCGTTTTTCCTTGGCAGGGGGCGATAGCTCCAGGTTTTTAGGTTGGGGGGAGTTCGAAATGGAAATCCACGGACTGTTCATGAATGAAAAAGCATGAAGAGCGGCTGAATCCCTGACCCTGTTTGCCAGTTCAACTGTTGGAGCTGATGTCCTCCTTGTTCTCATCACTTTCTTCTTCCTGAAGAGCTGTGTGGATGGCCAGGCCAAGTTGTTCAAAGGTGTATGGCTTTTTGATAAAGGCACCGGCCCCAAGTTTCATGGCCTGCTTGACTTCCTCGCTTTCGGAAAAGCCGCTGGCGATGACGGCCTTCTGCTGTGGTTGGATTTTGATGATAGTTTCATAGGTCTGACGGCCATTGATACCGGAGTCCATGAGCATATCTAAAAGAAGGAGGTCAACTTTCTGTTCACGAATAAAAGCGATTGCCTCTTCCCCCGAATTAACTGTGTCCACCTGGTAATTGAGGAGGGAGAGGAGTTGGGAGGCAATGTGGCGCTGATGTGGTTCATCATCAACAATCAGGATGTGCTCTCCATTGCCCTGGAGATTGCTGAGGGGAATATCTTCTTTGGGGCTGCAGAGGCTCTGGTCCATACTGGCGGGAAAGAGGAGGGTAAATGAGGTCCCCTTCTTATCGCTTTCCACCTTGATGGTGCCATCATGATCCTGGATAGCATTCCAGACAACAGCAAGGCCCAGGCCGGTACCGCTGCGGCCCATCTTTTTCTTGGTATAAAAAGGTTCAAATATGTGTTCAAGGTCCTCGGCCGCAATACCGGGGCCGTTATCTTTGACCACCAGAGCGACACACTCCTTTCCGAGGAGTGCATTTTTTTGCATTGGGTCTTCGTCGAGACGACAATTCTGGGTGCTGATCGTAATCTGTCCCGAGTTGGCCAAGGCTTCTGCGGCATTGATGACGAGATTCATCAAACATTTTTTGATGTGCACTGGAGAGCATTTGATGTTGTGAAGTTCCGGGGCAAGTTGGATGGATATTTTGACATCCTGATACTGGCTGAGAAGTTTTTTCCCTTCCAGGGAGTTCAGGTGTTCCTTGACGATAGTGTTTATGTTGGCGACTTCATGGACATTGGCGGCGCTGCGGGCTACAGTCAGCATATCGGAGACCACAGCAGCTGCCCGCAGGCCTGATTCGTGGATGGCCTTGATAGGGCGATATAATTTATTATCTTCAGAGAGCTGGAGAAGAATGATCTCGGGATAACTCACCACCCCGGAGAGGATATTGTTGAGATCATGGGCGACACCTCCGGCCATGAGGCCAATGGCCTCCATCTTTTCCGCTTTATGGAGTTTCTGCTCGGTAATTTTGCGTTCCTCGATTTCGAGGAGGAGCTCGGTGGTTCGCTCCTCCACTCGATTTTCCAGTTCTCTGTTGTTTTTTTCCAGAGAGGAGTTGAGATTGACAATTTTTTGTACCAGATGGCCGTAACTGGAATAGAGAATAACAAAGGAGAGCCCAATGAGCAGGGCGCTGAGGAGCAGGGCAGAGAAAATAAGAGATCGCCTTGCCATGATTTCCTGGCTGATATCCAGGGCCACAAAGAGCACTCCAAGTTTCTTGTTTTGAAAATCTAAGAGATTGTAGACTGTATAGATGATATAGGGCTTGCCATCCAAGTTTACTCGGTACTGGTTCTTGCTCCAGTCAAGATGAACAATATCTTGGAAGAGGGTAGGGGTTGGAGACTCAATGGTATGGGTCGAGCCGGAAATCCCTTCCCTGTGTTTTGTGAGAATTGAATTGCTCTCACTGTTAAGAATGGCGACCCCGGTAGGGGCTTCCAGCTTTCTTTCAATGGTTTCCTGGAGAACGTGGGCATCGATACCGATCTGTACGGCTCCAAGATAGTTGTTTTGGTAAAAAACAGGTTCGATAACCCGGTACTGAAGTCCGCTGTAGCCGGTGCTGAACCCGGATCGCTGTTCGTGGAAGGTGTTGACTGCTGCAATATCAGGACGAATTTCGGAGATATCCTGGCCAAAGCTTTCTGGCAAATGGACTCGGAGAAAGGCGTGGTTGTCGGGAAGGATCCAGCCCATGCTGGAAACGTGGGGATTTTCCTTTTGCAGGATCGCAAAAAAAGGCTTGCTTAGTCTCAGAAGTTCCTGGCGATCACGACGGGCAAAGGCCTGGAGCATCAATTCCCGGTTCTTTGATGCTTTATAGTCGAGAAAACTTTTGATGCGGAGTTGATATTGAATGCTGGTCTGGTCGACGATGGATTCGGCAACAATGGCGGCAGTTTTGCCCTTGCTGTTGATGATGAGTTGCATGCTGCGTTGATTCTCACGATAGAGGAGGATCTGAAAGACAAGACAGATGGTTATAATGACCAGCATAACAGCCGTAATAACCTTGGCTCTTGGACTTTTTTTCATAACAATCGCAGCTAAACCAGTAAAAGAGAGGTGAAAGGTATGTCGGGTGAGCAAAAAAAGATAGAATATAGGGGAGAGGGGGGGTGATTACAAGATGAATTATGATTTATATGGAATTTTTTGATAGCTAACTGGGTAAGGTAGGGGGGGGCAGGGAAAGGAGGTTGGGGCATGGGGCAAAACGTGAGGAGACAGAGTGGTTGAAGTGGCAGGAATTATGACTGGCTTTTTTTAATGTTCTTTTTTTTCTTTTTCTCCTTCCACCCTCTCTCTTTTCTGTGCAGTTCTTCTTCCAGAATACGCCTCTGCTTCATCCGTTCGGAGTGTTTACGGGCGACATAAATTGCTTCGCCTGTATCCCGATGCAGGCCAGTGACATACATGGCGGTTGCCAGTGTGCCGGGGGTGGGGGTAAAATCTTGGAATTGTGTGAGCTCGAGGCCAAGCTGCTGCAGGCGTTGGACCAGAGCTACAGTATGGCGCTCCCTGCATCCGGGATGGGCCGAGATGATATAAGGCGTGAAATGGATCTTTTTGTTGACCTCCTGAGCCAGTTTACGGCTAAGAGCTAACAGTTCTCGGAGCTGCTCGTGGGATTCCTTGTGCATCAGTTCCAGGACCTCTTGTTCTGTGTGTTCCGGTGCAATTTTCAGTGCTCCGGGAGTGTGGGAACGAATGATTTCTTTGAGGAGTTTCGGAGTCCGGGTCAGGAGTTCCATGCGCAGGCCCGAGGAGATAAAGACATGGTGGATCCTGGGAAGGGCCGAGATCGTGCGAAGAAGGGAAAGGAAGGAATTCTCGTCTATCTCCAGGTTTTTACAGACCTTGGGGTAGAGGCAGTCATAGCGTTTGCAGGAACCGATGCGACAGGAGACGCCATAGAGGTTTGCAGTGGGGCCACCCAGGTCGCTGATGGTCCCCTTGAAATTTGCCATGGAGCTGACACTGTCCGCCTCTCGGAGCAGGGATTTTTGGCTGCGACTGGTAATGGCTGGTCCCTGGTGGCGGGCGATAGCGCAGAAGGAACAGTTGCCGCAGCAACCGCGGACGGTGGTCAGGGAATGTTGAATCATCCTGGCTGCCGGGACATCAGGAAAGGCGGGGTGTTCGCAACGGGTATAGGGGAGTTCGTAGAGGTTGTCCATCTCCTCGCTGCTCAGAATTGGGGGCTGGGGGTGCTGGATGATCCATGCGCTCTGTTGTTTCTGGATCAGGATTTTGTTGGAAAAACTCCTGGCCTGACTGTCGACCTCTTTTTCAGCTTGGAGAAAGAGGGCCAGCTTGCCCTCAATATCCTGCCATGATGGTAGCAGGGTGATTGCTCCCTCATGTCCTTCCTGCCAGGTTTGAAAATCCTTTTCGCTCAGCCGTTCACAGGTACCGGCTATATCAGCAAGACCGTGGCCTTTGTCCAGTCGCTCAGCAATCTGGAGGACACTCCTTTCTCCCATGCCATAGACCAGGAGGTCTGCCTTGGCATCGCTGAGCAGGGATCCACGTAATTTCTCCTGCTTATAATCGTAATGGACAAAACGACGTAGTGAGGCTTCGATTCCGCCAAGAATAATAGGGACGTCTTTATAAGCGCTACGGGCCAGGTTGGCATAGAAGAGAGAGGCTCGGTCTGGTCTCCTTCTTGCCTGTTTCTCTTTCTGCATGCCTCGCCAGGGATTACCGCCTGGGGAAAAGGCGTCTTGCTCCCGTACCTTGCCGTTACCGGTATAGTTGGCGACGATGGAGTCGAGATTGCCTCCGGAGATTCCGAAAAAGAGACGTGGTCTGCCAAAGCGTTTGAAGTCCTCGTTGCAGTCATATCGAGGTTGGGCCAGAATGGCTACCCGATAGCCTCTGCTTTCCAGGAGACGGCCAATCAGGGCGATTCCAAAGGAGGGGTGGTCCACATAGGCATCCCCCGTGACCAAGATGATGTCAAGCTCGTGCCAGCCACGGGTTCTGCACTCATCAAGAGTTGCCGGAAGGGGGAGGAGGTGAGGCGTTTTCATGACTCTATTTGTTGGTATGCAAGTGGATGGCTAACACCGGTGATGAACGGTAAGCCGGCACTCAGTACAGTACCCCAAGGGGTGAAAGTACCTTAGAAATTCTTTTCAAAAAAAACACGAAAAGAATTTCTAAGGTACTAAAGGGATGGCGGCTGGAAAGTGGCGACTGAAGAACAAAGGCTGAAGGTCGAAGGGAAAGGTATCGGTTCCATTGGTTCCAGTTGTATTGTTTTCTTTGCCATCTTTACCCCACGTTTTTCTCACCTGTGTCGTACTCTAACTTTCTGCGGCCAATTGTGCAATCTTGTTTCTCGACCGGGATCAGGTTAGAATGGGGAAAAAAGAGGTTTAAGAAAGTTAGCAGAGGGAAGGAAGGAACAATGGCCATTGATATAGAGAAGTTTTTGCAGGTTCTCACAGGAGAGGTGAAGGGGTATCAGGTACCGGTGGTTGATTTGATCGCGGTGCAGACCAGGGATCCCTTTAAGGTGCTGGTGGCGACGATTCTTTCGGCCCGAACCAAAGATGAGGTGACAGCTCAGGCTGCAGAGAAGCTTTTTGCCAGGGCTGCAACAGTGGAAACCTTGGCGGAGCTGGATGAAAAAACACTGGAGAAACTGATCTATCCAGTTGGATTTTATAAGAATAAGGCCAGGTATCTGGCGGCCCTGCCTGGTAAGCTGATGAAATCTTTTAGCTCCAAGGTCCCTGCTACCCTGGAGGAGTTACTCTCTCTTCCCGGCGTGGGGAGAAAGACAGCTAACCTGGTCCTGGCCCAGGCCTTCGCTATTCCCGCTATTTGTGTGGATACCCATGTGCATCGAATTATGAATATCTGGGGCTATGTGAAGACCGAAAATCCTTTGCAGACTGAGATGGCTCTTCGTGAGAAGTTGCCTGAGAAATATTGGATTCCGGTTAACTCATTGTTGGTGGCCTTTGGCCAGGGGACTTGCCGGACCGTGGCTCCGCACTGTGACCGTTGTGTCTTGGTGGACAGTTGTCCGCAGCTTGGCGTGACTCCGAGAAAACTCAAAAAAAAGAGTGCGGCAGGGGAGGTCCTGCGCCTGGTCTCCTGGAATGTGAATGGGTTGCGTGCTGTCCTGAAAAAAGGCTTTCTCGAAAGTGTGAAAGAAATGGCCCCGGATGTTCTTGGCCTGCAGGAGATCAAGGCAATGCCTGAGCAATTGCCCGAGTCTTTGCTCTCCCTGGAGGGATATCATGCCTATTTTCATTCAGCCGAGCGTAAAGGGTACTCGGGAGTTGCGGTCTACAGTCGGAAAATTCCTGAACAGGTCATTGTCGGTATCGATGATCCTCGTTTTGACAGTGAGGGGAGGGTGTTAACCTTAGAGTTTTCCACCTTTTATTTCGTTAATTGCTACTTTCCTAATTCCAAGAATGATTTGAGCAGGTTGGGCCAAAAACATGAGTTTAATGTCGCACTCCAAAATTTTGCCGATCAGCTTGCTCGTAAGAAATCAGTGGTGATCTGTGGAGATTATAATGTGGCTCACAAGGAAATTGACCTGGCAAATCCCAAACAGAACCAGAAAAATGCTGGATTCACCCCAGAAGAGCGGGCCTGGATGGATACTTTTGTCGATGCCGGTTGGATTGACAGCTTTCGTGAGAAGAATAAAGAGGCGGAACAGTATTCCTGGTGGAGCTATCGCAGCCGGGCGCGTGAGAAAAATATTGGATGGCGTATAGATTACCATTGTGTTGATGCAAAGAGTCGGAAGAGGATCGTGGACGTGGACATTTGTCAGCATATTTATGGGTCGGATCACTGTCCGGTTGTGCTTGATTTTCTTAACTAGTTCATGTAGGCTTTTGTTGTTAGGACAATGTGATAAGAATGGTGAAAATGTGTTTCCTTCCCGGAGTCTGTTCCCCCTTGCTAGAGGATAACAATGGATTCAAAACAGAACTTGTACCGTATACTTCTCGCAGATGATCATGCCCTCATTCGTCACGGTATCCGAAATCTGATCAGTAACAATCCGGCATTGAAGGTCATTGGAGAGGTGAGTGATGGTGAGGAACTGCTTACCTTTCTTGAAAGGATGGTGCCTGATCTTCTGATCCTTGATATTTCCATGCCGAAGTTGACCGGTATAGAGGCCGTGGGGCAGGTCAAAAAGACCTATCCTCAGGTCAAAATTCTGATGCTGACCATGCATAAGAACAAGCAGTATTTTTATCATGCTATGAATGCCGGAGCAGATGGCTATCTGATGAAGGAAGATTCGGATGAGGAACTTTTACTGGCCATCAAGCGTATCCGAGACGGGAAATCCTATCTCTCTCCTTTCCTCTCCCAGGACTTTGCCGATGATGTGATCAGTGCCTATCGGAATAATCGCAGTTCGCCCTTTGATACTATGACTCCCAGGGAAAAACAGGTGCTTAACCTGGTGGTGGAAGGGCATACCAGTAAGGCCATGGCTGATATTCTCCATCTCAGTCCAAGGACTGTTGATCACCACCGGGCCAACCTCCTTAAGAAATTTCACATGAAAAACAGCGTCGATCTGGTTAATTTTGCCGTGCGCAACGGTTTTGTCACCTCCATTGAGGGATAACCTCTCTTGTAAGAGGTGTTTTTTTTTGCCCTGAGTATAAAAAAAATATCATCTGCTTGGTCGTAATATTCTGTAACGTCCTGTAACATACTGATTGTAAATGAGTAATCCTTCCTTCTAGGTAAATATACCTAGAGAAAAATCCGTATTTCCCCCAATTGTTTTTTTCATCTAGGTGTGGTCTTTAAATAGAGAGATGCTGAGCAGTAACTCAGTTGAGAATGCCTGTTATTTAGCGCCTTATAGGAAATTGTTTTATTATTTTTACGACAAAAAATAAAAGCAAAAGTTCTGTTATGTGCCAGAGCCGACGGATCAGGTGCTTATCCCTTCAAAAGGGAGTGATAAGAGTCTTTTAGGGGTAGCGATTTTGGTAAGAGAGATTCTCTAGAATAAGATAACCACAAAGAGAAAAGGGGAGCGCTGTGAATAAGTCAGAATTGGTTGCGTCAATCGCAGAGTCAGCAAATACTACCAAGGTAGCGGCGGAACAGGCCTTGAATGTGGTTCTTAACAATATGGTGAAGGCCATGAAAGAGGGAGAGAAGGTCAGTCTTCTTGGTTTCGGAACATTCAGTGTTGTCGAGCGGGTCAAGAAAAAAGGACGTAATCCTCAGACTGGTCAGGATATCATTATTCCGGCTCATAAGGTAGTAAAATTCAAACCCGGAAAATCCCTGTACGGGAGAGTACAGTAGAGCGTCGTCTTTTGACATAATATCGCTGGAGTTAGCAGGATACACTCCGGGGGACAGGGGGGAAACCACTTCTTCCCTTTCTTCCCTCTGTCCTTTCTTGTTAGAGAGCCGATCCGTAATGGGTCGGCTCTACTTGTTTGTTCTCTCCGTGTCTGTGTGGTAGTCAACCGTCCCTCCCTCCGCAACATCTCCAGTGAAGCTGACAAACACAGCATCTCCTTCTTGAGAGGATGCTTGTGCATGGTAGTATCACGGTGCCATGGATCTTGAGCATTTGCCAGCTTGTTGTAATGACCTGAATGAAAAATGTGGGCCAATGGATCAGATACGTGCCGCATGTCTTGCAGTTCTTCTGAATATACCTGTTCAGCAGGGTCTCAGTTTTTCATTCGGATTCTCCAGAGAAGGCTTCCAACCAAGATCATGACTCCGCTGAGAAGCTGACCCATGGTCATGAATCCAAAGACAAATCCGATTTGTTGATCAGGCTCTCGGAAGAGTTCCACAAGCATGCGAACGCTTCCATAAGTGATGAGAAAGAGGCAGAGCATGCTGCCATGGGGCCATCCTTTTTTGTTCTCCCAGGGTTTGTTTTTCTGGGACCAGAGGATGAGAAAAAGAAGAAGGCCTTCCAGTAGCATCTCGTAGAGTTGGGAAGGGTGCCTTGGTTGTGGCCCTCCTCCGGGAAAGACCATGGCCCAGGGGAGTGAGCTTGTCCTCCCATAGAGTTCACCATTTATAAAATTTCCCATGCGTCCCAGTCCCAGACCGACGGGGATTGTCACCACGTAGAGATCTGCACATTTCCAGAAATCCAACCTCTTTTTTCGAGTATAGAGCCAACCTCCGAGTAGTACACCGAGACAGGCACCGTGGAAGGACATTCCTCCTGTCCAGGTGGCTGGGATTTCCAAGGGGTGCTGCAGGTAATAGGAGAAATTATAAAAGAGGACATAGCCCAGGCGTCCGCCCAGCACCACAGAGAGGATCAGAATAAGATTGAGATTTTCAAAATGGGTGTCGAGTTCCTTGTAGGAAAAGGAGCGTATCTGTTTCTGAACGAGCAGGTAAGTGGCGGTAAAACCCAGGACATACATCAGTCCATACCAGCGGACATGGAGAGGACCGAGTGAAAAGATAATGGGATCAATGGCAGGAAATGTCATAGCAAAAACCTGTGGGCAGTGAGTGTTCGATGTTTGGTGATGTGTTTATATTCTGTAATGATTCGGGAGGTTGGCTCCCATTATCTTGTCTTCTTTTCAGTCTTTCTCCCTGATTCGCAGCATTTTCCTTATACCTGTCTCTTTTTCAGATGAACCTGGAGAATGGAGATGGCCGCCGGAGTAATACCTGAAATACGGGAGGCCTGTCCCAAAGACCGGGGGCGTACTTTGCTTAATTTTTCCACTACTTCATTGGAAAGACCTGACAGAGATCGGTAGTCAAGATCCTCTGGCAGGCCGAGCTCTTCCATCTTTTTAAAGCGGGCAACCTGTTCTTCCTGGCGTTTGAGATACCCCTGAAATTTGATCTGGAGTTGGATTTCTTCACAAACCACCGATTCTGCCAGCTGCTGGAGTGCCTTTTGCTGTTCAGGCGGGTCAGAGGGGAGCAGGGCCAGGTGCGCAAGCTTCAGTTCCGGTCTGCGCAAGAGGTCGGCCATGGTGCATTTTTGTTTCAGGGGAACTGAGCCCTGTGCGGCCAGGACGTCATTGGTTGCGGCATTGGGTTTGACAAAGAGAGACTGGAGAAGGGCCACGCCCTCGTCCAGGGCGGATTGTTTCTTCTTAAAGATCTGGAAGGCCTCTTCTGTGAGCAAACCGATATCGTGGCCAGTTTGACACAGCCTGGTGTCCGCATTGTCTTCACGCAAGAGGAGGCGGTATTCGGCCCGTGAGGTAAAGAGCCGATACGGTTCTTTGGTGCCGCAGGTGACCAGATCATCTATCAAGACTCCGATGTAGGCCTGGCTGCGATCAAGGATCAGCGGCTCTACGCCACGGATCATCTGCACTGCATTGATTGCCGCCATCAGCCCTTGGGCGGCTGCCTCTTCATAACCCGATGTGCCGTTGATCTGTCCTGCCAGGAACAGACCGTGGATTCGTTTGGTTTCCAGGGTTGGTTTGAGTTCCAGGGGGTCAATATAATCATATTCAATGGCATATCCGGGACGCACGATCCTTGCATTTTCCAGACCCTTGATGGAATGGAGCATGGCCAGTTGGGTGACCAGGGGCAGACTGGTGGGGAGCCCGTTTGGATAGACCTCTGTTGTCTCCAGTCCCTCGGGTTCGAGAAAGACCTGGTGTCTGTCTTTTTCCGGGAAACGCATGACCTTGTCCTCAATGGAGGGGCAGTAGCGGGCCCCCACTCCTTCAATGATCCCGGTGTACATGGGTGACTGGTCGATACCGGCCCTGATTGCATCATGGGTTTGAGGATTGGTGTATGTGATATGACAGGGGCGCTGGGGCAGGGTATAGCTGCCGGAGCTTGCAAAGGAGAAGTGGGCAGGTGGTTGATCGCTGTGCTGCGCCTCAAGCTCGGAGTAATCTATGGATCTGGCGTCGATTCTGGGGACGGTCCCGGTCTTCATCCGGCCCATGTTGAATCCCATCTCCTTAAACCAGGCCGAGAGGCTGGTGGAAGGGGTGTCGCCCAGCCGTCCGGCCGGGAAATTTTTGAGACCGATATGGATCAAGCCGTTGAGAAAGGTGCCGGTTGCCACCACCACTGCCTTCACTGCGATTTTTTCATCCAGAGAGGTGAGCAGGCCGCAGATGCGACCATCTTTTACCAGCAGGGAGTCGACCACGGTTTGTCTGATCTCCAGATTTTCCTGATTCTCCAGCACTGATTTCATGCGCAAACGGTAGAGCAGGCGGTCAGCCTGGGCACGGGAAGAGCGAACAGCCGGGCCCTTACTGGTATTGAGCCTGCGAAACTGGATGGAGGTGGCATCGATATTTCTGGCCATTTCTCCGCCCAGGGCATCGATTTCCCGGACCAGATGACCTTTGGCCAGACCGCCGATGGCGGGGTTGCAGGACATGGCGCCGATGGTGTCGGCATTAATGACGGCCACCAGAGTCTTACAGCCCATTCGCGCTGCAGCAAGGGCGGCTTCGCAACCGGCATGGCCGGCTCCAATGACTGCGATATCGTATGAATTCATAATGATAGATTATTGTTAAGTCTTCAGGTATAAAAATGAAGGTTGACGGCCAGAGGAAATACCCCATGCCAGTACAGCCAGATAAATCTTCTCTCCAGTCTTCAGCCTTTGAAATTATTCAGGAAATACCCAATAATTTCAAACAACCGCTCTGTAACTGTTTAGCAGTACGTTATATTCGTCCATTGAGGACTTCGAAGCATACGAGTGTTATTCGAGAAGACCTCAATGGACGAAGGTGAAGTGCTGCTGAATAGTTATCAGCCTTTTACCTAAATGCCTGAACAGTTGCAACTCTTGTTCGAAAATTTTTTATCTATTTGACATGACGGCATGGTGTGAGGAAAGGTCTTTGCCCTGGAGATGACAATCAACAGCCATTCTTGTTGAGGGGGGGCGGGGATGCAGGCAGCACTGGAAAACGGGAGATTATGGCTTCAGAGATCGTTGGCCTGTTAGGGGCAGGGAGTACAGGCTGTGCTGAACTGGTATACCAGTCGTGTCTGCAAAACAGAGGTGCGGCATTATTCTGAAAAGGCATTAATGGCCCCAAAAGGATGGGCCAGGCAAGGGGGAGGAGCTGTTTCATAATGGAGTGGTTATTTTCTTGCCCTTCCTAAAGAGTTGACGGGTAGGAATAATGATCGTAAATTCTCTGTCGACCCTGTTGGGGAAACGCATCTCTATAAGTTATATCCACTCACTTCCTGAGGAAATCATTATGTTTGGAAAAAAGAAGACGCCTTTGGAAAATATTTTGATCCTGGGGTTAGGCGGTATCGGACTGTACCTGGCCAAGCGCTTGGTCCATGAAGGGTATGCCCTGACGGTCATTGAAGCGGATCCAGAGCTTATCCGTCGGGCAGATGAAAGCCTTGATGCCCGCTTGATTACCGGGTCTGCCATGTCCATAGAATGCTGGAAAGAGGCGAATGCCCGGGATATTGATTTCATGATTGCCGTTACTGATAACGATGCCGTGAATATGCTCTCTGCCATGATTGCTCACGGTTTTGGCATTGAACTGAAAATTGCCAGGGTTCGCTCTCTGGAATACGGCTACGAAAATTCCTTATTAAAGGCAGAAGATTTAAAGATTGATCTTTTTATTCATCCCGAAGAGTTGGCTGCCCAGGAAATTGTCCGTCTTATCAATCGAACAGCAGGGGATGAAATTATCGACATTGCCCTAGGGAAAATGCAGGCCATGGCTGCTCGAATAGATGAGGCGTCGCCATTTGCCAACAGAACATTGATCGAAATTGCCAAAACGTATAAAGAGTTTCCTTTTCGGGTTGTGGCCATGGCCAGGGGGATTACGACGATTATTCCCACCGGAAAGACTGAAATTCTTCCTCAGGATCAGGTCCTGATTATGGCAGGTACCGAAGATTTACCCCGTTTGATGAAATTGACAGGAGTGAAAAAACAACATCGCCTGCGGGTGATGATAGTGGGTGGTGGATTGGTCGGCAGCCGTATCGCCCAGCTCCTGGGGAATACAGTGCGGGTCAAGATACTGGAAAAAGACGAGAAGCGGGCTGTGGAGTTGTCATCAATGCTGCCTGATACAGAGGTACTGCTTGGAGATGGCTCAGATAAGAATGTCCTGACTGCTGCCGGTGTTGCAAATATAGACACCTTTATTGCCGCAACCGGCGAGAATGAAACCAATATTATGACCTGTATGCTGGTTAAGCACCTCCTTGAGACCCAGGGAAGAACTCAGCATCAGAGTAAGACTATTTCTCTCGTCAATAAAGAGGAATATGTGGTTCTGGCCTCCACCAGTGGGTCTGACATTGCCATCAATAAGAAAATTCTGGCGGGAAATGAAATCTTTACCTTTATCCGACGGAGCGAGTTGCTGTCGGTATCTCACATGCACGGGTTTGATGCCGAAGTCGTTGATCTGATCGCTGCCCCGAATTCTCCTATCACCAAAAAACCATTGGCTAAGCTGGATAGTGTATTGTCGAACCATATCATTGTTGGTTCTGTCTTTCGCGATGGCAAATGGGAAACAGCGGTGGGCAAAACGCACGTTCATGCCGGGGACAGGGCCATCGTCATCTGCGATTCGCTGCACCTGAAAGACGTTCGGGAACTGTTTTTGTCTTGATCCTGAGGGGGTGATTGCTTGCCACCTCTAGTCCCTCTCCTGTCACCACAGGCTTGGATACCATGACCATGTCTTCAAGACGTATGCAAAGAGAGGCTGCAACCATTGAGGTCATGATTCTCCTGTATTGCAGAGATCATCACCGTCCCGCCCATGGTTTGTGCTCAGGTTGTACGGATTTGTTGCATTATGCCCGCAGGCGGTTATCCCAGTGCCCCTTTCAGGGAGGCAAGACCAGTTGCGGTAAATGCCCCATTCACTGTTATCAGCCCAAAATGCGGGAAAAAATTAGAGAGGTGATGCGCTATTCCGGCCCTCGCATGATGCTGTGTCATCCTCTGCTGGCCTTCATGCACCTGCTCGATGGCTTCCGGAAAAGGCCCGTTCTTCCTGACCGCTAAGCCCTTCTTTTCTTTTTCGTGGGAATACAATCTGGCAAGGCCAGAGGATCTCTCTTGAAAAAGCCTTCGTCTTCCTTCATGATGACCTCAAGTCGACCTGCCGGGAAAAAATTCAATCAGAAGAGAAATTTCTGCTCAGGCAGGGCGTGACAAATAAAATCAGGTGGTCTTGATTCCTTGGGGTTACGATACCGCGGGTATTGAAGGGGGTGAGGCTGGCATACGGTTCCGCTGCAAGGGGGGAGTGCCATTTACGGGCCACATTCTATAAACCCGATTGCCGGGAATTGTTGATCCGGAAAAAATTGAGGGGAAGGCCGCAATTTTTGTCCAATGGGAGGACAGGCTCACTCTTTTTGATATCTTTGTTTTGTGCCGATTTTACTGAGATCGGTATCAGTGGCAAGAGCTTTCAGCTATTATTGAGGGTGTTACCGGCCTGGTGTTGAATGAAGAAGAGCTGCGGGGAATCGCAAAGAATATTACTGATGATACAAGGCGATTCAATCTCCAGGAAGGTTTGACAATGAGTGAAGATCAGCTCCCGAAAAGGTTCTATAAAGAGATGCTTCCAGAGACCTCAACGTCCATAACGGTGGAACAGATGAATCAGCTTTTGGAGGAATATTTTAAGGCAAGGGGCTGGGACGAACAGGGCAGGGGTATTGCAGATGAGTAACAAAGCGGAGCGCGCCTGCCACTGGATTGGGTCAGGGGGCTCTCTTGAAATCGTCTGACCTAATCCAGTTTGAAATGGACCAGGACCTGTATCTCCATAGCCACTCGCCGCCCGTTTTCCATGGCAGGGATAAAACGCCAGGTTTTGACTGTCTTCAGTGCGGAGTTGTCAAGCAGTTCATAGCCACTGCTTTTGTGGACTGAGACTTGACTTGCCCGCCCGTTTTTTGAAACCAGAATGGTTAAACTCACAGTCCCTTGGTATCCTTGCTGACGAGCCAGGGCTGGATATGCCGGTTTGGGGTTGCTGTACTGGAGGGGGGTGGCCTTACTGTCGACTTGAACAGCTGTGGCGATTGCGGCCGGTTGTGATTCCTGGGATGCTTGTCTGGTGGCAGTGGGAGGAGAGGCATCGGGCCTCCCTTCAACTGGCAGTACCTGTTTTCCTGTTTGCGGTTCAATAAGTCCAGAGACAACTGCTTTCTGGTCTGGTGGCATAAGCCGTGTCATTTCGTGTACGGGTGTTTTTTCTTCTCCCTCCTCTTTCTGCCCTGGCGGGGATTCTTTTTGGGGAGATGCTTCGTTTCTATTGATCACCTCTGGTGTTATCACGTCGGTTGAGGAGCTGGCCAGACTGACTCGGATTGAGTTGTCATTCGTCAGCTGTGGTGCCTGCTGTTTTCCCTGCGGATAAGGAAGGAGAACAACTGCGAGGTGGCAGACAAGGGCACAGGTAAAGGCAGTGGATAGTCTCTGCACAATTAATTACTCCGCACTGGCCTGGAGAGAGATATCATTGATGCCATTTTTCTGCAGTTCATCCAGGACCTGGTACAGTTGCTGGTATGGGAGGGTCTTATCGGCAAATATGAGCACTTGTGGGGGACTTGCAGAGTCGTGGAGGAATGCAATATGTTGATGGATTTCCAACAGCGGAACGGCCTCTTCACCGAGAAAGATCTTCGGTTCTTTGCTCCCTGCTTGAATGGAGAGGGAAAGGGGTGTTTCTTTGCTCTTCTCTGCCTCCGATGATTCCGGAAGGTCGAGCTGCATGCCGCGGTGCACAGCCATGGAGAGCATGGCATAGATGAAAAAAACGAGCAACAAAAAGACAATATCGATGAGTGGTAACATCTCGATTCGTGCCGGGGCAATGGCTTTGTGTTTGAGTTTCATTGGCACTAATTAGAGCGTATTATTGTATTGTCGGTTTCGAGGCATGGTCAGTGCCGACTGTTTGCCGTTTTTCACTGCTGTTTTTCTATGTACCACTTCCAGGTTGGTCGCATATTTTTCCATGATATGGATGGCTCTGGTGATCCTGGTGTTAAAGTAGTTATACGGGATAACGGCTATAATGGCTATGGCCAGACCAGTAGCTGTGGTGATCAGTGCCTGGGCAATGCCGCTTGTGACCAGTTTAGGATCAGCGATGCCGCTTGCTCCAAGTACCTTGAAAGAGCCAATAATACCAAGTACTGTCCCAAAAATGCCCAGGAGTGGTGCTACGGTGATCATGGTATCGAGCACAGGCATGAAGCGGCTCATGCGCTGGACTGTCAAGTCAGCCTCCGCTTCCATGGCTCTTCCCATGTCATAATCCCGGTGGACTATTCCTACGACCAACAAGCGAATAATATGGTCTTGGCTGTTTGTGGTTTTTTGGCGAATCAGTTCCCATTGACCGTTTTCTGCAAGGGCCAGGACCGCGTCCATCAGCTTTCGATTATGCTCCCGTTCAAGGCTGATCCAAAAGAGACTTCGTTCTATGATGACGGTTAACACCGCAATGGAACATGCTAAAAGGGGCCACATTACCGGCCCGCCGCTCTGCATTATTTCGTAAATCCTCATTGTATCGTTTTCCATTCGAGTTCAGGGTGAATAAGGTCGGACATGACTGTAGACTTTTTTAATAAAGCCATATGGGAAAAGGGTTGTAGAGAAGATCCCGATTGATTGGACGGCCATATCATTTCGGGTAACGGGATATGTCGGGACGATAAAAAAAAAGGCTCAACGAAGGAGGTAAAGAGTTTTTGCAGTGCCATTATTTTTTCCAGAATGAAGGGTAAAATATGACCAGAGCAGAGAACATCTCCAGACGTCCAACCAGCATATTCCAGGAGAGAAACCATTTGCCAGTGTTTGAAATGAAGGCATAATTTTCAGAGGGACCCACTGCCCCGAAGCCGGGGCCGATATTCATCAATGAGGCAATAACCGAACTCATAGCTGTTGTGTAGTCCATGTTATCGGTAAGGGTCATGATAAAGCCGCCGACCAGTACCATCAAAAAATTGGTTATAAAGTAACAGAGGGCAAGACTTATAATGTTGTCATCGATTGTTCGTCCATTGAGCCTGATTGAAACAACCGCCATTGGCTGAAAGAAAATCTTCCGTATGGAGGCATGCATGTACTTGCAGATGATGACATAGTGGACAACTTTAATACCGCTGGTTGTGGAACCGGCACAGGCTCCGACGAAGCATACCATATAGAGCAGCATCTGTGCTGACTGGGGCCATTGTTCATAGTCGGCGGTGCCGAAACCGGTGGTGGTGAGAAGAGACATAACCTGAAATGTCCCGTACCGGAGGGCATCTATACAGTTGGCATAGGTCCCGTTTTTCCAGAGAATCAGAGTGATTGCACCGCAGAAGAAGAGGAGAAATCCCATGTACCAGCGGAGTTCGGTGTTTATGCGCAGGGCCTTGAGGTCTCCTCTCATAACCTGGTAAATCAGGACAAAGCTTAATCCGCCAATAAACATAAAAATGGTGATGACCCAATCAAAATAGGCGCTGTTGTAGGCGCCAATGCTTGCATTTTTGGTGGAATATCCAGAAGTCGATACGGTACCGAAGGCGGTACAGAGGGAGTCGAAAATTGGCATTCCTCCCAGGCACAGGAGGATGACCTGAATGAGGTTGAGAGCAATGTAAAGCCACCAGAGTCTTACCATGGTGTCCCGATTGCGGGGTTTGAATTTTTCCTTGGTAATGACCTGGCCTGGGCTGGACTCGGCCCGAAAGAGACGTAATCCTCCCATCCCATGGGGAAGAAAGATAATTGTAAGCGTCAAAAATCCCATTCCACCAAGGAGATGTGTCTGGCTTCGCCAGAATAACAGGCCATGGGGAACTGCTTCAATATTCGTGAGAATGGTGGCTCCGGTGGTTGTATATCCGGAAATCATTTCAAAAAAGGCATCGGTAAAAGAAGGAATTGATCCGTGCAGCATAAAAGGCAGGGCGGAAAAAGCCGAGACAACGATCCAGCCGCTCACAGCAATAATGAAGCCATCCTTGATGGTTAATTCGTTGGCTTTTCTGAAAAGCCAGTAGATAGGAAGGCCGATTCCAAGCGTGAAAAGAGCGGAATAGAGGAGAGGGTAAAGATCATTTTCCTGATAATAGAGAGAGCAGGCTACGGGCAGTGACATGGAACTGCCGGTAACAACAAGCAGCACTCCAATGACGTGGGCGATAGAGGAAAAATGCATACCTGGTCTTACGCTTCTTTTTTCCACCAGATCAGGGCCCAGCGAGGTGGGTGTGATCGGTTGACAATGATTTTCCCCTGGTCGTCAGTTTGGCTGTTGCTGAGGATGTATTCTTGCAGTTTTGCCTCTTCGTTTGCGGTAAGATCTTTGAACATCCAGCGGTAGGATTCGAGGGCCGCCTCCCTGGAGGCAAAAGAGGCCTTGGCCTCCAGGCTGATGATGTCGACACAGGGATGAATTCCCATACTGTAAAGGGTATTGATTGTATAGATATAGTCGGGACCCGAGCGAAAAGGTCTGTCAATGGCATGAAAGGCTTCGGGGTCAAAGGGTGTGGGGGTGATTCGATCAGCAATAAAGACGTAGCTTCGGGCGTAGGAATTGAGTTTTCGCAGGGCGGCCCTCAGGTTATCAACGCTCAATGAGCGAGAGGCAATACAGATATCATGCTGTTTGATGCCCAGTTTTTTCCAATCATCGACCCATGAACCAAGGATAGTGGTGATGTTACCAAGGCCCTGCTCTTGCGAGAGCTTTTCCAGGACATCCAGCATGCCGCGGGAATAGTCAAGGGCGGTGACCGATTTGACCTGTTGGGCCAGGGGGATAGAAAGGGTCCCAGGTCCTGATCCGGCATCCAGAATGGACATGTCTTTGTCCAGTGGCAGTCGTTGGAGAATGAGTCTGACAAAGGGAGAGTCCGTGTTTCTGGCAGCAAAGGCTGCGGCCTTTTTATTCCAGTCGTCAGGGCCTTTGGCTGTCCAGGATTTTTGGGCCCGTGCATTCTGCCATAAACTGTGCCAGTCGAGATCGTTGTAGGTGAGTTTTGGATTCATGATCGTTTGAAGTGTGGAGGCTGAAAAGGACACAATGCAAGAGGGTTCTCTTACATTGTGTCAGGGAGCAATAAACACGGATAAGATCGGAATTTGTTAATGACTCTTTGGCCTGAATGTTTTCCTGCCTGATCTCCAAAAAAAAGATTAGCACAGAGGCTTTTCTTGTGCAAGCTGCTAATGAAGAAGGCAAACGAAAATGTTTGACACTGGCTGGCGAATATGGTTAATGTAACTCTTTTCTTGATTTTGTGCCTTGCGAATAGTGAGATTCAGTGAAAAGATTGGGCAAGGTAAGGAAGACCGGGAACAGCAGCGAATCTCTGTTATAGTCTAATCCCGGTGAACTATTATGGAAATCTGCCTCTTTTGTGTGGGCAAGGAGTGAATAATGAGTAAACGTACTTTTCAACCAAGCAATCTTAAACGTAAACGTACCCACGGTTTTCGCCTCCGGATGAGCACCCGTGCCGGTCGTGCAATCCTTAATTCTCGTCGTGCAAAAGGGCGTAAACGTCTTTCCGCCTGATAACGTTGCCGAGGTTTAAACTCCCGAAGACAGCTCTGGTGCGAAAGGGCCGGGAGTTTGAAAAGGTCTACAGGCAGGGAAAGCGTTATCGTGGAAAAGGTTTTTCCCTGATCTTTTGTCCCAATGAACTGGGACACAACAGGATTGGCATCAGTATTCATAGAAAGCTTAAGGGTGCTGTCAAGCGAAACCGGATAAAACGGATTGTTCGCGAGTCATTTCGCTTGCAGCGAACTCTTTATCCTCCATGCGCTGATATCGTTTTTGCTGTCCGTCCTGATTTTCTTCTCAAGACACCTGCTGAGATTTCCTCCTCTGTGGCAAAATTTGAAACTTGAGTCCTGACTCTTTTGTCGGGATGAATGAGTCGAAGTGTGAACGTACGACAGAATTATCCCCCATTGAAGTGTGTGAGGACCGCTGTAAAAAGACCGCGGTTCTGTCTCCTGTGAATATTTCTTTACTGACGCAGATTCGTTTGTTGCTGCAGAGGATCTGCCTAGGTCTGATCCGCGGCTATCGTTATCTCCTTTCTCCGCTTCTTCCCCCCAGTTGTCGTTTTACCCCTTCATGCTCCCGCTATGCTATTGAGGCCATTGAGACTCATGGTACCTGGCGCGGGCTTCTCCTGGCCCTTGGCCGTATTGCACGATGTCAACCCTTTTGTCAGGGAGGCTATGATCCCGTACCGCCTGTCTCCGGGAATGGATGTCAGGGGGGGTGTGGCCAACGGAGAGGAAACAAGAAGTGTAATACTCAGACGCTGCCATCGTAGCAGCGTTATTTTTCAACATGGTAATATCATGGATATTTATAGAACATTTTTAGCAATTATTGTCTCCTTTTTGATTCTTATCGGTTACCAGTACTTTTTTGTCGGTTTTGGGCCGACTGAGGTAGTTGAGGAAAGTGCTGGAGTGCAGACAGAGAGTGTGGGCAGTGCTGCAGATTCAGAAAAGAAAGCTGCCATGACTGCAGTGCTCACTCAGCCTTCTCAGGCTGGGACCGTAAAGATGGAGCATCCTGATCGTGAGGCCAGGACAGTGACCGTGAATACCGATGTATACACGGCACTCTTCACTGAAGATGGTGGTGCTGTAAAGAGCTTTCTTCTCAAAGACTACCAGGAAACCGGAGCTGACGATTCCCCTGGCATGCAACTTGTCAAGGTTGCTGGCGATGAGGAAGGGCTGCCGTTGGAATTTTCCTGGGGAAGTGTGGCCCCTGTAGCTACCTTTTATGAGGCAGCATCCTCCGAGGTGGCTTTTACTGGAAATGTCGGCAGTCTGGTGATGAGGGGACGTGGAAATGGTCTGGAGATAGAGCGGTCCTATACCTTTAATAAGGACAGCTATCTTATGGAGCTCGCTGTTCGGGTCAAAAATATTTCTTCCGGTGTTCTGCAGGGTGCGGCTGAGCTTCATCAGTCTAACCGACCTTTCAGGGAGACAGGACCCGGCAGTCAGTTTCTCTTTATTGGCCCTGCCTACTATATCAATGACTCCCTCACAGAGGTCAAAGCCGGTGACTATGAAGACGGTCCCAAGACCGTTGACGGCAAGATGGACTGGGCTGCCTATGAGGGCACCTATTTTATGTGTGGAATTATCCCTCAAGATGACAGTGTTGTTTCGACCACCATGCAGAAGTTAGGTGAAGAGGGGGTGCGGATGAAGGTGAGCAGCGCGCTTGATACCCTGCAGCCTGGAGAGGAAAAAGTCTACACCTACAAGCTCTATTTCGGTCCGAAAAAGCTCGATATCTTAAAATCTGTTGGCTCAAATCTCCATAAGGCCGTCAATTTTGGCTGGTTTGATGTTATTGCCCAACCTACCCTCTGGCTGTTGAACATCTTTCACGGAATTTTTAAGAATTACGGGATTGCCATTATCCTGGTAACCATCATTTTCAAGGCAATTTTCTGGCCCATCACCCAAAAGGGGTTGAAGTCCATGAAAAACATGCAGAAACTGCAGCCCAAGATGGTGAAGCTCAAGGAGAAATATAAAAGTGATCCCAGCAAAATGAACCAGGAGGTGATGAACCTGTACAAGACCTACAAGGTGAATCCTCTGGGTGGTTGTCTGCCAATGGTTCTCCAGATACCGGTCTTTTTTGCTTTGTACAAGGTCTTGCTCATGTGTATTGAGCTGCGGCATGCCCCTTTCATGCTCTGGATCACCGATCTGTCGGCTCCGGACCGCCTTCCCATCGGTATTGATATTCCCTATCTGGGAGGGATTCCCGTACTGACCCTGTTGATGGGGGCCTCCATGTTTCTCCAGCAGAAAATGACCCCGACCACAGCAGATCCTACTCAAGCTAAAATCATGCTCTTTTTGCCCATTCTTTTTACCTTTATGTTTGTCAATTTTGCCTCCGGCCTGGTTCTGTACTGGTTTGTCAATAATCTGCTTGCTATCTTGCAACAGCAGCTGCTTAATCGCCAGAACGTCTAATGCTATAGGTACCAACAGTGCCAGCTATTGCCAAGGCTTAAGCCTCTGGTCAACTCTTATATCATGTCAGCATTGAAGGACTCTGTTCGCTTCAATGCTGACAATCTCCATGAGGAAGAACAATGTCTTCAGGAAAGAAGAAAGATTTTTACGGTAAGGAAGTAACCGATGCCATCAAGGAGGCCTGTACCAGTCTCCAGGTTCCTCAAGAAGAGCTTGAGATAGAAGTTGTTGAAGTCGGATCCATGGGGGTGTTCGGGCTCATCCGTAAAAAAGCGCATATCAGGGCTATGGTCAAGGTTGTGGCCAAGAAGGGGGGCAGGGAGGAGCAGGTGGATGCTCCCGCAGCTTCTCAGTCAGTACCAGTACCAGAAGAAGTCGTGGACAAACCTTCCTCTAAACCAGAACCTGAGACAGTTGCGGAAGAGGCGCCCCCTGAGCCCGTAGCGGAAGCAGTTGTAGAAGAAAAAGCCATTGAGTCGATCCCTGAAGTTGAGGCAGAGATCAAGCAAGAAGAAAAATCAGAGAGCGAAGTGGCCAAAAGTAAACAGCGGCCAGCGCAGAAGACCCCGCTTGAGATTCCTGCACAAAGCGTTGAAACGGTGCGCCAGGAGCTTTCCGAGCTTCTTCGTCTGATGGGCTTTCCTTCTGAGATAACGGCAGAACTTGATGGCTCAACCGTGCGTTGTCGGGTCCATGGAGAATACGAAGAGACACTCACTGGCCAGGAAGGAAAGATTATTGATTCCCTGCAATATATCCTGAGAAAATTGATTACCAGGAAGATCGAAGAAAAGGTCCGTCTCTCCATCGACATCGGAGAGTTCAGGGAAAAGCGAAAGCTGGAACTGATGGAACGGGCCAAAGAGCTTGCCGCCTTGGTCAAAGAAGATGGAAAGACACAGGCCATTTCCCCTCTCAATCCCTCAGAGCGGCGTATCGTCCACGTTGCCCTTCAGGAAGATAAGGAGATCCGCTCCCGCAGTGTGGGGGATGGTTTGTTTAAAAAAATTCTTATTTATAAACCCGGGAAAGGGAAGAAGCCGGGAAATGGCAAGAAGCCGGGAAACGTCAAGCGCCCTGGCGGAAAAGGGCAACGAGGCAAAGGTAACAAACCCGAGGGAAATGACAACAAGATTGTGGAAGATGACAATAATGTCCAGGAAAACGGAAACTCCTGAGATGATACCCAGCGTTGAGAGAATGTGAGGCGTGCCTGAGATACGTTACAGTGCGTAAAAAAGGCAATAAGGAGGCAGATGAATAATTCTTACGGCGCCATCATGGAAGGTGATACCATTGTCGCCATCTCCACTCCTCCCGGTTCTGGAGGGATAGGGATAATCCGGATGAGCGGGCCGCATTCGCTGCACCATCTCCAGACCATTTTTCAGCCTCGGGAGAGGAGCTGTTCTTTCGCCAGTCATCGTCTGTATTATGGCCATATCGTCGATCCTCAGGGCGCTAAAATTCTTGACGAGGTATTGGCTGTTTTTATGGCTGCACCAAAGACCTACACCCGTGAGGATGTCGTAGAGATTCACTGTCACGGGAACTTCATTGTCCTCCAGAGTGTTCTGGAATTGCTGGTGTCCCTTGGTGTTCGTCTTGCTGATCCTGGAGAATTCACCAAACTCGCCTTTCTCAATGGCCGGATTGACCTGACCAGAGCTGAGGCTGTCATCGATATCCTGTCAGCCAAAACCAGAAAGGGCATGGATATGGCCTTGGACCAGCTTGGCGGCGGTCTCTATAGCCGGGTTGACACCATTCGTCGGGCCTTGGTGCAGATGCGGGCTGTGGTCGAGGTGGCCATAGATTTTCCTGACGAGGATGTGGAGATTATAGATCATTCTGCCCTTGCCCGCGGGGTGACAGATGAGGTCCTTGCTCCATTGGAACGTCTTTTACGACAGGCTGACCAGGGCAAGATATTCCGTGATGGCATTTCCGTGGTAATTGTGGGCTTGCCAAATGTCGGAAAATCAAGTCTTCTCAATACGTTGCTTCAGGAAGAACGGGCTCTGGTGACCGCCATAGCCGGCACTACTCGTGATACCATCGAAGAGTACCTTGATATCCAAGGGGTACCGGTACGGATTGTCGACACTGCCGGCATTCGTCAGGATGCCGATGAGATCGAGACCTTGGGAATAGAGCGGGCCAGGAAACAGATCGACAGGGCTGACCTTGTCCTTTTTATGCTGGATGCGCAAAGAGGAATGGAGAAAGAAGATCAGCAGCTGTTTGCCACTGTTCGTCACAAACCGTTGCTCCTGGTCATCAACAAAAGTGATCTTGCTGATGAACAGCCAGACCTGGCCTCCCTGGAGAGCGAAAAAGAGTCCCTTTCCTGTCTTCGGATTTCAGCAAAACTGCAGCATGGTATTGAGGAGTTGAAGGCTGCCATCTTTAGCGCAGTGACTGGAGACAGGCAGCAGTGGGAAGAAGAGGGCTGTGCCCCCAATATCAGACACAAGGATGCCCTGCAACGAGCCCATGATGCTGCTATCAGGCTGAGACAAGGGCTGCGGGCGGGGATGACCAGTGATCTGCTGGCCATTGACCTCCAAGACTGTCTTGACCAACTCAATGCCATTGTCGGCATTACCACCACTGAAGATGTCCTGGATGTTATTTTTGAACAGTTCTGTCTTGGCAAATAACGATTTTTTTTTTGCCAGACAGCCTGGATTGCCATGAGGGAAGGTGATTCACTCCGAAAAAATCTCTCTTTCTGTTGTTCCTTTGTTGTTGATATGCACCTGTTCAGGTCATAGCAAAAATTCTTTTAAACAACCCGCGCTCTCACTGTTGAGCAGTGTTTTATATTCGTTCCAGTATACCTGACCATTTTCTCTCAATACCTGGTAAGGCATGCTACCCTGCTCTCCCTTCTCCTTCTGGTAAAGGAGAGTTCCGGTGTGGCTGTTGCCCCGGGATTGCCATTCTCCCTTGGCGCTATCAGCGCCTGCATACCTCCCCCCGCCTCGGACATCTTTCCATGTTCCAAGGAGTGGATTGGTTCCATTGTCATCTGAAACTTTTATGGATTGAAGGGGGGGAAGGTGAAGCGTTAAGAAAACCCGATCCAGAAAAAAACGGCTGCATGGTAAGCGGCAGGGCAACGGGGGCAATGCTTTCCAGTCTACTGCATGCGCTCTTTGCCTCTGCCAGGTTTCATGATCCGTTTTTTTTCATCTCCGCGCCTCTTTTTTCCTGCGGTTACCTCATTGTTACCTTTTCTGCTGTATTGTGAGCAAACTGAATGGATCTCCAGGTGGACCCAGATCGCTGGTTTGGCGATTAAGTCAGTTTCTCGGGCAGTTGCAGGCAGGATAGTGCCGGCAACTGCCTTCCGGAGAAGCAGGTCGCAAACAAACGAGGTCAGGGATAGTGGTCACCAAACGAAAATAAGTCAGGTGAGTGCAGGTATGGAAGTACTGGCGATTATCATTTTTCGGTCAATGGAAAGAATAGTATCCGTTATTATTGGCTGCTATCTTATCTATCTTGGCTATCGCCTTTTCCTTGCGATTCCTGTCCAGGAGAACAGTGAGGGAAAATTCACTCTTCCCGGAGGAACATCAATCCATTTGACACGGGTGGGGCCTGGCATCTTCTTTTCCCTCTTTGGTACAGCGGTGCTTGTTTTTTCACTGATCAGCCCAGTAGATTATAAAGAAGACATCAAAACAGATGGAGCAGGTAACATTGAGAAATCGGTGTCCTACTTAGGTGCCGAACCTCAAGAAGACACTGGGCTTGTTAGCAGCGCAGACCTTATTGAACGAAGCTCTCTGCAGATGGATCTTATCGTCTTGAATCATGTGGTTGCGCAGCTGCGAGACAACCTCAGTGAAGACGAATTATTCGATATCAGGCAGGCGGTTCCCCGAATTAAACTGGCCGTTATGAAATCCGTCTGGGATAAGCAATGGGGAGATTTTCAGGAGTTTAAGAAATGGCTTGATCATGGAGGAGATGTTGAGAATCCTCCTGAAAAATTCAGATCAGCTGTCGATTATTTTAATCGCCACTAGGAGCTTGTAGGATTGAGAGGATCATAACCAAAATTTGAGAAATCGAGACCCAATCTGCATGGATTTGCGGCGAATAGCAGGACTTTTAAACGAATGCCATGGAAATATGGGCAGATTTGTCAAATCTGGAGCAGATTGATATCTAAGTCCGACAGGCCCCTTGGCCTCAGCAAAGGGATTGATATGGGAAAAAGACTATTGTGTGAGGTGTTCCTGGTCCTATTTTTCTTTGTCCCCTCAATAGGGGCCACAGATATCTCTGTCCTCTATGATGACGAAACGCTACGATATTGGCAACCTGTGCACCAGGAAGATATTCTCTGGAATTTTGAAAATGTTATATTGCCCAAACTGAGCTTGCCAGAAAAACAGGTTTTACGTGATGTCATTCTTTCCTTTCCATTGCGAGGTTCCGGCAAGGATATTTTTGAATTTTATGCAGAGCCTGCCCAGTATAAGGTGACATTGCCCATTCTTTCCATCCGTTTTTTTGCAGATATTTCCTTAGCTCAAGCCTGGCTGGTGGAAAATGGCTACAGTGTTTCGACGGTGTATCAGTATATCGGCTTCCTCAAATATCATGCCCGGCAAATGCAAGGACCCATTCCCAGCCCTTTGCCGGCCTTGAAAATTCCTATTAATGCCTGGAACAATCCAAGGGTCAGTGATCTGTACTCAAAATCGCTGACAACAGCGATTCTCTTTCTCCTCTGTCATGAATTGGCCCACGTCTATTTTCAGCATCCTTCTTATGAGCGTATCTCTGCTGAAGCTGCCCGTCAGAATGAAGCGGAAGCTGATCGTTTTGCTGTCGATATAATGTGCCGCATCGGTCTTATTCCCATTGGCGGCGGCCTTTGGTTTTCCTCTCTTGTTCGTTGGCAGTATAATCAATGGGACTATGGTTCCAAAAAAGAGTGGGAAGATTATTTGAAAGGAGCCACTCACCCCTTGACCGCCTTCCGCATAAGAAGCCTTGCCGCACTGTTAGGGGAAAAAAGGATCGCTTTTTCCAGGTCTCAAGTGAGTGAGGAGTCTGGTGTGGCTCTTGTCAGTGCCATGGCCCGCGACTTGGAGGGGGTCGCCGAGATTCTCGAAGATGCAGACATACAGCGTCTCATGCAGATTGAAGGGCTGAGTACCCAAATCGATATGCTTGTCCCACGCTATACAGATACCTACGTCGCGCAAGCGAAACCTCCTGCCCTGAACGATGACAGGGTAATCCAGATGGGTCAATATGCTGGGAGATTTGATGCCGTATCAGAAGGATCGGGGGGTGATATTACAACCATACTGGAAAGAACTGACCGGGTTGTCTCCGGCAGTTATACCTATGCAACTGCAAAAGGGGAATTAAAAGGTCTGCTGACCGGGAATATGTTGACGTTCAGGTGGGTTGAGGGGGGAGCGAGTGGTAAGGGGCGGTTTGTCATGGATGGTTCAGAGACATCTTTTTCCGGTACCTGGGGCTATATGAACTCCTATGACGATGGCGGGACGTGGAATGGCAAGAGACAATAGGGCCCAGGCCTGCCGGCCACACGGAACGGTGTCTCTGTTTATTTTGCGGCTGCGAAACCTCGGCCCATCCAATTCCTGGCGAGAGACTGGATTTCAATTGTAACAGTATCTCGTGGTACAATGCCTGTCGACTCAGGTCAGCTCTTGTCTTCCGTTAATCTCAGGATTTCCTGAACCAGTCTGTCGGCACCTTCTCCTATTTGATCAACCCGTGAGTTAAGCATGTAACAGGGGGTGGTGACCACCTTGCGCTCTCTATCCACGGCGATTTCTCCCTGCAGAGTGGGGGTGTGCCGTGCGCCCATGGCCTGGATGTTTGCGGCCGTTGTTGGATCCTGACCGATGGTTACCAGGACCTGGTCCAGGAGTCGGGCCAGGATGGCAGGGGCAATGCAGAGGGCACCAATGGGTTTCTTCTCCTCAGCCATGGCCAGGATTGCTCTTTGGACATCGGCGTTTATGTGGCAGTCGGCACCGGCAAAGGCATAGGTGGACAGATTCTTCGCGGCTCCGAGACCGCCTGGAATAACCAGGGCATCATGATGAGAAGCCTGGAATGTTGCCAGATCGAGGATCTTGCCCCTGGCGATACGAGCAGATTCGATCAACACGTTTCGCTGTTCGGTCATCTCTTTGCCAGTGAGATGATTGAGGACGTGGTGCTGGAGAATATTTGGGGCATAGCACTGGTAATCGGCTCCATTTTTGTGGATTGCCCACAGGGTAAGAGTTGCCTCATGAATCTCGGCTCCGTCCTGATTGCCACAGCCGGAGAGGATGACTGCAATAGATTTTTTTGTCATGGCGGTTTGATTAGAGGTTGAGGTGGTAGATTTGCGGCAGGTTCCGGAATTTTTCATCAAAATCCAGGCCGTAGCCGATGAGAAATCCATGCGGAATAGTAAAACCGAGATAATCGATGGCGATCTCGTGCTCACGCCGTTCGGCCTTGTCGATAAGCGAACAGACACGGACGGAGGCCGCTCCCTGTTTGGAAAAATGCTCAGCCAGCCATTGCATGGTGAGGCCCGTATCGATGATGTCTTCCACCAGCAGGACATGGTATCCTTGTATAGGATGACTGGGGCTGGAGACCAGGGTGATATTCCCTGAAGATGCAGAGCTGCCTCCATAGGAGGATACTTGGATAAAGTCGGTGGCCAGGGGGATGGAGATGGTACGGACCAAATCGGCCATAAAGATAAAGGCGCCTTTGAGTACCCCGACGACTACAAGTTCCTTTCCCTGGTAATCCTCACTGATTTCCTTCCCCATCTCCTGGATGCGGTTTTGTATGGTTTGACTGTCCAGAATAAGTTCTTTTTGGCTTGTTTGCATGGCGCTGAGGTTATGAAGGAAAAAATGTTTTCCGTCTCTCTTTTGGGAAGGGAGAACGGTACTATTCTGCCTCTGTTTATTGTGTAACTTTCTACCAAAGTCAAGGGAAAAGAGGGGAAGAGAGGGGAAGAGAAGGGCCAGGCGCGGGAGAGGGTCGAGGGATGAATGGATTTTGGTTGCATTTTGTTGACAAAAAGATCTCCTTCCGGTAGATTATAAATTTCACTGATGATAAGTATCAATTAACGTGGTGGTCGGGAGACGGTCACCTTTCGAACCTTCAAAGAGTCAAGAGCCAGCCCATGGGAAAGCCGTCCACTACACTCGATCCAGCCTTTAACGCGGAAGTTACTGCGCTTCCTGGCGGAGAACATCTCAACAATTGCTTTGCTTGCGGAGCCTGCAGCGGAATCTGTCCGGTCAGCCAAGCCATTCCGGAATTTGATCCGCGAAAGATAATCCATATGATCCGTATGGGTATGAAAGAGCGACTGCTCAGTTCAGATCTGCTCTGGTATTGTTCCAGTTGTCAGTCATGTGTCTTTGTCTGTCCTCAGGATGTACGCTTTGCCAAAATCATGGATGCTGTCTCCAGGCTGGCCCTGAAAGAGGGCTATGTAAGTGAAGAGAAACTGGTCGAGAAGGGCAAGGCTGCCAAGGTGGAACGTGACCTCTGCGTCGCCTGTCTCACCTGTGTTCGCACCTGTCCCTGGTCCATCCCTAAAATTAACAAACTGGGTGTCGCCACCATTGATGTGGAAGAATGCCGGGCCTGTGGTATCTGTGTCGAAGAGTGTCCAGCCAATGCCATAACCTTGAATGAATCTCAGGATGAACGTCTCATAGCTGCCTGTGGTATTTAAGAAAAAAAATGGTTAATTCTTGCTGAAGTCGTAAAAAAACCAACACGTTGAGATGGCTTGATTCTCCCAAGAGTGTATTCCTCGGAGAATTATTACACTAAAAGAAATAGTTCGGCTCGGGTGTCGCAACCAGTCGGAATTTGCTACGTATGAGAGGATAGAGATGAGTTTTGATCCTGCTATAACCCTGTTCAGCTGCCATTATACCTCCCAGCAGAGCTGTGCCGAAGAGGGCAAGGAACTGGAGCAGTTAGGCTTTCCGTCCGGCATCAGTATGGTCAGGGTTCCCTGTACCGGAAAGCTGCAGGTCACTACCCTGCTCAAGGCCTTTGAAGACGGCGCAGACGGTGTCTATGTCGTGGGTTGTCCTGTGGACGGGTGTCACAATGTCAAGGGTAGCGCCCGTGCAGCAAAGCGGGTTGCCGCGGTCAGGGCTGCCTTGCAGGAATTAGGTGTGGAAGGGGAGCGCATTGAGATGTTTCATCTGGCCCGTGGTCTGCATCCCGAGTTTGTGGAAAAAGGAAAAGAGATGGCTGAGCGGATTCGTGATCTTGGCCCAAGCCCCTTTTAGGCGCTTGCAGGCCAAGAATTGTAACCCTGAAATGTGATTTAACGACGCTGGCAGGCGTTCTTCAGAGACAGGGGGCATCAGTGTCCCCTCTCAGTTATGAGTGGAGTAGAGAAATGATTGTTGCAGAACGAAAACCCATGGCAGAAATTATCGAAATGGTGAAGGACTGTAAAAAAGTTCTGGTCCTGGCCTGTCGTGGATGTGTCACTGTCTGCTCGGCTGGAGGAGAGAGGGAGGCTGAGATCCTGGCTTCACTTCTTCGTCTTGGCATGAGAAAGGAAGGCAAGACGGTTGAAACAACCGTCGCCAGTCTCGTTCGTCAGTGCGACCGTGAATACATTGATGAAATTGACCAGTGGCAGGGACAGTATGATGCAGTGGTTTCCACTGCCTGTGGGGTAGGGGTGAACTTTATCTCTAACCTGCGCAAGGACACCATGGTCTATCCGGCACTCAACACCACCTTTTTCGGTGGTTCTGCCAATCAGGGTGAATGGACGGAACAGTGTGCCGGCTGTGGTAACTGTATCCTTCATCTTACTGGAGGACTCTGTCCGGTGGCGCGCTGTGCCAAGAGTCTGATGAACGGCCCCTGTGGTGGATCCGTCGATGGTAAATGTGAGATTGATAAGGATGTGGAGTGTGTGTGGCAGTCTATCCATGATCGCCTCGGTTCTTTTGATCGCTCAGCGCAGATGGAAGTCATCAGCCCCATCCGTGACTGGTCCACTGCTGGACATGGCGGTCCGCGAAAGACCGTGCGTGACGATCTCACCGTGTAACTCGTGACAATCGTATAGAACTCCTTGAAACTTTTCAGGGATTAAGATAGAAATCGCTTGTATACCTGCTATGGTATGGAAGCGATTTTTTTTTGTGTAAGGGCTTACTCAAAAAAAAATTGAGTCAAAATGCCCAGGCATGTGGTCTTCTCAGGCAATCGGTCTGATTGGCGGCTTGCAGGTCGCTTGACTTCCTGTTCAGAGGAGATATCTCTCGGAAGGCGACGTTTTTTTTACTGAGCCCTGAAGGAAAGGCATATGGAGTGGGATAGGGAGCAGGGTGTGGATCTGAAAACGGCCCAGCGTATGATTCTTGACCAGTGCGTAGTCTTGTCCGAGGAACGTGTCTCGCTTGGGGACTGTCTGTGCCGTTTTCCTGCCCGTTCGCTTCCTGCCCTGGAACCTGTGCCTGCTTTTGATCAGTCCTTGCGCGATGGCTATGGCCTGGGCAAAGCGGTCGAAGATGGAGATGGAAAAAAGGCGTCGCGCTTCCGTATCGTCAGTGAGGTTGCTGCCGGAGATACTCGCAATTTGCGTCTCCGTTCGGGCGAGGCTGTGCGGATTATGACCGGAGGATTGCTTCCCCATGGTTGCCGGGGGGTGGTTCCCCAGGAATGCTGTCAGGTTGAAAACGATACAGTGGAAGTTCCTCACCGTTTCTTGGCAGAGAGTGGTTTCTTCGTTCATGCCCGAGGCAGTAGTCTGAAAAAAGGACATGTTATTGTTTCCCGGGGAACTCCAGTCAGGCCAGAACATCAGATCGATCTAGCCGGAGTTGGTTATCAGATGCTTCCAGTGGTGAAGCAACCGCGAGTCAGTTTTTTCTGTACCGGCAGTGAGCTGGTCCCCCATGCCAGTGGAAAAATTGATGGACAAAAGTTTTCTGCAAATCCCTATCTCTTACAGAGCCTGATCCGCCTTTCGGGTGCTATTCCCCAGAACCTGGGGATGGTGACAGATGACTTGGATGGGGTCTGTCAGCTTCTTGCCGCTATAGATTCTTCAGGGGCTGATGTCATTATCAGTACCGGTGGCATGGGGCCGGGAAAGTTTGATCTCATTGAGGAGGCCTTTGCCCGTGTCGGTGGCAAGGTGATCTACCGTTCCCTCAAACTGCGACCTGGAACATCGACCCTCTTCGGTCTAATCGGAAGCACTCTTTTCTTCGGCATGCCTGGACCGCCTCCTGCCGTTCAGCTTCTGTTTAATGAACTGCTGCAGCCTGCACTGCTCCGTCTCCAGGGTGCAGACAGCTGCCTCCCAAAGATGATTCGTGCCCGTTTGACAGAAGAGCTGTTTTTGAAAAAACGAGACTTCCCCCGCCTGAAAAGTGGCAGGCTTCGCTTTGAAGAGGGGAGTTGTCTGGTTCGCCCTGCGCGACGAAATGATCCGGAAAGCTGTTATATCTATTGTCCGGCCGGGAGACGAGAGCTCCGCAGGGGAGAAATGGTTCGCGTTCATCTCGTCCGTGGAATCTCAGCACTCTCATCTCCGCTGACTTTGGGCTGACAGCAGGGGCAGAAAAAGGTTGCCCGTCCACCGACCTGAATCTTTTCTATTGGGGTGTGGCAGCTGGAGCAGGGTTCTCCTTTTTTTCCGTAGATGAGGAAGTTCATCTGAAAATATCCTCCCTCACCCGAGGCGTTGACAAAGTCGCTGATAGTGGAGCCACCGCAGTCGATGGCCTGCCTCAGGGTCTTACGGAGAACACTCAGCAGGCGTTTCCAATCTCTTGTGGAGAGAGATGCTGCTGCCTGCTGGGGATGGATGTGCGCTCGGTAGAGGGCCTCGTTGGCGTAGATGTTGCCGATGCCGGCCACCATATGGCTGTCCATAAGGAAGGATTTGATTGGTTGCCTGCGCTGCCTTGCCCGTTGCCTGAGGTAGGCGATGGAGCAGGCACGGGAAAGGGGTTCGGGGCCGGTTGCGGAAAAGAACTGCTCTTCTTCTCTGCTGCCGTTTTTGAAAGAGAGGAGCTGGATGGAGCCAAATCTTCGGGTATCATTGTATCGGAGTTCTGTGTTGTTATCCAGGAGCCAACAGACATGGTCATGGATCTTCTGCGGAGATCCTGCCGCAAAGATACCCAGATTGCCGGTCATTCCCAGGTGAATGATGAGTCCGGAACCCTTGTCAACTTTCAAAACCAGGTACTTGGCCCTCCTGGTGAGACTCACGATCTTGGCGCCGCAGAGTTCATCCTTCATCTCCTGGCAGGCAACTGGAGTGCGCAGCTTCTTGCCGGAACAGTGTATGCTGAGGATGGTCCTCGCGAAAATATGAGGCAGTAATCCTCTGCAGATGACTTCGACTTCAGGGAGCTCAGGCATTGGCTTTTGCTGGGGTGAAGTTTGTCGTCTTCCGGCCTTCAAGGCAGCAGAGGGCCAGACCGTAACCGTTATTGAGGAGTCCTGCCAGTACAGGAAGCGAGGTTTTCGGCACCTTTGTTGTAGAGAAATGAAGGAGGGTCTCTGTTTTGTTTAGAGTTGTGATGTCGCCGAGCGCTATCTCATGAAATCCAGGAATTCCTGTGGGGCTGAGCATTTTCTTGATGGCCTCCTTTCCTGTCCAGAGCAGGGAGAGCCTTGATAAATGAGGGAGGTGGGGAAGGGATTGTTGGAGCCGCTCTGCTTCTTTTTCGGTGCAAAATCGTTCTTTAACGCGGTCCAGGCCTTCGCTTGGATACTGAATATCGATGCCGCATGGCCTGGTACTGACCAGGGCCGCAGCAAAAGACTTGGAATGGGTGATGGAAAGTTGGGGGAAAGGGAGTGCGATTCCCGGTAATTGTTTAAAATAGGGTCGACCCGATTCTTCGGCTGCCACTCTCCAGCGATGGTGATCAGGAAGAGGGGGGGGCTTTGGGGTGTTGTGGAGAAAGCTGTGGAGGGCCTGCTTGGCGCAGATCCTGCCGGCTAGCCATTCCTGGCGTCGTTTTGGATAGAGATAGCCCGCCAGTTGCTCCATTTCTTTTTCATGGAGCCACTGGTGAAGAATGACCGTTTTCTGTTCCAGTTCCGGCAAAGGCAGTATGGCCATGGCAGGGGAGGAGTCTGGAAAAAGCTCTCGGCACAGGACCAACAGTGTTGGGGGAATGAGGGCAAAAATCACTCCTTGCTCCTCTCTGGAAATGGGGGTAGATTAAGTCGTTGCATTTTTTAGTGTTCCTGCTATCCAGGGGGGTGTCGGACTGAGAAATAAATCTGCCAGACTTCCGGGGTGTAAGAAAGAGTACATGATCGTTTTTCTTCTATAAGGATTACCAATGAATAGTGTCATTCAGCTGACGGGATATGATTTTGTTATTATTGCACTGCTGTTCCTCTTCACCCTTCGTGGGTTTTGGGTGGGATTTTTGCGGCAGATCACGGTACTGGTGGCCCTGCTCGTCGGCTATACTATCGCTGGTCAGTATCATGACAAACTCTTCCCTTTTTTGCGAGGAGTAACGGAGAATCCGCATGCGGTTTTTTGGACCTCCTATGCGATTCTTTTTGCTTTCACCTATGTGGTGACCATGCTGATGGGTAAGGGGCTGGCCAGAGTCGTGGAACTGACCGTTGCTGGCTGGTTCGACAAAATTCTCGGTGGCGTCCTTGGTTTTGCCAAGGGTGGTGTTCTTGTTATTTTGCTCAATATGGTTCTGACTGGAATTCTTGCCCCTGAAAACCCCATGATTCGTAATTGTCAGCTCTATCCCTATGTGAAACAGGCAACGGATCTCTTTCGCAGTCTGATCAAGGATGAGAAGATACGGGACTCTTTTTTACAGAAAGAGCCTGCTATATCCTCTGAAAAAACGACTGAACCGTTACCGCCTGAGGTTAGTCCCTTTGTTCCTGCTAACTCTCCCAAAGAGAAGCCCTCTCCGGTAAAATGAGGCCAGAGACTGGGCTGGAACACCGAGATGATATGCGCAAATAATCAACTGATTTATCAGGGTTGTTCGGAAAGGGCCCAGTCGCTGCCAGCGTCTGCCTGAGGTGCATACTTCCTGGGGCAGGGTGATCACCTTCCCCATCTTTTTTGCTTGCCTGACAAAGACGTAGTCTTCCATTATTGGTAATTCCGGAAAGCCGCCGAGGAGATTAAAGTGCTCTTTGCGGAGAAACAAAGCTTGATCTCCGTAGGGGAGTTGGAGGAGCTGGGAGCGAAGATTTGCGCTTTGAATAATACGCTGCAACAGCCAACCGGCCCCTGGCACCCGGAGACGAAAAGCACCGAGGATGATGTCTGGGGCTGCCAGGCATGCTGTCACCCTCTCCTTGAAATCGGCTGGTAGGAGGGTGTCGGCATGGAGGAAGAGGAGCAGGGGAGATGTGGCGCATCGGGCACCGAAATTCAGCTGCGCTCCCCGTCCTCCTGAACAGGTCTCTACTCGAAATCCGAGGCTGCGGGCGAGCCTGATCGTGTCGTCCGTGCTGCCACCATCAACGACTATCAGTTCTGTACCTGTTTCCAAAAGAGGCTGAAGGGTAGAAAAATTTTGCGCTTCATTGAGGGTGGGAATGATGATGGAAATATTTGAGATCTTCTGCTGTGTCAATGTCATGAAGTGTTGAAAGAGTATGGAGACGCAGGTTTTGTTCCTGCGCCCGGTTAAGGGTCTTGGAGAGGACCTGTGGTGTAGACCAGGGAATATCGCGGAACAGGTTCCGGCAACAGCTGCTGCTGACGTTTCGTGCCAGGCCAATGAGGTAGTAGCCACCGTCATGGGCGGGACCCAGTACCATATCGTGATGATGGAGTGACGCAAGGCCTTCGTCTAAGAGAGAAGCCGTGATCGCGGGACAGTCTGAGCCGACAAGGATAACGTTACGCCCCTGGTTCAGGGCCTGAGTAAGTGCCTGGGCCATGCGTTGTCCCAGGTCTTCTCCTTGCTGCTGAAAAAAAGAATAGCCCGTCGTGCCCAGCCACTCCTCCATTTCGGGCAGGGAGCCGCCGTCATAATAAATAAAGAGTTCCGTGTTGGCCCTGTGAACACAAGAATTGAGTTCCTGCAGAATGTGGCTCACCAGTTGTTGGTGGATCCTGATTGCCCCCTCATCGCCAAGCACAGGAATCAGCCGGGTTTTGCATCTCCCGGGGCGTGGATAGCGTGTAAAAAGAATGACAAGATCTAGAGAAGATGGCATAAAGATATACAGGAATGAACGCTTAGTTTTCTGTTGCTCAAGTAGCAGGTAAAGCCATCACGGATGGAACTGGATGTAGTAGACTTGTGATGAAGTCTCATAAACGAAAAAAGAAACCGGAATCGTATTGCAAAAGGACATATCGGCAACTGATGTCCCAGGCCGGTATGGTCACAACTCAGGTCCGGATTAAAGAAACTGATCTTCATATTCTCGCAGAACAAGGGGTTGCGGAACAGGCAACAGACCTTGTCCTTCAGTATCGAAACCAGCTGGAAGGCTATATTGTAAAGTATCCCCAGTTTTCTGCAACACTTGATCCGCTTCCCCAAGACAAAACTGCCCCTCCGCTGGTGCGGGATATGCTGAGTGCTGGAATTCAGGCCGGAGTCGGTCCCATGGCTGCCGTGGCGGGGGGAATCGCCGAATATGTGGGCAAGGGACTTATGGCCCAGGGGATCAAAGAAGTCATGGTTGAAAATGGCGGAGATATTTTTTTGCAGCGATCCTGTGCCTGTTCGGTGGCCATTTTTGCCGGGGAATCTCCATTGAGTTATAAGGTCGGCCTGCGGGTGGATCCATCTCAGATGCCTCTGGGCATCTGTACTTCTTCCGGGACGGTTGGTCATTCCCTGAGTCTTGGTGAAGCCGATTCCGTGACTGTCCTGGCCCGATCCACCCTCCTTGCTGATGCCGCTGCAACACGACTTGGAAATGAGGTGGGAGCTGTGAAAGGGGGTGAGGCCGGAGTGGCCCGAGCCCTTGATATGCTCAAGAAAATTCCCGGAATCATCGGAGTCGTGGTCATCTGTGGAGAGCTTATGGGGGCGACAGGAGATGTGGAGTTGGTCAGGATTGATCTGTAGAACCTTGCGTAAGGAGGCAGAGCGTGACTGGAAACGAAAAGAAGGGGGCGGAACAGAGACAAGTGAGCCGAAGGCACCTGCTTTTTTATCTGCGGGTCTTTGATGGAATGAGCAGTCGGGTGGTAGGACATCTGATCGATATCTCAGCAAAGGGACTTATGCTGTTGTGTGACGAGCCCGTTGCCTTGAATGAGGAGTATCGTCTGCGCATGCGTCTGCCGCTGGATATTGTGGGCACCGATGAGATTGTTTTCAAGTCCACCAGTCGTTGGTGCCGTCCCGATGACAATCCTGATTTCTATATTAGCGGGTTCCAGATTCAGGGTCTGGATAGTGAGAGTGAAAGAGCGATCAGTTCCCTCATTGAGGAGTTTGGCTTTTCCTATCAGGAGGAAGAATGTTGAAGGCTCAAGGAAAATAAGCACCTCATTGCTCGATGATTGATCTGTTCTGAGCATATGGACAGCTTTGCGGATGATGATCTCGTGAAAACTTTCCGCCTCCCTCCTTGAAACTTGTTTGTGTTTCCTTCAGCCTGCAGCCTCTTGTAACAATTCTTTGCGATAGAGGCGAACAAATGTGTCGATATCCTGCTGCCAGGATGTGAAGACGGAAAGCCCTCTCTCCTTCAGCCGCCTGTTGTCGAGGATGGAATTCCTTGGCCGATGCGCAGGGGTGGGATACTCTGCGGTGCTGCAGGGCACCAAATTGTGGGGAATCTCCATGGCGTCAAGGAAATAACAGGCCCCTTGGTACCAGGTTGATGATCCTCCGGCTGTAGCGTGAGCAATACCCTGGAGACTCGAAGTCAGGACTGTCTGGATCTGCCGGGCAAGGGTGGCGCTCCAGGTGAGGGCGCCGTACTGGTCATTGACCACCTTCAGCTCTCTATATGGATCTGCCAGGGCCAGACGGAGCATGGTCTTGAGGAAGTTTGTGCCCGTCCAGCCATAGAGCCAGGCTGTGCGCAGGATAAGGTGGTCTGAGGAAAATTCAGCCACTGCCTGTTCTCCGCCAAGCTTACTCCTGCCATACTCTGAAAGGGGGGCAGCCGTATCTTCTTCAGTGTACCCTTCTGGTACTAATTTGGTGCCGGCAAAGACATAATCGGTGGAGATGTGAATAAGTCTGCCGCCTCTTTCCTCCATGCCCTTTGCCAGATTTTCCGGGCCCCTGGCGTTAACCTGCCAGGCCAGTTCTTTTTCTTTTTCACAGTTGTCTACAGCCGTATATCCTGCGCAGTTGATCAGTACCTGTGGCTGGTGGGCGCGAATGGCCGCAGTGACTGCCTCCTGGTTGCAGATATCCAACTCTTTTGAACCACAGGAAACGACTGTATGCTCTTGGCTCAGGAGGGAGCTGACATCGTGGCCCAGCTGGCCATGGCCTCCAGTGATGAGAATTTTCATTGGAGTCGGTTCCTGGATTCTTTTTCAGCTGTTATTTCGAGTAGATATTGGCCATATTGATTTTTGAGCATGTCTGTTGCCAGCTGTTCCATCTGCCTGGCGTCGATATATCCCAGACTGTAGGCAATTTCTTCGATACAGGCCACCTTTAAGCCCTGTCGTTCCTGCACGGCCTGGACATAGCTTGCGGCCTGCTGCAGGGATTCGTGGGTACCGGTGTCGAGCCAGCAAAAACCACGGCTGAGCGGCTGGACGCGAAGTTTTCCCTGGCGCAGGTATTCCATGTTCAGGTCGGTGATCTCCAATTCCCCCCGTGGCGAAGGTTTGATTGCCTTGGCAATGGCAATCACATCATTATCGTAGAAATAGAGGCCGGGAACGGCAAATTTAGATTTTGGTTTCTCAGGCTTTTCTTCGATACCAACCACATTATTGCTGGCATCGAATTCAACCACTCCGTAGCGTTGGGGATCTTTTACCGGGTAGCCAAAGATCAGGCCGCCCTCTGAAAGGGTGGCGCTTTCCTGAAGGACACGAGAGAACCCGGACCCGAAAAAGATGTTGTCGCCCAGGATCAGGGCCACGTTGTCATTGCCGATAAAGGATTCTCCGATGAGAAAGGCCTGAGCCAGCCCTTCAGGGGCAGGTTGTACCGCATAACTGATGGACAGACCCAGGTGGGAGCCATCATTGAAAAGCTCCTGGAAATCGGGAAGATCATGGGGGGTGGAGATGATCAGAATATCACGGATACCTGCCAGCATGAGCACGGACAGGGGGTAGTAGATCATGGGTTTGTCATAGACCGGGAGCATCTGTTTGGAGATAACTCGGGTCAGGGGGTAGAGTCTGGTTCCAGATCCACCGGCAAGGATAATGCCTTTCATAGACGCTCTCAGTTGAAAAAATCTTTTTATGTTGATATGTTTGTAACTATTCATGTCATGCCCGATAATTGGCAAACCACCACTCTGTATCTGGTTAGCAGTGCTTTATATTCGTTCAGTCTGGGCTTCGAAGCATACTCGTGCTATTCGAGAAGACCTAAAAGGACGAAGATGGAGTGCTGCTGAATAGTTACATATGTTTTAGATCTATTATCAGGTGTACGAAACAAGATAAATATAGTGAGCCTTTCTGAAAAAGCAAATAGAATACAGGGAAAGAGAGATGCATGCAAAAATTCCGGCCTGTTTCAAGGCCTATGATATTCGGGGCAGAGTCCCGGATGAGCTCAATCCTGGATTGGCCAGGGATATCGGCCGAGCCTATGCGGCAGTATTTCAGCCCCGTAAAGTGGCTGTCGGCCACGATATCCGTTTGAGCAGTCTGGAATTGGTGGAGGCTCTTACTGCAGGGCTTGTGGAAGCAGGGGTGGATGTCCTCCATCTCGGCTTATGTGGAACAGAAGAGATCTATCACGCGGCGTTCAGCCTCGAGGATCAGGGTGTTGACGGAGGAATTGTGGTCACTGCCAGTCATAATCCCGCTGATTACAATGGAATGAAATTTGTGTCCAGGGGGGCACGCCCGGTCACTGGCGAATATGGTCTCAAAGAGATGGCGGAGATGATTGTCAGCAGTGCCCTCCCGCCGCTCGCTCCGAGCAAGGGCAGGGAAAGCAGGGTGGCCGACAAGACTTCCTATATCCAGCACCTCCTGGGGTACATCAAGAGAGAAGAACTGTCTCCTTTAAAACTGGTGGTCAACAGTGGCAATGGCTGTTCCGGGGCAGTGGTCGATCTTCTGGAACAGGAGTTGCCCTTTTCCTTTATCAAGGTCCATCATGAGCCGGATGGCAAATTTCCCAACGGTGTACCGAACCCTCTCCTTCCCGAAAAGCGTGAGGAGACCGCTCAACTGGTACGGGAGCATGGTGCCGACCTTGGAATTGCCTGGGATGGTGACTTTGACCGTTGCTTTTTCTGGGATGAACAGGGAAACTTTATCGAAGGCTACTATATTGTTGGTCTTCTGGCCTTAGAGCTCCTCAGCCAGGAACCTGGGGGGAGGATCCTCCACGATCCACGTCTTATCTGGAATACCCAAGAATTGGTCCGTGCATCTGGCGGGGTGCCAATTATGACCAGGACCGGACATGCCTTTATCAAGGAACGGATGCGTCAGGAGGATGCCATATACGGGGGAGAGATGTCTGCCCATCATTATTTCAGGAAGTTCGGCTACTGTGACTCGGGAATGATTCCCTGGCTCCTTGTCTGTTCTTTGCTCAGTCGCAAAAATGTTCCTCTTTCCTCACTGGTTGCCGCCCGAATGGCTGCCTATCCGATATCCGGAGAGATCAACAGCATTGTTGCTGATCCGGACGAGGTGATTAAAAGAATAGAGACTCTTTTTCAGGAAGGGGAAAAAGAGTACACTGATGGCCTTTCCGTAGTCTTTCCTGATTTTCGCTTTAATGTCAGGAAGTCGAACACAGAACCTCTGCTGCGGCTTAATGTGGAAAGTCGTGGTAATCCAGAGCTACTTCGAGAAAAGACTGAAGATCTTCTGCGGATCATCCGGAATTAGATGCCTGATGATAATGGTCAAAGGGTGGAGGGAGAAGGCTGAAGGGGCTGTCTACTGTTCAATCGCGCCGTTGTCTGTGGTGGGCTTGTCAATAGGTCATCGTACTGATTCTAATAGAAGTTATCTTTTATCTTCAGTCTTTATCCTCTATCGTCTATACTCTTTTTAACCTGATCTTTTTTACCTTAGTCACCGGCCTGTCTTCAAGGTTGGAACAACTCATTGTAAGGAATGAAATATGCAAAAGATTCAACCTGTGATTCTCGCCGGGGGAACCGGTTCCAGGCTTTGGCCCCTGTCGCGTGAGCTTTACCCTAAGCAGTTATTGCAGCTCATTGATGAGACATCACTGCTCCAGACTACCATCCTTCGGGTTTCTCAGCTGGCAGAGGTTCTACCTACGCTCCTGGTAGTGGGAGAGGAACATCGTTTTATCACTCGGAGCCAGGTTGACGCCCTTGATCTGGGCAATGATTGTCAAATTCTTCTCGAGCCGATTGGTCGCAATACGGCTCCAGCGGTCTGCGGTGCTGTGGAGTATTGTGCCATCGAGCAAGATGAAGAAACCATTCTCCTGGTCCTGCCAGCCGATCATTTGATCTTGAGGCAGGAGGCATTCCGTGAGGCTGTGGCTAAAGCCGTGCTTCTGGCTGCCGAAGGAAAGATTGTGACATTTGGTATTGAACCCCAGCATCCAGAAACAGGATACGGTTATATTGAGGAAGGAGAAAAGAGTTCTGTCCGCTCGTTCAGGGAAAAACCTGATCTGGAAACGGCAAAATCCTACCTCAGTAAGGGGAACTATTTCTGGAATAGTGGCATGTTTGCCTTCTCTATCAAAACGTTTCGCCAGGAGATGGAGCGTCTGGCTCCTGAAATGCTCTCCTGTATGCGTGAAGCCGTTCTTTTGGGACGGCGTGACAGGAACTTTTTCAGACTGGATCTTGGTGCAATGTCCAGATGTCCCAGTGATTCCATTGATTATGCCCTTATGGAAAAGACGGATAGGGCTTCGGTGGTGGCTGCGGATCTGGACTGGAGCGATATAGGATCCTGGCATGCCCTGTGGGAGGTCTCCGCTAAGGACGAAAATGGCAATGTCAGCCAGGGGGATGTCCTCATGGAGGACACGAAAAATTGCCTGATACGCTCGGAAGATACCTTGGTGGCTACAGTGGGCCTGGAAGACACCCTGGTGGTGGAGACCGCGGATGCGGTGCTGGTTGCACCTCTTTCCAGGGCTCAGGATGTAAAGAGAATTGTGACCAGACTTAAAAAATCAGGGCGGGGGGAATTCAAGATTCACCGCACTGTCCATCGTCCCTGGGGAAGCTACACGGTACTGGAGCTGCAGCCTAGATATCAGATTAAGCGGATCAGCGTAAAACCCGGGGCCAAACTTTCACTGCAGATGCATCATCATCGCCATGAGCATTGGGTGATGGTTTCTGGTACTGCCAGGATTACCAATGGGGAGGAGGTCTTTCTCCTCCATGAAAACCAGTCAACCTATATCCCGGCTGGTGTAAAACATCGCCTTGAAAACCCGGGAGTTATGGAAATGGAACTGATCGAGGTCCAGAACGGCAGCTATCTTGGGGAGGACGATATCGTTCGTTTTGACGATGACTACGGGCGCCAGGAGTGAGGATAGAGGCTGAAGGTCAGGGAATATGGATTCAGGGAAGAAGGGGGAGGAGGGCTATTTTTTACGGCCTTCCCTCCCTTCCTTTCTTTTAACTGAAATGCTTCCTGAAGGCCTCGGTGTATATCTTAAATATTCGTTTTCCCTCATCACTGATGTCGGAAAACTCAATTCCAGTTGCGTAACGGCCTGATGCCTTCTCACAGTGTTTTACTTCACCGGTAAGATCGATCAGTTCCTCTTCAAGGCCGACTGTGATGAGCAGGGTGTCGTCTATGGCGATGGGTTGAGTGGTTTCCAGTTTCAGGCCGTTTTCGCTGACGTCGAGGGTCCTTCCCATTGAGTATATGGTTTGTCTCCCCTCTCGGTCAATGACCAGATAGTCCAGCAGGTGTAATGAGTCCAGTCGAATGAAATGTCTTTTGTCACCAGTTGCCATTGCCTTTTTTACTCCCTGTTGTCCCGGCATGATTTTATCCGGGAACAGTCGATGGATTGCCTCTTTTTCTGCTGCTACAATGCCTCTTTCAGTGATAAGTCCACTTATCAGGCGGGCTGGTGTAACGTCAAAACTGTAGTTGAGGGCTCGGGTCCCCGGAGCGGTGAGTTGTATACTTTCTATAGTACCGTTCTCGGTCAAGCCGCTGATGGTCGTAATTTCATCTCCAGAACGTTCTTCAATGGGGATATCGCAGCCATGATCCAACTCCCAATCAAAGGTGGATGAGGGCAGGGCAACATAAAAAGGGACGTTGTTGTCATGTGCGGCCAGGGCCTTGAGGTAGGTCCCTATTTTGTTTGCTACATCGCCGGTATGGGTGGTACGGTCAGTTCCTACGAGAACCACGTCCACCATGTTCTGCTGCATGAGATGGCCACCTGCGTTGTCAGTAATCAGGGTGCAGGGTATCTTCTCCTGTTGCAATTCCCAGGCAGTAAGTCTGGCCCCCTGATTCCAGGGACGGGTTTCGTCGACCCAGACATGCACCTTGATTCCCGCATCTCGGGCTGCATAAATGGGGGCAGTGGCACTGCCATGATCGACAAAGGCCAGCCAGCCGGCATTGCAGTGGGTGAGGATATTGACGGTTTCCCCTCCTTTGGCCTTGCTGAGATTCGCAATGATTTGAACACCATGGTCACCCAATGCCTTGCAGAAGGTGGCATCCTCATCAGCTATGGCACAGGCTGTTGCAAAGACGATGTTCTTTTTGTCATCATCATCCTTGCCGTCTTTTGCTGCCTGAAGAATACGTTCCACGGCCCATTTGAGATTTCTTGCCGTAGGTCGACTCTTATCCAGGCGATCGGCTCCTTCTTTGAGGGCTTCATCCACCTTACCGGGCAAGGCCTGAACTGCAGCAAGGTGCATGCCAAAACCGGCGGTGGCTCCAATGAGACCTGCTCCCCGGACGTGCATATCACGGATGGCGACTACGGCATCGTTCAGGTTGATCAAGGGCTCAATGATAAAGTTGTGTGGAAGCTGGCGTTGGTCAATGATCAGGATTCTGCTGTTGTCATCAGGGTCTGGCCAGATCGTTCGGTAGGGTTGTCCGTTTATCTTCATCGGCACGTATCGCTAAGGGATGAGTTGATACTTTTGAACGTCACTTTAAGGAGAATAGCCTGCGTGACAATAAATGTAAAATAGTTAAGCACAATGGCAATTTTTTAGCGAGCTATGTTTTTTGGGGGAAAACCATTTTTACTTCCCTGACAAAATGAACAAAAGATAACAAGAATGAAACGTTTATCTGTTAATGTTACATAAATGTTAAATTGCTGCGAGTCGTATCTGGGCCTTCGTTGGAATATAAAGTATATAAATCAAAATGTTATCATTAAAATATCTTTTTGGCACAGCTGTTGTAATAACCATGTCGCATTTCGTTTTCCACCATACAGAGAAAGAAGAGAAAGGATTGGTGGAAGAGAGAAATAAGAAAATGTGGCTACAGGCAAGGTTTGGGAGAATTGAACCTGCAGTCAGAGGATATCTGTCCGGGACGGGAGACCTGGGAAGTGTAATTGTTTGCGGAGGAGAACAATGATTAATGGAGCGGATACCGCCTTTATTATGGCGGCGGCGGGGCTGGTGTTGTTGATGACACCGGGGCTTGCCCTTTTTTATGGAGGAATGGTTCGCGGTAAGAATGTCCTGGGAACCATCATGCAGAGTTTTTTTATGATTGCCTTGATCTCAATTGAGTGGGTTTATCTGGGCTATTCGATGTCGTTTGGTCCGGATGTTGGTGGTGTTATCGGTGATCTGTCATGGTTTGCATTAAATGGCGTTACCAACGCCCCAAGTCCGGATTACGCGACCACCATTCCCCAGACACTCTTTATGGTCTACCAGTGCATGTTTGCCATCATCACCCCGGCACTGATTACGGGTGCCTTTGCAGAACGAGTACGGTTTGTCCCTTTTGTCATTTTCGCGCTGTTCTGGGCCATACTGGTTTATAATCCGGTCTGTCACTGGGTCTGGGGGTCTGGAGGCTGGCTTGGGAAAATGGGTGTGTATGATTTTGCCGGTGGCCTGGTGGTCCACGTGACCTGTGGCGCAGCAGCACTCGCCGCAGTGCTGGTCATAGGGCCGAGGCGCGGCTATGGAAAACGAAGTTTTATGCCTCACAGTTTACCCATGACCATGATTGGTACTGGTCTGCTCTGGTTTGGTTGGTTCGGATTTAATGGCGGATCAGCACTTGCTGCAAATGAAGTTGCAGTCACGGCCTTTACCGCAACCCATCTTGCCGGTATGGCAGGGATGTTCATGTGGGTGATTATGGAATGGTTTGTCCTGGGTAAGGCTACCACCCTGGGTGCCGCCTCGGGGGCTATTTCAGGGCTGGCAACAGTAACACCTGCAGCAGGTTTTGTCGGACCGAATTCTGCAATTATAATTGGTCTTATTGCTGGTGTGGTCTGTTATGGCGCGGTCAACCTCAAAGGACGGTTGAAACTTGATGATTCTCTCGACGTTGTCGGTATTCACGGGGTTGGAGGCGCTATCGGGACCCTCTGTCTCGGTATTTTTGCTTCAACTGCGGTAAATCCAGGGGGCGTGGACGGCTTGCTGGCCGGCAATGCTGCTCAGCTGGGAAAACAGGCCTTCGGGATCGTTGTTGTCGGAGGGTATACCCTTATTGTCAGCTGGATTTTGTTGAAGATTATTCACAGCACCATGGGGCTCAGAGTAAATGAGGATGCAGAGGTCGCAGGGCTTGATTCCACTGAGCATACAGAAACTGCGTATAACTAAGTTAGGCTGAAGGGACAAGGCCGAGAGAGCAGGTACTGAGGAAAAGGGTTGTTGCCTTTTCTTGAGTCTGCAGCTGTCAGTCTTGTTACCTGCAGAATTTTACTGAAAACTATTTCTAAAGGAGTGCGAAATGGATAGTGGAGATACCGCTTTTATGCTCATTGCCACGACAATGGTAATGCTGATGACACCTGGTTTGGCTTTGTTCTACAGTGGCCTGGTTCGCAGTAAAAATGTTCTGTCCACTACCATGCAAAGTTTTGTCTGTCTGGGTGTGATTACGGTGATCTGGGTCCTGTATGGTTACTCCCTGGCATTTGGTCCGGATGTTGGTCACTTTATTGGGAACTTGGATTTTGCTGGTCTCAAAAACGTAGGACTGGAACCAGGCCCTTATTCCGATACCATTCCAGATTTGCTTTTTTGCGCCTTTCAGCTCATGTTTGCCATTCTCACCCCTGCCCTTATCACCGGTGCCATTGCTGAGCGAATGAAATTTGGGGCCTATCTTGCCTTCATCGTTTTCTGGTCCACTCTCGTCTATTTGCCGGTCTGTCACTGGGTTTGGGGACAGGGCGGCTGGCTTGGCGGAATGGGAGCCCTTGATTTTGCAGGGGGGACGGTCATTCACATCAACTCCGGAGCCGCAGCCCTGGTTGCAGCCCTGATGTTGGGAAAACGGAAGGGATATGGTCGTGATGCCATGCATCCCCATAATCTGCCGATTACTGTTTTAGGTGCCGGACTGCTTTGGTTTGGCTGGTTTGGTTTTAATGCAGGGTCAGCACTGTCTGCCGGCCCTGTGGCTGTTTTGGCTCTCATGACCACTCAGGTCGCAACTGGGGCCGGACTGCTGGGTTGGGTTATCGCAGAGTGGAAGGTGCAGGGGAGGCCTACGGTCCTGGGTGCTGCCTCCGGTGCTTTGGCTGGCCTGGTGGCCATTACTCCCGGGGCTGGTTTTGTCAGTCCGATTTCAGCTCTTGTTATGGGGGGTATTGCTGGTGTACTCTGCTATATGGCTGTCCTTGCCAAAGGGAAACTGGGATATGATGATTCCCTGGACGTAGTTGGTATCCATGGCGTTGGCGGCTTATGGGGTGCCTTGGCAACAGGACTTTTTGCCTCTACGGCAGCTAATCCTGGTGGAGCTGATGGGCTCTTTTTCGGTAATCCGGGCCAGTTTGTTGTCCAGGCCATCGGTGCGGGGGCGACTCTCGCTTATTCCGTGGCCCTGACCTTTATTATCTTGAAAGTGATAGACGTGACCATTGGTCTTCGGGTAAATATCGAAGATGAGACACAGGGGCTGGATGTCGCAACCCATGGCGAGGTTGGTTATAGTTTGTAGCGGTCCAAGTGGTGTGGTTCAGCCGTAACCAGTCCCGTGATGATTTGTAGCCGAAGAAGAATCGTATGAAAGGGAAGGAACAAATAAGAGGAGAACTATGAAAAAGATTCAAGCGATTATCAAGCCATTCAAGCTCGACGATGTGAAAGATGCCTTAAATGATATTGGTATCAAGGGGATGACGGTCTCTGAGGTGAAGGGCTATGGACGTCAGAAGGGGCATACCGAGATTTATCGTGGTGCTGAATATGTGGTTGATTTTATTCCCAAGATAAGTATTGAGATCGTCGTTCCCGCTGCCCAGGCGGACCAGGTGGTTGATACTATCAGAAATGCGGCCAATTCTGGCAAGATTGGAGATGGGAAGATCTTTGTGACGCCTGTTGATCGTATCGTCCGTGTTCGTACCGGGGAAGAAAATTACGATGCCATCTAGTGCAGTTGGGAGTGGAGAATTGAAAGTGGATAGTTCACTGTTTGGCGGAAAAGCCGCAAGAAAATCGCGAGAGAGACTGTTTTCTCACTCTCAACTATCCACTCTCCAATAGTATTTTGTCTTGTCCTATGTCCTCAAAACTACGTGCACAGCGGGAGTCTCTTGAAGAGTTGTGGAAGAAGGGCCTGAGTGGTCAGGCCCTTCTTTCCGAGCAGAGTCGTCTGGTAGATGAATTCATTGCCCAGCATTTCAATGAGGCAGCAGACGAAAATCTTTCCGATTCGGTTGCTCTGGTCGCCCTTGGCGGCTATGGCCGCAGAGAGCTTTTTCCATATTCCGATATTGATCTCTTGATCCTCTATCGCCCTGAGGCCAAGGAAGGGATGGAAAAGGTGGCTAACGCTGTGCTCTATCCCCTCTGGGATACCGGCCTGGATGTTGGCCATGGTGTACGCACTGTGGAAGAGTGTCTGATCCATGCAAGGGAGGATTTTTTCTTTCAGGTGGCCATGCTGGACAGTCGTCTGCTTGTTGGTTCCAGTGGTCTTTACGATGAGCTGCGTGCGGCCTATCGCCAAGAATTTATCGAAGGTACTCGTGATGAATTCGTCCAGACCATGAAGTCTTTTCGCCAGAAGCGGCGAGAACGTTTTGGCAGTCACAGCTACCTGCTTGAACCTAATATTAAAGAGAGTAAAGGTGGGATGCGTGATATCCAGGCCATGCTCTGGACTGCCTTGGTTGTTTTTGGTTTGTCTGATCTTGAGGCCATTGCTGATGCGGGAGTTCTTCTGGAGGAGGAGAAAAATGATTTTCTTGATTCCTGGAATATGCTTGCCAGGGTTCGGAATCGTCTCCACTATATCAGCGGCAGGAAAAACGATCAGCTCTATTTTGAGCAGCAGGAGGAAGTGGCTGCAGCATTTGGCTATCGTTCTGAAAAAGGGGTTCTTGGCGTCGAGCATTTCATGCGGGATCTGTACGGGCATCTGCAGACCGTAGCTGTGACGACGGACCTTTTTTTTGATCATGTGGATGATGTGCTTGAGAGAACCCGGAGAAAGGAAAAGGGTGAAGAGAGTCTGGTTGTTGAAAAGGGAATAGAAATACGCCATAAACGGATTCACCTCACTGTCTCGCAGGAAGAGCTGGCGGCCAGGCCGTATCTTCTGATGCGTACCTTCCTTGCCTCCGCCAAAAACGGTTTGCCCCTGCATCATCGGACCAGAAAGATGATTGGAGGAAATCTCCACCTGGTCACTGATAGGGTGCGTTCATCCTCGAGGATGGCCAAGCCCTTTTTCGAGATACTCGAAACCGGAATAGATGTTCTGGCTGTGCTGGAGGTTATGCTCGAGACCGGTCTCCTCTCGGCCTATATTCCTGAGTTTGGCCATATAGAATCGCTGGCTCAGCATGATGTCTATCATATCTATACAGTGGACAGGCATCTCTTGCAGACTGTGGCTGAACTCCGTCTGGTGGCAAGCGAAGAGGAGCAGGTTTTTCAGACTGTTGCGGCGCCCCATGTCCTCTATCTTGCCGCTCTGCTCCATGATATTGGCAAGGGCGCAGGTGGCAACCACTCCCAGATCGGTGCTGAGGCTGTGGGGGCTATAGGTCTTAGGCTTGGGTTTGATGAGTCGGAATGCGCCTGTCTGCGCTTTGTGACACGCTATCACCTTTTTATTCCCGAAAATGCCCTGCGCCGGGATCTGAACGATGAACTCTTTATCAGACGTTGTGCTGAAGAGATTGCTGATGCAGACCGTCTGGCCATGCTTTATCTGATTGCTGTTGCCGACTCTCGGGCCACCGGCCCCTCCGCCTGGAGTGACTGGAAGGCTACCCTCCTGTTCGAGATGTACCTGAAGGTTCTGCCTTATCTTCAGCTGTCGGAGACGGGAAATGTTACTCGTCAGGTGGACCAGGGAGTGGATTGGCTGCGGGAACAGGTCGGCTCGCTCCTTGTTGGAGAAGAAGGTCTTCACGTCTGTGTAGATGATCTGCCGGCCGATTATCTCCTGAGTTTTACTCCAGAGGTAGTGGCAGCTCATGTCCGGATGCATCGTGATCATTTCAAGGTATTGCAGCAAAAAGCCCTGGTCTTTCCTCGTAACCTGCAAAGACAGTGGTCCCTGTTGATCATGTGTCGGGACCAGAGAGGGTTGCTGGCCAAGATCTGCGGGGTGCTCAGTCTCCATAATCTTTCAGTGCTGAATGCCCAGATTTTTACCTGGATAAACGGCAATGTGGTTGATGTTCTCGATGTCCAACCGGACGATGGAACTCAATTTGAGGAAAAGGATTGGCAGGCTCTGAACGATGATCTGAACCTTGCCCTGAATCATCGTTTGGGTCTTGGGCACCGGCTTTATAAAAAGCTCTCTACCGCGCATGGCCGGCGAAAACGTCCATCCGGGATTAGCGAGACACGAGTGGTCATCGATAATAAGGCCTCAGATCATTATACGATTATCGAGGTATACTCAAGTGATATTCCTGGGCAACTCTACCATATTACTCAGACGTTGGCTGATTTTGGCATTGATATCTATCGAGCCTACATTGCCACTGAGGTTGAGCAGCTTATCGATGTTTTTTATGTGCTTGACAGCCATGGGAAAAAGGTGGTTGAAGCGCCATTTATTGAAGAATTGAGAGAGGGGATTCTTTATGGAATAGATGACAAAACATGACAGAAAATACAAATTTGTAAACAAAATTTATTTTATTTTATTTATTTTCGCAAAATGGTAAGGGATAGGTGTTTGTGGTTGTGCCTGTTTATTTGTCACAATCTGCGAGAATTCAGTTAAGTAGCCCGTAGCGGCAAATTTCTTTCATTCGCCGGCCATATAAGGGAATGGAAGAGGTATATTCAACTTCAGTAAGGAGACTATGAAATGACCAGAGATGATATTATGAGAATTATTGAGGAGGAAAATATTCACTTTTTCCGCCTCCAGTTTGTTGATATTTTCGGCTTTATGAAAAATGTTGCCATCCCTAAAAGTCAGATTGAAAAGGCCCTGGATGGTCAGATGATGTTCGATGGTTCTTCCATTGATGGTTTTGTCCGTATCAATGAATCCGACATGTATCTCAAGCCGGATTATAATACCTTTTGCATTCTGCCCTGGAGAAATCGGGATGGTGTTGCCGCAGCCCGAATCATCTGTGATGTGGCCAAGTCCGATGGCAGTCCTTTCTCCGGATGTCCCCGGAACAATCTGAAGCGTGTCCTGGCAGAGGCCAAAGAGTTGGGTTATACCATGAATGTTGGTACTGAGGCCGAATTCTTTCTCTTTGAGAAAGACGAGGATGGCAATGCCACCGTCATTACCAACGATGTGGCCGGATACTTCAGTCTTGATCCTGAGGATACAGGCAATGACTGTCGCCGTGAGATCATCGAGACCCTGGAAGAGATGGGTTTTGAAATCGAGGCATCTCATCATGAGGTTGCCGAAGGACAGCATGAAGTTAATTTCAAATATGCCGATGCACTCACTGCTGCAGACAACACGATTACCTTTAAGTGGGTTGTGAAATCTGTTGCTGCCCGCTACGGCCTCTATGCCACCTTCATGCCCAAACCGATCTTTGGTATCAATGGTTCCGGAATGCATACCAATCAGTCGTTGTTCAATCTGGATGGCACAAATGCCTTCTTTGATGCGAAGGGTCCCCTTCAGCTTTCAGAAGTCGCCCACCAGTACATTGCCGGCATTCTGAAAAATGCTCGTGGCTTTGCGGCGGTGACTAATCCGCTGGTGAACTCTTACAAACGTCTTGTCCCAGGTTATGAAGCTCCGGTTTATGCTGCCTGGTCGGCATCTAACCGTTCTGCCCTTGTTCGTATTCCTGCTTCTCGCGGACTCGGTACCCGTACTGAGGTTCGCTGCCCGGATCCAACCTGTAATCCTTATCTGGCCATGGCCATGATGCTGAACGCCGGTCTTGACGGTGTGAGAAATAAAATGACCCCACCTCCTTCAGTGGACAGGGATATCTTCAAAATGTCTGCCAAAGAGATGGATGATGTTGGTATCAAGGTGATGCCTGGTAGCCTTAAAGAGGCCGTTGAAGAACTCAAGGCCAACTCCATCGCCAAAGATACTCTGGGCGCGCATATTTTTGAGAAGTACATTGAGGCCAAAGAGGCCGAGTGGGATAGTTACCGCACCGCAGTTACTGACTGGGAACTCAACGAATACCTTGATGTCTACTAGTTGGCTTTCCTCCTGAGAGGAAATGTATGGTTCTGAAAAAGCCCTGTCGACCTTCGTCGACAGGGCTTTTTCATTTGAACAGAAGGCTGGTAGATAGCGTTTCTTGCAGCCTGAGTCCCTCCTTGTCCTTTATTCTGAATCAAAACTTTTGCCCTTTGTGCCAACGCCAGGATGTTTCTATGATTGAGTCAATTGAGACAAATTGTGGCGTCCAACCAAAGGACTTCTTGATGAGCCCGCTATTGGCAAACAGCAGCGGCGGATCACCGGCTCTTCGTTTTCGACATCATAGGCGATTTTTTTTCCGGCCACTTTTTCCGCGGCTTTAATGATTTCAAAAATAGAAAATCCAGTGCCATTCCCCAGGTTGAAGCCAGAGGTGATATATCCGGCTCCACCACAGATAAGAATCTTCATGATGTTCCTTGGGATATTTTTGGCAGAAAAAACTGTTATATCGTTGCCAGATGATCTTCAATGAAAGAAGGAAGTTGCATGGCTAGATTGAGGTCTTTTGGTCTCGTCAGTCGATAGACTGGTACCGTCTTGATAAATTGGGAGGATTGGAGAAACCGTTTTTTTTCTTCTTCTTGATGTTCAGTTTGGGGCACAAAGCCATAGGACTGGGCAACTAGATCAAGTATGGCTTGAATAGGGGGGATTCGCGCAATGGAAAATTCCTGTCCCCAGTTGAGGAGATACAGGCAGACGAGCGGCGAGGGCTCGGCTTGAAACTGATTGGCTGAAAGATGGTGGATTCGTTTTTTGTAGGTATTGGAGAAAGAGGGACGGTCATCAAAGGGGAGGCCCGCTGCCAGGGCAATTTCTTTACTGATTTTCATCCACGGGTATGCCGGAGTCGGTACGGATGCGGTTGCGGATACGGTGATTGGCAGGATGTCGTCGCTCACAAGTCTGTGGCCAGAGGCCACCAAGGTGAGAGCTGCCGACGATTTTCCAGCACGGCTGGGTCCTAGAAATGCGATTGTCTTTTTGTTGATTTCCAGGGCACTGCTGTGGAGGACAAGGAAGCCCCGTTGGAGGAATAAGAGGGCAAAAGGTGCGTTCAGGAGGCCAAGGCTTACAGCTTCTGTGCTGCTCTGCGGTTCAGGTGCAACAAGAATTTCACAACCATTGTTTACTACATAGGTTGCGATATTTCGATAATGAAAAAGAGCCCGTTTTTTGCTGACCTGGTAATAAAAAGGCACACTCCGTGCTTCAGTCGGAAGTGGAATCGATGATGTTAATTTTATTGTTACATCTGTGTCTCTCTCTGAATTCAGAGCCGGTATTTCCAGCTCTGAACGAACACTGAGATTGTATAACAGATAGTTACAAGCTGACACAAATAAATTGCAGTAACATCAACCACCAGAGACAGTGGCGCTGGGAGGAGGGCAATTCATGGGGGGACCGCCAGGAATGGGTTGTTCGGGTTGCCCGGTAAGCTTCTTCATATCTCCAAAATGGGTACATTTTGGTTTATGCCATTCTTTTTTGATTGGTTTGTTTTTCATAATAGTATCCACCTTGTATTAGAAATGGGTATCACCTAATTGACTATATTTACAGGGGGGCTTTTTGTCAAGCGGTATAGGTGCCCAGAATAAAATGATTGTTTGCCGTGCCGGCCAATCCTTTCCTCCTGACAGGAGGTTTGCCACAATAAAAACGCAGTAGCCCCCATTCATGGCCTGTCTTTCTGTATGGAGGGAAGTTCTTTGTAACTCCTAAGGTCTGGAAGGTGGCCAAGGAGGATTGCTCCATCAAGGGTCAGCCAGGCGTGGGCCTCAAAGCCCTTTTCCGGAGTGTTGCGTACGCCAATGTGAAGTGTGGTCGGATGGTTATTGGCAGTGAAGAGGACTTGTCCTGCCAGGGCATTGGAGAGGCAGGTGGAGAAGGGGACCAGCTTTGCGGCAATTTGTATCAGTCTGCTGAGCCGATGGAGGGCAAGGTCCGTTTTTTTCTGTTGCCGATAGCATTGCGTCTCTTGTCGCACCAGCTCGATAAGTTTTTCCAGGGAGGTCGTCTGCAGTCGTATTCTGTATCTTGTCAGGAGGAGCAGGGCATGGCAGAAGAAGACTTTTTCGGCCCGGGTGAGGCGAAGGAAGGAGAGGAAGCTATTTCTCATTGACAGTGATCAGTTTGTTGTCAACAAGTTCGATGAGAAAGGCGATGATGTCCGTTCTGCATTGTTCATCCGAGACCTCATATTCTTCCTGCAGTGCGCTCAAGAGGTTTGCAAAGGATTGCGGCTCTTCAAGGAGATTCCAAATGCTGGTTCCTACCTCGTTCAGTCCAGAATAGATCCCGCTTGCCAGGTCGAGGATTACAGTTTCTCCGTCCAGCTCAGTGGATATTTTGTCCTCGGCACGACCGAGAAGCAGGGCGTTCAGGGACGTATTGTCAGGAGAAAATAATTGTTCAGTTTTCGTCATTGTCTGGTTCCTGTCGGTTCTGGAAAATTAGTACCTTAAGGGGGTACTGTACTGAGTGCCGGCTTACCGTTTATCAGCGGTGTTGTTAATACTATCGTCATCTGATTGCATCATCTCGGAACCTTGAAACCGGAGTGTTTTTCTTCAGCCCTGGTTCTTTTCTCAATAATGCAGCAATGAACCCTCTTTCTTGGCAATTTTTAAACTGTAATAGATAGATCCGCAACCTATTCCCATGAAAAGGATGGAGAGGAGGGTGAGGATATAGAGCTGGCGACTGATATCCTCCAGTCCAGCACCGTTGAGCAGAACCTGGCGCATGGCTTCCAGTCCGTGGGTGATGGGCAGGATGGAGGAAAGAGGCCTCAACCAGTCCGGTAAGACTGTGACTGGATAGATTACGCCGCCCAGAAGTCCTGAGCTCATGGCCATGAGGCTGCTGATAGGATTTCCCTGTTTGAAGACAATGATGAATGCTGCAGAGAAAAGACCCAGGCCAAAGAAGGACAGAAGGGTGAGGAGAAAGGTCACAGCTAATGTGAATACTCCTCCTGTCTGGTACTCGATGCCAAAGACAAAGACACCGAGGAGGAGGTAAAAAACCATGCGCAGACTTGTGGAGAGGAGCTTGTACAAAAAGGAAGAGAGTAATATTGTGTAGATGGAAGTGGGTGTAACCAGAAGAGATTCCAGGGTTCCAACCATTTGCGCGCTTCGGATTTCTGCGGCAAAACTGTTGGTGGAGATGGTCAGGTAGTCGGTCAGGGCAATACCGATCAGGACAAATGAGAAATAATCCCCTCCATAGGGCTCAAGTTGGCTGATATGCTGACCGCCAATCATTTTCGAGATCAGAAAAAAGGAAAAGGTGGTCAAAATTATGCCAAAACTTTGCATGACAAACTGGAGGCGGTAACTGGCTGCAATTTTAAAATCGCGTACCAGAAAGGCCAGAGGTTTGGCAAGGATTGCTAGGTGATTTGTCATGGTCGTTGGCTTGAGCTGTGACGAGCAATGAGTTCGTTGAAAGCGGTTTCCAGAGGTTGGTCAATTGGAGCACATTCAAAAACGTTCACCCCATCGTTGGAGAGGGTGCGGAGCAGAAGGGGAATGTCTTTTTGCAAGATAGCAATGTGACAGGTGAGGTGACTGGAATTTTTTTTGCTGATCAGCTCGAAATCGTCCTGCTGTTCAAGGTTCCGATGCAGAGTGTCTACCATAAGGGCATAACGCATTTTCTGGTTGAGCAGTGTTTTGATTGACTCTGGAGAGCCGCTGTGCAGAATTCTGCCGAGATGGAGGATAGTCAAACGGTCGCAGATTTCATCAGCCTCATGCAGGTTGTGGGTGCACCAGATAATGGTTTTTTGTTCTTTTCGGGCCAGGGTCTTTTTGGTAAAATTTAACAGTTTGCGGGTGGTGATGGGGTCCAGGCTGGAGGTGGCCTCATCAAGAAGAAGTATTTCCGGCTCCGAGAGCATGGCCCTGGCAATGGACAGCCGCTGCTTCTGGCCGGCCGAATAGGACATGAATCGCAAGTCTGCCTGGTCTTGCATCTCCGTCAGTTCAAGGACCTTCTCGATCTGTTTTTTTTTGACGGCGCCAGTGAGGTTATAGAGGGTTGCGAAAAAAACCAGATTCTCACGTCCAGTCAGTCGCCAGTAAAAGGTACGGTCATTAGTGTTGACCAAGCCTATCTTGTCGCGGATTGCCGATGTTTGCTCAATAAGTGAATTACCGGCGATACTGCCACTTCCCTCATCCGGAGTGACCAGTGTCGCCAGAATCTTGATCAAGGTGGTTTTCCCCGCACCGTTTGGCCCCAGAAGTCCCATGATTTCGCCTTTGTCAACCGTCAGAGAAATGTTGTCTAAGGCCTTTGTCGAGGGAGGCTTACGAAAGAGAAAAGTCTTCCAGTTACGCTCGGTAAAGGTTTTAGAAATATGTCGGAGCTCGATTGCCGGAGGCATGGGTGTAAGACCAATGGAGTTTTTTGAAACGAATCGTTGTTCGCTGACTATAAATGAGACGGTTTGGGAAGTAAAGAGAAGGAATTCCCTTTTCTATGCTGGGATTTCTGTGGCGATGGCGAAGTTCTCCTGAAGCTTCTCTGCCAGAATTTCTTTGGCCTGAGCGTCACCATGAACCAGGATAATCTTTTTCGGTCTCTTGCGCATTCTCCTGACGAAGGAAAGCAGGTTGGCCTGATCTGCATGAGCAGAGTAACCGGGAAGGCTGTGGATTGCTGCCTTGATGGTGATTCGTTGTCCTCCGAGAAGTACATATCCCCCTTGAGGCCCGTAATGAAGGATATCTCGACCCGGTGTCCCCTGGGCCTGATATCCGGCAAAGAGGACATCGGTGGTCGGGTCATTGAGCAGTGCCAGGAGGTAGTTGACGATTCTCCCTCCGGTGCACATGCCGCTGGCGGCAATGACCACTGCCGGACCTCGACTTTTTGTTAACTTGTGGACCAGATTTTCATGCGAGTGGTGATTCTCTACTATCTGTAACTGCGCAAAAGAGAGGGGATGGCGTCCCTGGCGGAATCTGGCTTTGGCTTCCTTGTCCCACCATGGTTGCAGGGACTTGTATATTGCTGTGATCTTGGCGGCAAGGGGCGAGTCGAGAATGATGGGCAGCTCCTTCCAGGAGTTGTCTCCTATTTTGATTTTTCGATAGAGAATTGTTTCCATTTCATAGAGTATCTCCTGGGTACGCCCGATGCTGAAGGCAGGAATCAGGACCGTGCCACGATCCTCTAAGGCCTTTGTCAGAATTTTTTCAAGCTCCAGGCAGCGATTGCGGCGGAGAGGGTGAATCCTGTCGCCGTAGGTGCTTTCCAGAACCAGGGTGTCGCAGCCGTATGCTTTTTCAGGCGCTGCCAGTAAAGGGGTGTATGGAGCTCCAAGGTCTCCGGAAAAGAGAATGCTCTCCGAAGTGTTCTTCACTCGAGCTCTGCAGGTGACATAGGCAGAACCAAGGATATGTCCAGCTCTGCTCAAGGATAGTGAGAGTTCGCTGTTGCCACTTAAGGGAATGGGAGTGGGCTGGTGATAATCAATTGGGGCCAGAAATTCCTGCAAGTGTTTGATGAAATGATTGATCAGTTGCTGATCCCTGGTGAAGCTTACCTTGAGCGCATCGGCCATGACCAGGGGCAGGAGTTTGGCTGAGGGGCGACTGCAGTAGATAGGGCCTTTGAAACCGGCGGCCAGCAGATAAGGAATCCGGCCGCAGTGGTCGATGTGGACGTGGGTCAGGACCAGGGCTTTGACTTTCTTCAGGGAAAAATCTATCTCGGGGCCTGAGCTGTGCCGACTGTCAGTTTCAGTTCCTTGAAATAATCCGCAATCAACCAGGACGGAGTTTTGACTGTCAATGATCAGTTCATGACAGGAACCGGTTACGCCGTTAACGGCGCCGTGATGAATTATTTTCATAAGTCCTTTTAAACTAAAATATTGGCTGGTTAGTCTTGGTCATTCTAAGAGTCTGTCGGATTGAGAGAATCGGAGCGAAAATTAGAGAAATCGAGACCGGATTTTCATGGAGTTAAGGCGAATAGCAGGACTATGTAATGAAACTCCATCGAAATATTAACCGATTTGTTCATTTTGCAGCAGGTTTATGTCTAAGTCCGACAGGCTCCTGGAGAGGGGGCATTTTCTTCGTTCAGACAGGCTGTGAGTATCGGCATTGAATTGCAGGGTGTTTTGAGGGAAGCGAAAAAAAGGTGTCCTTCCAGGAAGGAGCGGCTTTGGCCGCGAACAGAGCTTTGTGTGGTCCACTCTCCAATTTCATGTCCTGAGTTGGGTAAAATTCAAGCAATTGGGTACAGGATGGCCTGAAGAACCCGAACATGGTGACCAGCAACCTGCCCCTTTCTCAACGCTTGCGCCAGGTTGAAAAAGAGGCAGATTGTGACCGTGAAGGCAGAGAGATTATTTGACCGTAACTTCGTCGGCCATCTTCTCAAAGAGCTTGGGGCCTATTCCTTTTACTGCAAGAAGATCTTGAGGTTTTTTGAATTCTCCGTGGTCGTTACGGTATTGAACAATGGCTGCTGCTTTTTTATCGCCAATCCCTGGTAAACTAGCCAGGGCCTCTTGGTCTGCCGTGTTGATGTTGATAGCAGCCAGGGCCACGTTGACTGAAAGAAAGAGGGCGGTGAGCAGCAGCAAGACAATTTTTTTCATAGATCTTCTCCTTAAGGAATTGTTAGTTAGGCCCGACTGTTTTCGGACTAGTTCCTAACAGCTTACTACCTCGTGGTATAGAGGTAAATAGGTAGAAATACCTATTTTAAACAAAAACAACATCATATGTTTGTTATGGAATATGGCTTGCTGGGCTTTCTTTTCTCTTATGGGGGCGTTTAATCGATTTTTTTTGGCTGTATTTTGCGATTATTGTTGGTGCTCGCTTGTTCTTGGAGTGAATGGCATTGGCTATCTTAAAACAAGCATCTCCGGAAAGTTCAGGGCAAAGAAGGTGGAGTTTCAGAGAAAAAAGCGGGTCCTGCTAAGACCCGTATTGGGGAAAACTAGTGAAGGATGATCCCCCGTTCTCGAAGCTCGCTGATAATAGTATTGACGCACTCGCGCAGAGGGAGTGTGCCTGTGTCTAAATCAATATCCGGGTTTTTGGGAGCTTCATAGGGGGAGGAGATGCCTGTATAATTTTTGATTTCACCGGCTCTGGCCTTTTTGTATAGTCCTTTGACGTCTCTTTTCTCGCAAATCTCGAGGGGGCAGTTACAGTAGACTTCAATGATGTTTTCCGGTCCGATGATCTTTCGGACCCGTTCACGGTCGGCCTCTAAGGGAGAAATAAAGGCGGTGAGTGAGATTACCCCGCTATCAAGAAACAGATTTACCATTTCTGCAATACGGCGCATGTTCTCACTTCGGTCTTCCAGGCTGAACCCAAGATCGCCACAGATCCCGTGTCTGACGTTGTCGCCGTCAAAGACATAGGTGCGGCAACCCATGAGATGGAGGCGTTCTTCAATAGCATGGGCGAGAGTAGACTTTCCGGAACCGGAAAGTCCGGTAAACCAGAGGTTGACGCTCATGTGACCGTTAAGGGTTTCACGACGGGAACGACTGACAGCAGCACGATGTCTGACTACATGGGGGGATATGGGCATTTTTTAGAGGCTGAAGGCTGAAGGTTGAAGACGTATGATTTTTAATAATCTGCTCAGGCTGTTGAGTACTTTTGGGGATTCCAGGGGGTATGATTCAAGTGCCGAGGTCATGTTATTGGCAAGAACCCTTAATTGCCTTGCCAAGGGTTCTTGATATTTTTGTTCTCGCAAAGAATCAAGAGCAGTTGAGAGAAAGCGGAGATGCTCACCGGTAGTTTCTCAAAAACAGCCTGTAACCTTCTGGCCAATTTTTTTTTACTCTTTCCTTAACAAAACATATTTTTCAGATAAGGCAACAGGGTATCTCTGATCTCTGGATGATCTAAGGCAAAGGCCAGGTTGGCCATTTGAAATCCAGCCTTGTCTCCGCAGTCAAAGCGTGTACCCTCGAAACGGTAGCCGAAAATGGGTTGTTCCTTGAGGAGTTCCGACATGGCATCCGTGAGCTGTATTTCACCGCCTGCACCTTTTTTCTGGTTACCGAGGATTTCGAAAATTTTGGGAGTGAGGATATAACGTCCAATCACGGCCAGGTTTGAGGGGGCCTCGTTTGCCGGGGGCTTTTCCACCATGCCGCGCACCCTCATAGTCGTACCGTTTTCAGAATGTTCCGCATCAAGAATTCCATATTTTGGAGTTTCTTCCTTAGGCACTTCAATGACCGCCACGGTGGATGCTCGCAGCCTGTCAAATTCATTGATCATCTGGTGCAGGACAGGGGTCTCGCTTTGGATCAGGTCGTCGGCCAGGAGTACGGCAAAGGGCTCGTCGCCGACGATATCCCGGGCACACCAGATGGCATGGCCAAGCCCCAGAGGCTCGCTCTGCCGGGTGTAGATGATGGTCCCGGATTCTGGAACCAGAGACTCGATTTCTTTGAGCAGTTCGGTCTTGTTTCGTTGCCTCAGAGTTTCTTCCAGTTGAAAAGAACGGTCGAAATGATCTTCCAGTGCACTCTTGCCACTGCCGGTGACAAAGATGAGGTGTTCGATTCCAGAGGCCAGTGCCTCTTCAACTGCATATTGGATCAAGGGCTTGTCAACCACGGGCAGCATTTCTTTGGGCATGGCCTTGGTGGCGGGGAGGAATCTTGTTCCAAGTCCGGCTACAGGGAAAACAGCTTTTTTTATTTTCATTGTGTCAGTGGGGTAGAGTTTTGTTTTGAATAGCTAGGAGTCTGTCGGATTTAGAGAATCGTAGCGAAAATTAGAGAAATCGAGACCAGATTTTCATGGATTTGAGGCGAATAGCAGGCCTATTTAACGAAAATCTATGGAAATATGGGCCGATTTGTCAAATTTGCAGCA
>JAHIUA010000088.1 GCA_018817385.1 Pseudomonadota bacterium
TCCTCCTTTGCGTGGGGTAGTGAGGAGTTTTGGGATGTGTTTTTGTTTATTGTGGGAGTCGGCTTGAGCCGCGAATGGGGTTGGCGCGTTCTCCTTTCCTGGCTGAGCCGTACGGGGTTTGTTCGCGGCTGAAGCCCGCTCCTCCTTTGCGTGGGGGAGTGAGGAGTTTTGGGATGTGTTTTTGTTTATTGTGGGAGTTGGCTTGAGCCGTGAATGGGGTTGACGCGTTCTCCTTTCCTGGCTGAGCCGTAAGGGGTTTGTTCGCGGCTGAAGCCGGCTCCTCCTTGGTGAGGATGGAGCGAGGAGTTTTGGGATGTGTTTTTGTTTATTGTGGGAGTCGGCTTGAGCCGCGAATGGGGTTGGCGTGTTCTCCTTTCCTGGCTGAGCCGTACGGGGTTGGTTTGCGGCTGAAGGCGCTTTTCCATATGGTGGGAATTAATCGTTGTTGAGCCGTTGTCGCTGATATTGCACTTTTGCTCTGGCTCAGAAATGAATGGGCAGAGGCTTCGTTGGTAATATATTTGAATCGTTACCTATTTTACAATACTCTCGATTTTTTTGTTTACCAGGAGGGATCATGGGGCACAATGTAATTAATCGCAAATTTTGTTCTGCCGTCACAGGTATCGGCTGGGTAATTTTTCTTCACTTCACTCCTGTGGCGCTGGCGGCTATCTATACAGTCAATGATACTGCCGATTATAACTTCCCTGCGCCCGATGATCGTATTTGCTTGCGCTACGCCATCACCTTGGCGAACAATAATCCTGACAGCGACACCATTATCTTGCCGGCCGGAACCTATGCCCTGTCTTCCACAATCGGAACTCCTAAAGAAAACAAAAACGTGCAAGGGGACCTGGACATACTGGATGACCTAACCATCAGGGGAGCCGGAGCGGGACAGACTATTGTGGATGGGAATGGGGTAGATAGAGTGTTTGATATTGTTTACAGCGATACAGTGTCGATGAGCGGGATGACCATCAGAAACGGGGTGGCGCCCACTGGAGACTTTGGCGGAGGAGGCATCCGGACTTCTAGCGGGAACTTGACGTTAGATAGAGTCACTGTCAGCAACAACCGTGTTGCAGCAGGAACCGACACCAATGACTACGGCGGCGGGGTAGGAAATAATGGAGTCTGTACCATCATCAACAGTACCATTGCCAATAATGCAGCCTATAAAGGCGGTGGTGTCTCCAATAATGGATCAAGCATAGCGGTGTTTATGAGTACCATAAGCGGCAACACGGACAGCTTAATTGCAGGCGGGATGTTAAGCATAAGCAACACTCTTGTTGTGAACTCCACAATCAGCGGCAACAGTTCGACCTCGGGGATAGGCGGTATCCGCGCTTATGGTCCAAGTACCATAATCTCCACCACGATCACCAAAAATTCTTCGGCGAACTCAAGCGATGGATACTGTAATGCTACAGGCGGAACCCTGTCGGTGAAAAACAGCATTATCGCTCAGAATGGAACTGCTAATTGCTGCAATTCTATAGGAGTGACGTCAAACGGATATAATCTTGAAGACACGGACACCTGTGGTTTTACCAAGTCAAGCGACTTGATAAACAGTGATCCCAAATTGGTCTCCCTGCAAAATAACGGTGGACCCACCTTTACCCATGCTCTGCAGAATGGCAGCCCTGCCATAGACGCAGGAATTTCTGTCCTTCTCTTTCCAAGCGATCAGCGTGGCCAAAAACGTCCCTGTGGCGGTGGCTATGACATTGGGGCCTATGAAAAATGCTCAGGTCTTCTCCTCTTTCTCCCGACAATTATCGGCAATAGCAACTCAACGAAAAAATAATGACAGGGAAAACTGCGGTCGAGGCGGCGGGTTGGCTCGGAGAGCAGTTCCCGGTGGCAGTGGGAGGGCTTACCATGAGAGCGTTGCAGCCCTTCCAGTCTGGTCGGAGGTTCCTCCAACCCCACATACCTGCCCTGATGGCAGTCCGGGGAGTCTGGGGGGGCAGACCGAGGACTGCTGGTTTGCTTAGGGATGAGTTCTACTGGACGCCATAACTGGCCAGCTGGGTGGTATTTCCTTTTCCTTCGGAGATTTCCCGGAATTTTTCCTGATTACAGAGAAAGGCATTGATGATGACCGGATCAAAGTGCTTGCCTGATTCGTTGCAGATGAGTTCAGTGGTTTCTTCATGTGACCAAGGGTCCTTGTAAGTCCGTTTGCTGCGTAGGGCATCATAGACATCGGCCAGGGCGACGATACGGGCTGAAAGGGGAATGTCTTCACCTTTGAGGCTGGTGGGATATCCGGATCCATCCCACTTCTCATGATGATAGAGGGCGATATTGCCGGCCAGGGAGAGGTAGGAATCCTTGCCAAATTGTTTGACAAAGATCTCATTGCCCTGGTTGAGGGCATCCCAGGCAATAATAGTGTGTTTCTTGAGCTCCTCAAACCTGTCGTTGCCAAGCTCGGTGGGTCGACACAGAATTTCCTTGGAGATGGCTGTCTTGCCGATGTCGTGGAGGGTTGAGGCCATGACCAGTTCCCGTACATATTTTTCTTTTCCCTGATCTTGGAGATAGGTGGAGTAGGGAGAATCTTCCAGGAGGGTGGTGGCGATGAGTTCGGTATAATTCCGGATCCTGGTCAGGTGTTCACCGGTATCCATGTCATAATATTCGGCGAGAATGGCCAGAGACTCAATGGCCGTGTTCTGGGTGACCATCAATTCGTGGGTTTTGTCCATCACCAGCTGTTCAAGGTCCAGATTGATGGCTTCGAGCTGGGTTTTGGCTGCCTTTTCCTTGAGAATTGCCCGGCTTGTCTTAAAGACCATGATGGAGACGATGAGCATCATGATCATAGAAATAACGATGTCGGCATGGGCCTCTTTTTTGAATAAGGCGTCGATTCCCTCTTTCTCTTCGGTGAGGTCAGAGTAGAGCTCGAAGGCCCCGATAAATTGATTTTCGTGGGTGATCGGAATATAGATTTCCGCTACGTCTTTGGAGATCATCCTCCCTTCCGAAGTCTTGTCGTTTTTATGGACAATCTTAGAAAACATTTTCCCTTTGGCCACTATCCGGTGGAAATAGTCATGGTCATTCGTTGTGCCTATCTCCTCTTCATCGCTGGAAAAAAGGATACGGCCCTCTTTTGAAAAGAGCTTGATCTTTTCCAGGCCAAATTCGCTCATCAAGGCCTGGATATTGTTTGGCATGACCTTTCTGAGTACGATCTGATCCCTATCCAGGCGTATGAAATGGCTGCTGATATGCCTGGCAGTTCTTTGGGCATCGATTTCACTGTGAATCAGAAGTTTGTCACGGAATTGGGGTAAGACCAGAAAGTAGCTGCGCAGGAGAATGAAAATCGGGACACTGAGACTGATAAGCAGAAAGACACGCAACAGTCGATGTTGGAAAATATTGATGAGAATAGAACGGATAGTGTTAGGGGTGGGCATTTGTTTTTTTCTTTGTTATTACTGAGTGCAGTAGCGTAAGAAAAAAGCCAGTCGCAGCCAATGGTATTCAGGTGTTTGGAGTCATTTTTTTTCTGTTACTGTTGATGCGTGAAGCAATATTTTTATTTTCAACATATTGGAAATATGGTTGTGGAGGATCTTTTCTGAAGGGGGCTATTGCAAGAGCTTCTCCATATCCAGATCGTAGTTGAAAAGAATATCTCTTTGTAACCATACAGGTACTGCCCAATACCAATATGATTGGCAAACAACCTCTCTATAGCTGTTTAACGGTGCTTTGATATTCGTTCAGTCAGGATCTCGAAGCATACTTGTGCTATTGGAGAAGACCTGAATGGACGAAGATAAAGTGCTGCTGAATAGGTAGACCTCTTTTACCAGATATCCTACAATGTGGCAAGTATCTGTTTGTTAAACGGAATTTAAATTCTTGAGAAAAAGAAAATTACCAGCCAAACAGTGCAGAACACACCACTCGGTACTGAGTCGTTTCGTTTGATAACCCTGTCAGAGAGAGGCGTCATTTGTTTGCGGCAAAAAGGGTCTCTATGACCTGTTGATATTGGGCCTCTGTGTGGCACTTTTTGATCTTCTTCCAGGTCTTGTGTTGAGGGGGAAAGGAGGCGCTGAGGTAGATCCACAGTTGTTTCATACGGCCGAGGAGGTGTGTCGGACCCGCGAGTATCTCCTGGTAACAGGTATAGAGCTCGCGGTGAAAGTGTTCCAGCACCTGCAGTCTGTCTGAAATTTTCACTCCCTTGATCTCTCCGGGAAGGAAGGGATTGGCCAGGGCACCCCTGCCAATCATCCACCTGTGAATACCTGGAAATTGTTCCTGTAAGTCGCGGAATATCTGCACCGAGTTAATGTCGCCGTTATAGACAATGGAATGTCGACTCTGCTCCAGGCAGAGGCCAAAGGCCTCCCTGTCTGCCTCGCCCCGATACATCTGCCGGCCCAGTCGTCCATGGATGATGATCTCCTCCAGGGGATAGTCGTTAAGACGGGGGAGAAGGTGGAGCAGTTCTTCTTTTGTCTCCAGGCCCAGGCGGGTCTTGATGGACAGGCGCATGGGAAGTCTGGGCATGACCTGGTCGAGGAAGGCAAGGATCAGCTCCGGGTGGGGCAGCAGTCCTGAACCTCTTTTTTTCTTGGTGACCATATGGGCAGGGCAGCCAAGGTTCCAGTTGACCTGGGTATAGCCCAGGTCGCGAAGGCGATCGGCCAGGATGAGGAAATCCTCTGGATCGGTATGGAGGAACTGGGGGACAACCACCATCTCCTGGTTTTCCTCAGGCAGGAGATCCTTGAGTTGTTTCGGCTGAAAACTGGAGTGGCGCTGGGGGTTGACAAAGGGGGCCAGGGCCGAGTCAAATCCAGGGAAATGACGCTGAAAAATGCTGCGGAAATGGCAGTCGGTGATCCCGCGGATGGGGGCCAGGATGAGATGCGGGGGCTTTTCAATCATGTCGGTTTTGGCCGCTCAGGCCAGCAGCCAGCAGTCGGATGTCCCGACTGCTGGGGTTTTGGAAGATGTGGAGAGCAAATTCTGGGGCAGCTGCCAGCAGGTGATCAAAGATATCTGCCTGGATGGCCTCGTAGTTGGCCCAGACCTGATCATTGCTGAAGACATAAATCTCCAGGGGCAGGCCGTGTTCTTTGGGGGCCAGTTGACGGACAAGGAAAGTCATGTTGGGGTGGATGTTGGGGTGCTGGGCGAGATAAGCCTTAACGTAGGCACGGAACACCCCGATGTTGGTTTGCCTGCGACCGTTCACCGCAGTGTCAGTGTCCACTTGGTGGCTGCGGTTATAGGCTTCGATTTCTTCATCCTTCTCTTGGAGATAGTCGCGCAGCAGGTCGAACTGTTTGAATCTCTCCAGCATCTCGGTATCGCAGAAACGGATGGATCCTGTATCTATGAGCAGGCTGCGTTTGATGCGACGTCCGCCGGATTCCGACATGCCGCGCCAGTTTTTGAAGGAAGATGAGACCAGGGCGTAGGTAGGGATAGTGGTGACGGTTTTGTCCCAGTTCTGAACTCGTACCGTATTGATGGACATCTGGATTACCTCCCCGTCTGCACCATATTGGGGCATCTCGATCCAGTCGCCTACCCGAACCATGTTGGTGGCGGAAAGCTGGATAGAGGCGACAAAACCGAGGATGGTGTCCTTGAAGATCAGCATGGTTACCGCTGTAAGGCCACCTAAGATGGATAGGATGCCCCAGGGTGATTTACCGGTGAAGATGGAGGCGATAAAGATGGCAGCAATGACCCAGGAGATGATCTTGGCTGCGTCTACATAGCTTTGAATAGTGGCGCCGGGTCTCTTGCGCAGATGACGAAAGATGTCATTGATTGCCGAGAGCAGGCTCGTAACACTCAGTACCGAGACCAGGACAAAAAAGCAGAGGACAATACGCTTGCAAAGGATGGCTGTGGTCGTATTTTCTGGCAGAAAGCTGTCGATGGACAGGGAAAATATCAATACTGGTACAAACCAGGTAAGTCTGCTGAAGACCTTGTTTTTGATCAGGGCATCGTCCCACTGGTACCGATTGTTGTGGATCCAGGCGGAGAGAATGCGGACGAGGATCTGTTTGACTAAAAGAGTTGCCACCAGGGCCATCAGGAGGATACCGGCCAGAATGATTCCTGTGCTCAGCAGACTGGCTGCACCAGCGGAAAAGCCCAGATCAAGGAATTGTTGCTGCAGGGTTTGAGCCACTACTTCTTTTCTCCGGCTGCCTCGAGCAGCCACGCCTCCAGCTGCACCGGTGTGGGGTGAATTCCGGCACTCTTGACCTGACCGTTGATCATCAGTGCCGGAGTGGCCATGATGCCGTGCCTGCCAATCTCGTCACGGTCATGGATCATGTCGATGTCTGCCGCGATTCCAGCCCGCATCATGGCATCTATCACCTCATCCTGCAGTCCGTTGCAACTGATGCAGCCGGTGCCAAAAATGCGGATGACCAGATCTTGGTCAGGTTCCTGTTCCTCGCCGAGGAGACTTCTGTATTCTCTTTCCAGGGCTTTTTTGTAGTCGTTGGCAGCACCTTCGGCAATGTAATTTTTCTCTTGAATGGCTTGGTAGATGGATTCAACGGCCTCTTTTGGAGAGAGCTTTTGGGCAAGGGCTGTGTTCAGGGCAATGTCGAGGCCGACAAGGCCGATGGTGGCCTTGCCGACTTTGAGCATGCGTTGGGTGGGTGTATCCATGAAAATTCAGTTTTAAGTTTTAATCGTTAAATGGTAATATTTTAAGAATCTGCAGGTAAGGCACAAAAAGATGAATATAGTACAGGAGTATGAAAAAAGAAAGGGGGAGGGGGAAAGATGCTAGGTGATGGGGGGTGGAATATGGCTGGGCTCCGTTCCCACCGGCATGATTATCCTCCCCGGCTCTTTGCTGCCCTGGGCCAGCTATCCGAGGAACTGGGAAGGGAGATGTACCTGGTTGGCGGTACGGTTCGTGACTGGCTGCTGGAGATAGCTCCTAATGACCTGGATTTTACGGTGGACTGCGATGCAGTACACTGCTGTCGTACCCTGATTCGTTTCCTGGGGGGAGGAACCTTTGTTCCTCTGGGAGCTGTTGAAGAAGATGCAGGGCGGGTGGTATGGAAGGGGTTGACCATTGATTTTTCCAGTTTCCGCCAAGGGGCAGGCACCATCGAGGAAGATCTCTGTCTGCGTGATTTCACCATTAATGCAATGGGTCTTGCCTTTTCCGCCTTTGTTGATGAGGCAATGCTGCTTCTTCCCATCGATCCTTTAAATGGAAGACAGGACCTTGAGGAGATGATTTTACGGGCCTGTCCCCATGCCTTTGTCAGTGATCCCTTGCGGATGCTGCGTGGGTACCGGCTCTGGGCGCGGTTCGGTTTCGCTTTGGAAAAGAAGACCCTGGCCGCTATCCGGGAACATGCATCCCTCCTGAGCAGGGTTTCGGTGGAACGGATCAGTTATGAGATGAATCTGATTATGGGTTCTGATCGTGCTCACGAGGTGATTACTGGCATGGCTGAATCGGGTCTGCTTTTTCTGGTGATTCCTCAACTGCAATCAGGTGTGGGCCTGGAACAGCCGGAGTCACATCATCTCGATGTCTTTTATCACAGCTTGGCAGCCTTGGGGTATATGGAGAAGATCCTGGCCGAGCCTGAGCTTTTTTATCCACTGTGCCAGGAAATGCTCCAGGAGTATCTGGCTCAACCGGGTATTCGCGAGGTCTTGAAATGGTCGGCCCTCCTCCATGATCTGGGCAAGCCACCCACCCGTGAAACAAGCGAGGACAAAGGGGGGCGGATAACCTTTTATAATCATGACGAGGTGGGTCGGGAACTGGTGCAGCATCTTGGACGCGAACTGCGCTGGTCCAATGACAGGCGGGATCGAACAGCAGCCCTTGTGGGCATGCATATGCATCCTTTTCATCTCTGTAATGTCAGGCGTAAAGAGGGATTGAGCAAAAAAGCCTGTCTCAAACTGTGCAGACGGGCCGGAGAGGATTTGATCGGCCTCTTTTTTCTGGCCATGGCAGACAGTCTGGCAGGAAAAGGGGAGATGAAACCGGAGGCCATGGAGGAAGAGCTAGACTGCCTGCTCTGTGAAGTCCTGAAAATTTACAACAAGGATATCGCCCCAGCCCTTTCTGGCCCGCGTTTTGTCACCGGTAACGATTTGATTCATGAGTTTGCCCTCCAGCCCGGGCCTTATTTCTCATTTATTTTAGACCAGTTACAGGAGGCCCAGGTGGAAGGAGAGGTTAAAAGTCGGGATGAGGCCCTGGCCTGGGTTCGGAACGCTCTACAGCGTATTGAGGGGCCTCCTGGATAGTCGGGTTTTGCTGCGTATTCAGGGATTCGATTTTTCAGGACTCTATCATCCTTGTCAAAGAGTAGTAAATGGACTAAAAAGTGCTGATATTGTGAGAGGTCGTTGCCATGGTCTGTTTGGATGTCATGACCAGAAGCCTGTCCGGGAATGCCCTTTTTCCCAAACTCTTCGTTATTTCTGAAAATAATACTCGCAATATTAAATAGATGGCTGTGGTTCTTTTTCGTAAAGGCCTCAATTTTGGACAAAATTCCTATTCTCGGATAGGCGCCCAAGGGCTGGTACTTCATATAATGGGGGTTGGAAAGATCGGAAAAAGCAGGTTGGATGATAGCCAGGGGTGTATACAGCCAAAGGGGAAAAACCAACAAATTTACTATAGACTGGATAACACGTGCGTAAAGTAAAAGATTATTATTACCAGAAGGCCAAGAAAGACAACTATCCGGCACGATCTGTATATAAGCTGGAAGAGGCCTTGAAAAAGTATAAATTTATTCGTTCTGGTGACAGTGTCCTTGATCTTGGTTGTTTCCCAGGGAGTTGGTCTCTTTATGCCTCGGAAGTCGTCGGGGAAAGAGGAATTGTAGTCGGGGTGGATCTGAAGGCTGCAGATAAGGTAGCCAGAACTGGAGGCTCTGAGATCGTCTGGCTGCGGCAGGATATCATGCAACCGGAATTGATTACGGCTGTGCGGCGCATTCGACCGGCGTTTAAGGTGTTGATCTCAGATCTGGCCCCCGCGACTACGGGCAATCGCTGGACTGATCATCAGCAGTCCATGCTTCTGGTGCGGCGAACCTTGGAACTGGCCTCTATTCTCCTTCATCCCAAGGGGAATTACTATTGTAAAGCCTTCCAGGGAGAGGATTTTCCTGAATTTGTTCAGGAAATAAAAGAGCAGTTTGAGCTGGTAAAAGTAGTTAAACCGAAGAGCTCCCGGGTGGAGAGTCGTGAGGTTTTTGTATTGGGGATGGGGTTTAACGGGGTGAAATAAATTGGTGATTGGAATTCGTGCCCTGATTTAGGTCAGAGTTAGGCGCTTCGATTGAACAAAACCGGAGGACGAGCAGTATCAGTTTGAGGATTTTGTGATTGAGAAGCGGCTAAAGATGGCCTGAAGCAGGGATGCGAAAATGATGACTATTTTTTGTAGGCCTTAAAGAAAACAGGCGTAGCTCCATGGTACGTCTCTTATAAAGATTTAAAGGAACAGGTTATGTCAGGACATTCTAAGTGGGCAAATATTAAACATAAAAAAGGGGCTGCGGACGCCAAACGAGGAAAGATTTTCACTCGTTTGATCAAAGAAGTTACTGTGGCAGCCAGGATGGGCGGCGGTGATCCGGACGGTAATCCCCGACTTCGTAGTGCCATTGCCACGGCCCGATCGGAAAATATGCCCAAGGACAATATCCTCCGGGCCATAAAAAAAGGAACGGGGGAGCTTGAGGGCGAAATCTATGATGAAATCCTCTATGAGGGCTATGGACCCGGTGGGGTGGCGGTTCTGGTGGAGTGTATGACAGATAATCGTAACAGGACCGTGGCCGATGTCCGCCACTACTTTGCCAAAAGCAATGGCAACCTGGGTGAATCCGGTTGTGTGGCCTGGATGTTTGACAAGAAGGGCCAGATACTGGTGGATAAAGCAACCACCAGTGAGGAGGAACTGATGGAGCTCGCCCTTGAGGCCGGAGCCGAGGATGTGCTCGAGGAAGGCGACGAGTTTCAGGTCCTTACCGCCCCTGAGGACTTTGATGAGGTGCGTGAGTCCCTGGAAAAGGCCGGTGTTGTTTTTGTTGAGGCTTCTATCACCATGATTCCCCAGAATATCGTAGAGGTTACCGAGGAAAAACCGGCCCGGGCCTTGCTTAAACTTCTGGGAAATCTTGAGGATCACGAAGATGTTCAGAATGTGCATGCCAACTTTGATATAGACGATGACTTGATGGAGAAACTGTCCTGATACAATGGATATCGTTTGCCACAACCTCCTGGGAGCCTGTCCGAGAATGCCCTTTTTCCCAAGCTCTTCGTTATTTCAAAAAAATAATAATGCTCTCAATGTCAGTTTGATGGCTGCCCTTATTTTTCAGAAATGGCACGATTTTGGACAAAATACCGATTTTCGGATAATGCTTTTAGCATGCAACGAATCTTAGGTATTGATCCGGGGTCACGGATTACCGGTTATGGGATTGTTGATGTCGGACATGGAAAGGTCAGTTTTGTGTCCTGCGGGGTGATAAAAACCACCCCTCGATTCCCCCTGGCCAATCGGCTCAACGAGATCTTTGAGGGGATCAATGAGGTGATTCAACTTCATGGTCCGGAGGTGGCAGCTGTGGAAGAGGTGTTCATGTCCACCAATGCCAATTCTGCTCTCAAGCTGGGGCAGGCCAGGGGGGCCGCAGTGGTAGCGGCCATGCAGAATGGGTTGGGAGTTCATGATTACAGCGCCAAAAAAGTGAAGCAGGCCGTGGTTGGCTATGGTCAGGCGGATAAGGGACAGGTTCAGCACATGATTCGTGTCCTCCTCGGCCTCTCCGCAACACCCAGTAATGATGCCGCAGATGCCCTGGCTGTAGCCATCTGTCATGCCAACCAGATGATACTCTAATGAAGATCAATACAAGCCAGGGAACAAATATAATGTCACCGCAAACCGCAAACCTCATACCTCATAGCGCTCTTTTATGATTGCCTCACTTACCGGTACAGTGCAGTTTATCGGTTCAGACAGAGTTGTCGTTGAGGTTGGAGGAGTGGGCTATGAGGTCTTTCTTTCCCGTGATGGGGTTTCCCGGTTGCCGGAAAAGGGTGAAGACCTTTTTCTTTATATCCATACCAATGTGCGCGAGGATGCTATTGTCCTTTTCGGCTTTCAGGAGCAGAGTGAAAAAGAGATGTTTCTCACCTTGAAAGCGGTCTCTGGTATCGGTCCCAAGCTGTCACTGGCCATTCTTTCCGGTATGCAGCTCGACGCTCTCTGTCAGGCAATATTCACTGAAGATATCAATGGGTTGACTAGTATTCAGGGGGTTGGCAAAAAGACTGCGGAGCGGATCTGTGTGGAATTGAAGGACAAGGTTGGTGGCTTTCAGGCTGTAGATTCTCTTCCTGCTTCAATTCCTGAAAAATTGATGAGTGGAGGGACTCTGGTCGGCGATGCCCTTTCAGCCCTGGTTAATCTTGGCTATCCTGAGCAGATGGTTCGCCAAGCCCTGAGCAGGGTGAAAAAACAGGTGGGGGGGGACTTTTTTAAGGAAATGGCCCTTGAAGAACTGATTAAAGAAGGACTTCGGGCATTGACATGAATTTTGAAGAAGAAATCCACGCAGACGAGCGGTTGGTTGCTCCTGAGCCCATTGGCCAAGACAGGGTTTCGGGTAATATTCTTCGTCCCCGCTGCCTTGATGAGTACGTGGGCCAGGAACAGTTGTGCAAGAGCCTTGATGTCTTTATCCGGGCGGCAAAGGCACGGGGAGAAGCCCTCGATCATGTTCTCTTTCACGGGTATCCGGGCCTGGGAAAGACCACGCTCTCCTATATTATTGCCAATGAGATGCAGGCCGGAATCAAGGTCACATCCGGTCCGGTGATTGAGCGTCAAGGCGATCTGGCTGCTATTCTCACCAGTCTTCAGCAGGGAGATGTCCTCTTTATCGACGAGATTCATCGCCTTAACCATGCCGTGGAGGAAATCCTCTATCCGGCCATGGAGGACTTTCAGCTCGATCTTATCATTGGCCAGGGACCTGGAGCCAGGTCTGTGAAGTTGGACCTGCCTCATTTTACCCTGGTGGGCGCTACCACCCGTACCGGATTGTTGACCCCTCCCTTGCGTGACCGTTTCGGAATCATCCTCCGACTGGAGCTCTATGAGCCAGAGGAACTGGTACGGATTGTCCAGCGCTCAGCCATTATTCTCGGGATGGCTGTGGACGAGGGCGGGGCCTTGGAGTTGGGACGCAGGTCACGCGGGACGCCTCGTATTGCCAATCGTCTGCTACGTCGTGTGCGTGACTTTGCTGAGGTGGGTAAGCATCAGGCCATTACCGCCGAAGTGGCGGATGAGGCCCTCAATCTCCTTAATGTGGATCGTTTTGGCCTCGATGACATGGATCGCCGGATCATGCTGGCTATCATTGATAAGTTTCAGGGGGGACCCATCGGCCTGGAGACTTTGGCCACAGTGGTCTGTGAAGAAAAGAATACCCTGGAAGATGTCTATGAACCCTTTCTGATTCAGTCCGGATTCCTGACCAGGACCCCTCGCGGGCGTATGGCGACCATGAATGCCTACAAGCACTTTGGCCGCTCTCTGCCCCAGGGCGGAAAGCGTCAACCCACCCTGTTTGATGAGTAAAAGCGTATCCGGCCAGGCCATGCAGATGTGTGCCCCAGGTGATCTTTGATGATACGAGGGGGAGAGGTGAGTTACTGCTCCCTATGCTAACATTTTATTTTGATGGAGGAGACTGAACCATGCAAAAACGGAAAACAGTACTCGATATCCGGACCATGAAAAAAGCGGGTGAGAAGATCACCATGCTCACGGCCTTTGATGCGGCCATGGCTGCTTTACTTGCCTCTGCTGATGTGGATATCCTCTTGGTCGGTGATTCGTTGGGGATGGTGGCCCTGGGCTATGATTCCACTGTTCCTGTGACCATGGATCAGATGATCCACCATGCCTCGGCGGTGCGTCGGGGGGCGCCCGGGGTCTTTGTTGTCGGTGATATGCCTTTTGGCTCCTATCAAAGTGGAATTCGTGATGCCATTATCAATGGGAGTCGTTTTCTCAAAGAGGCGGGCTGCGATGCAGTCAAACTCGAAGGGGGGCTGGAGGTCTGCGATACGGTCACCGCCTTGGTGCGGGCAGGGATCTCCGTCATGGGGCATATCGGTTTGACCCCCCAGACTGCCAGCCAGCTTGGGGGCTATAAGGTGCAGGGCCGAGATCTGGAATCCGCCAGAAAGATGGTGCTAGAGGCCCAGGCGCTGGAGAAGGCCGGGGCCTTTGCCATTGTTATGGAATGCATCCCTGATGAGTTGGGACGGATCATCTCAGAAGAAATTGCTATCCCCACCATTGGCATCGGAGCCGGTGTTCACTGCGATGGCCAGGTCCTGGTTATCTACGATCTCCTTGGCATGTTTGAGAAGTTTGTCCCAGGGTTTGTCAAGTCCTACTGCAAACTGGCGCCCACCATTAAAGAGGCCGTGGCTGAGTATAACCGCGAGGTTCGTAATGGCGATTTTCCCGATAAAGAGCACAGTTTTTCCAGCAAGGCCAATCTGCGAGAACTCCTGGATCTTCCCTGATGTGATCAAAAAAAAACCTTTCCTGTTTTTCCCTGACCAGAGTCTTAGCAACAACGAACTATCCTTTCTTGCTTGTCCTTTCCCACCTCTGTTTTGCTGCGACAGAACCCACGAATCCTCTTTTGGGTTCAATGTCGCAGCGTAAGAGGCAGCAAAAAAACGGCGCAATATGATCGTATCTTGTCATTCAGGAGACTCGAGAAATTTTTTCTCTGCCTGGATACAGCATTGTCGAAGCGGATTTGCTGGTAAAGGGAAGTTGCAACTGACTGGCTTCCTTTGATGGCTGAAAAGCTGCTGTTATCTGCTTCTGGATAATGGTATTTCCCGCCCCTCTCTCTTCCCTCTTTAACTCCCACTCCACTTTCCACCACTAGAGTATGTTTTTTTAAAAATAATTTTTTCCTCTGTTTTCAAAGCATCTCGTATTATCAATATGTTCGGTCTGTTTGGGACACTTTCAGCCTTTTCTGGTTTCGAGCCGTATTGGTGTCTTGAGCACATTGTGTTGTGGCTTTCCAGGCCTCGAACCCCTACATGGTGTACAGCCGCCTGATTTCCTGTTTTTGTTTAACCTTGCATAATCGCAGGGGAAATTCCTTGACAAGATGCTTACTCCTGCTATAAAACTGATGAGAGTGGTGCGAAGTGGTGCAAAGTGGAAAACGGTGGTGGCGGATGGGTGAGGAGAAGACCATAAAAAGCAGATTTCGCAGTAAGTCCGAGCACAGCCTGGACTCCAAGGGACGTCTGAATTTTCCCAGCCGGTTCCGTGATGTCTTGGCTCAGTATGGCTCCGAGACCTTGATGGTCACGACCTGGGGGAAGCATCTGCGCGCTTATCCCGTTTCCGAATGGGAGAGTATTGAAGATAAGCTTCTGGATCAGGGGAAGGAGCAGCCGCGTTTGGCCAGTTTTATCCGTCTGGTCCTTTCCGGGGTGACAGAATGCAATCTGGATAAACAGGGCCGCATTCTTCTCTCTGCTTCACTACGTTCTGAAACCCGGATCGGTAAAGATATCGTCCTTACCGGTATGCGAGACTGGGTGGAGATTTGGGATAAGGAAGCCTGGCAGGCCGAAGTGCAGGCCACTCGTGATAATTTTGATAGTTTTGATGAGGGACTGTCTAAATTGGGAATCATCTGATGAGTGAACAGGGTGAGGCCGCAAAGATTCATCGTTCTGTGTTGCTTGATGAAACCCTTGGATTTCTTGCTCCCCGCAGTGGCGGTATTTATGTGGATGGAACTCTGGGTCTGGGAGGGCACAGCGAGGCGATCCTGCAGAAAAGTGCACCGGAAGGCAGGGTTGTAGCCTTTGAATGGGATGAAGCGGCCATTGAAAAGAGCCGCAAGAGATTACAGCCTTTTGGCGAGCGGCTGACCATTATCAGAAGAAATTTTTCCGAGATTGCCGAGGGTTTGGTGGAGGCGGGTATTTCTCAGGTTGACGGAATTCTCATCGACATCGGTCTTTCATCCCTGCAGCTTGATATTGGTGAGCGGGGTTTTAGCTTTCAGCGTGACGAGCCCCTGGATATGAGGATGGATACCAGGCGGAAGGTTACAGCGGCGTCGATTCTGGCTCACTGCTCTGAGAGTGAACTGGCCGATATTTTTTATTATTACGGAGAAGAAAAGCAGGCACGAAGAATCGCAGATTTTGTTGTTCATGAGCGGGTTCAGAAACCTCTTGTTTCGTCAAAGCAGCTGGCTGATCTGGTGACGCGGGCTGTGCCCAGGCGATTCCATCCTAAAAAAATCCATGTGGCAACACTGGTATTTCAGGCCCTGCGCATTGCCGTGAATACGGAACTGGAGAATCTGGCGGAAATCCTGACTCATGCTGTGCCATTTCTGGCTCCGGGAGCTAGATTTTGCGTCATATCCTTTCACTCCCTGGAAGACAGGATGGTGAAAAGAAAATTTCGTGATAATGAGGCTGTCAGGGTGCTGACCAAGAAGCCGATCGGCCCTGGCCCAGAAGAACGGGAGAACAATCCTAGATCACGGAGTGCTCGTTTAAGAGTTGTTGAAAAAATATAGCAGGCAATCGCGACCATCTGGATTGCTGCTAACCACTTATCTGCCGAGGTGTTATTGAATTATCGGTATCTATGTGAAAATTTCTAAAATATCTGACAAAGAGGTGATGCCATGATTATTAATCCTTCCGCCCATACCATGATTCCCCGTGGCAACGTTATGCGAAATCGTCCTTATGCACGTCGTCAGTTATCTATAAGGATGCCGTATGGGAGACAGATGTGGTATGGAATAACAAAGGTTTTACTTTTTTCTTCTGTCCTGATTTTTGTCTGCTCTTTTTGGCTCACGAGTGCAGTTGAGCGGGTAAATGGAGAGATTGAAAAAGCGACAGCGATTCATCATGAACTGGTCAATACCAATATCTTGCTTCGAGCCCAAAAGGCCAGGTTGTTTTCTCCGAATGAGGTAGGAAAGCTGGCAGGAGAGAATTTGGCTCTTTATTTGCCGAAATCCAGTCAATATCACAAGTTTTAAAGGGCCTGCTTGAACTGCATCTCAAGGGTAGCAATGGTGACCAGAAAAGAGGCAATTGGGGAGGGGGTTCACTTACAGGGAAAAGATGGTCAGAAGATCCCGCCTCAGGACGGAAAATAACAGAAGACGGCTGCTGAGGGCTCTGCTGGTCCTTCTGGTGCTAGGGGGGGTTGTTGCAGGAATTGCTTTTGTCTTTCGGCAGCAGTTGCGGATCTTGTCCGCGGTCTGGGAGGAGACCTTTCCTGCAAATGAGTTCCTCGTAGAAGAGAGTGTTCGGGGGACGATTTACGACAGAAACTTCAAAGAGCTGGCTGAGACCCTTGAGCGGGTTTCTCTTTATGCCAGACCGCGAGAAGTTGAAAACCTGGAGGGGACTGCCGGGCAGCTCTCCGGGGTTCTGGGGATATCGGAACCGGAACTTAAACAACGCCTGGGAAGAGATTCTCATCTTGTCTGGCTTCGCCGTGATATTGGCCAGGGAGAGGAAGAGGAAATCCACCGGCTGGGGTTACCTGGGATATATCTGCACCGGGAGCTGGCGAGAAAATATCCAGAGCAGGCGATGGGAGCACATCTGGTCGGATATGCCGAAAACGATCTGGGGCTTGCTGGAATTGAGCACTATTATGATCATCTCCTCAGCCATGATCATGTTCGGCAGGAAGCTATACCCAACGTCGATCTCAAAGGGGAGGAAGAGACCAGCGGTTACAGTCATGATTTGGTTTTGACCGTTGACATGAAAATCCAGGCCATCCTCGACAAATATGTGGCTGACCTGGGAGAGAATCTGGGTCGTGTTCAGCTTGGTTCGCTGTTGCTGGAAACAGGTGAAGGGAAAATTATTGCTGGGGTCAATTTTCCTTCCTATAATCCAAACACCATCTGGCAGTATGAAAATGAGGTGCTGGAGAATATTCTTCTTACCCCCCTGGTGATTCCGAAAGAGATCAGGCAATTTTTTCTGGAGGCATCTCTCCTCCAGAGAGGGTGGGAGCAGGGGACCCAGATTTACCCCTGGAGTTTGGTTGCCGGAAAAACAGATTTTGCTGGGCAGCTTCGCCTCTGGGATCGTTTGCAGTTGACCACAGAGCTGAATGTGGATCTCTCGGGAGGGAAAAAAGGGAGTTCCTCTATTCCGGAGTTTATTGACTGTGGTCCTGTTGCAGATCTGGGTACGGTTCCCAAAATAGCTCCTCCTCTGAAAGTGGTTCTAGGCTTTACCCATCTCCTCAATGGTGGCAAGAAAATACAGCCCCATTTTCTTGACCGGGTGCTGGAAAGACCAAGCCAGAAAGAGTATGTCTATGATGTCTTTCGAGGAAAAACACGAGGCACTAACGTCTTACCCTCTCTGGTCTCTGCAGAGTTAAGAACTTTACTGCGAGCCCAGGGAACACCAGGTATTCTTGGTTCTGTCGCCATTTCTGGAGAGACGCTTTCCAGAATAGCATTACCGACCGGATACGAGTATGTGCGTGATCGGATGTCTCTGGTAGTTATTCCAGCTGAAAAACCGGAAATTATTTTGCTCCTGGTTTCGCGACAAAAGGACCTTGGGCCAAGGAAGGTTGACGATTCGAATCCGGATTTTCTTTGTAAAACCATTGATACCATTCTCCCTTCAATGGTGGCCTTGCAGCAAGTCAGTTATGGCCTTGCTGGTCTGGTTGAAGCAGCAGAGAAAAAAAATGAGAATTTCCAGAGCGAGGGGATGGACGAGAGGAATGTCTCGAAAAACCTGGCTGGAATGTTGAAAGAGCAGACTCGAATCATGCCGGACTTGACCGGACTCAGCTTGAGAAGGGCACTCCGTCTTTTGCAGGGAACGGAGGTGGAGGTGCATGTCGAGGGCTCGGGACGTATTCGTTCCCAGAGCCCGGAGGCTGGCGGGGCCCTGAAAACAGGTGGCCAATGTCGGCTGATCCTGAAAAAAGATACAGCACCCAAAGAAACCGTGGAGATGTCGAATCTGGAAAATGATAGTAAGCAGGAATGATGGTGTCGTAAAAAAAACCTTTATCTGCTTCTTTGTTGTAAAATTAAAAATCAATCCAACGTATTCTCGTTTGCTGGATTGATTTTTAGTTTTGCACCGCAAGGCGGGCCTGAAAACGGACCACATGGGAAGCTTATTGAAGTCTACGCCTATATCCTGGGCAGAGATCTGATTTTTTTTAGTTTGTAAGATGTTGTCAAGAATAACAAGATGGGAACACGCTTTTTTGCTGCATCCCTGATGGGTGCAAGAGTGAAGGAATCAGAAATGTCCAAACCTTTGGAGGGCAATGAGCAATGCCAAATCGTCGGAGACTGGTCCTGTACTGGCCCCGGCACTGCTGTGTCGTCCTCTTCCGGAATTTCTCTGGCATCTCTTCTTGCATCTCTTAACAGCCACTATGTTCTCAGCGGCAATCCCACAACGTGTCTCATCAATCAGATAACTACTGATTCCCGTAAGGCGACAGCCGGATCTTTTTTTATTGCCCTTGTCGGTAGTCAGTATGATGGTCATATTTTTATCGATCAGGCAGTGAAGAACAACTGTTCCGTACTTCTTGTTGAAAAGGGAAGGCTGGATCCGAATTCCTATGGCAACGGTGGAGTCTGTGTCCTTGAAGTCGAGGATACGAGAACGACCTATGCCGAAATTGCGGAAATTCTTTTTGCACATCCGGCCCGGCAAATGGTCATGGTTGCCATTACCGGAACCAACGGCAAGACCACTGTCAGTTATCTTCTCGAGTCGGTCCTCCAGGAGGCAGGAAGACACCCGGGAGTGTTGGGAACGATCAATTATCGCTATCTTTCTCAGCAGGGGCAGCTGATTGCCTGGCCTTCATCGTTTACCACCCCCGAACCCCTCCTTCTTCAGGAAACATTGCGTCGTATGGCAGATAATGGAGTGGATACCGTGATCATGGAGGTCTCTTCGCATGGTCTGGAGCAGAAGCGAATCGGAACACTCTCCTTTGATGTAGCAGCCTTTACCAACCTCTCACGTGATCATCTGGACTACCACCAGGACATGGGTTCCTACTTTGCTGCCAAAACCCTTCTCTTTAGCAAACATCTCCATGAGGGGGGCTGGGCGATTATTACCATGGCTGACACAGGGGAGCAGGAATACCCCTGGAGCGAGAGGCTGCGAGGCATATGTAGCCAACGTGATCTTTCGCTTCTTTGTTGTGGTTCAACAGGCCCAGACATCTTTCCTCTTGAGGTGGCAGGGGATCTGGGTGGAACCAGGATCCGTCTGCAGACACCGAAAGGAGAGTGGGATCTCTCTTCACCATTGGTCGGAGATTTTAATGTAATGAATCTTCAGACCACCTTTGGCATGGCCTTGGCCCTGGGCATAGATCCCTTGGGCATCTGTACTGCACTTTGCAGAGCAGTCGGGGCTCCCGGGCGCCTGCAACGGTTGCCGGTCTGCAGCCGGAGGCACTCCTTCCTGCCGTCAGTCTTTATTGATTATGCTCATACCCCGGATGCCCTGGAGCAGGTCCTGAAAACAGTAACGGCCCTTCCCCATCGTAGCCTTTATTGTGTGTTTGGCTGCGGCGGAGACAGGGATGCGGGAAAGCGGCCATTGATGGGTGAAATTGCCGGGAAATACAGTGATGTTGCCATTGTCACCGATGACAATCCGCGTAGTGAAAATGCCTCGCTTATTCGTGCGGCAATAGTTGGAGGGGTGCGAAAAGCCGGTCTTGGTGAAGAGGACGTCTCCTGGCTGCAGAAGAAGGAAGCAGGAGAACAAGGTTTTGTGGTTATTGCAGATCGTGCGCAGGCCATTCAGGCGACAATCGCAACGGCAGGGAAAGGGGATATTGTTCTCATTGCCGGAAAGGGGCACGAGCGCTACCAGTTGACTGGCGAAGGGAAAAGATTTTTCGATGACTCCCTTGAGTCTGCAGAGGCCTTGAGTCGCTGGCGACTGGGGGACCTGGTCCAGGCCTGTGCAGGTTCTTTCCTTAAGGGACGGGCAGAAGGACAGGGGCTTGCTTCCCTGAGTACGGATTCGCGCAAGATTGACAAGGGCGATATCTTTGTGGCGTTGCGGGGAGAGCGATTTGATGGCCATGCCTTTGTCGATCAGGTCACGGCTGCAGGTGCAGGCTGTCTGGTCCTTGAACAGGAACCGGAAAAACCCCTTTTACTTCCCGTTCTTGTTGTAAAAAATACGGAACGGGCCCTGGGGGATCTGGCGGCATACAGACGGAGTTGTATGAAGGAGATCAGCCAGCCTCTGGTGGCAGCTATTACTGGAAGCAGTGGCAAGACCACGGTCAAGGAGATGTGTGGTGCCATTTTTGCCCAGCAGTGGCCTGATGAGGTGGATGGAGTTCAGGGAAGGGTTTTGAAGACAGAAGGGAATTTTAATAATCTGATTGGCCTGCCCCTTTCACTGCTGCCAATTATCCCCAGACATCGAGCAGTTATTCTCGAAATGGGAATGAATGTTCCTGGCGAGATTGCCAGGCTTACAGAGATAGCAGATCCTGATATTGCCTGTATTGTCAACGTCCACGGCGCTCATCTTCAGGGCCTGGGAGATATTGAAGGCGTAGCCAGGGCCAAAGGAGAGCTTTTTCTAGGTTGCGGTAAGGATACTGTCTTGGTAGTAAACAGTGACGATGCACGAGTGGTCGCTGCTGCTCGAGGGTGTGAGCAGAATAAAATATTTTACGGGATGGATGCCCAGCCGCACTCTTTTCCCCTCCATATTTGGTCTTCCGGGCGGCAAACCGGCGATGGGGAAGAGATATGTTTTACCCTCCATATTCTGGAGGAAGAAGCCCAGGTTGTCCTCCAGGTGCCGGGCGTCCATAACATAGCCAATGCTCTTGCCGCAGCAGCCATTGCCCATGCGGCAGGAATTGACCTTCCCTTAATCAGCACAGGCCTTTCTACCTTTGTTCCGGCGGATCGTCGGATGCAGATTCTAGACGGTCCAGCCGGAAGTCGAGTTATAAACGATACCTACAATGCCAACCCTGCTTCCATGCGAGCCGGCATCAACACCCTCTGTCAACTTGGATCGGGAAAACATATCGCTATCCTTGGAGACATGCTGGAGCTGGGAGAAGGGAGTGAGGCCCTCCATAAAGAAATTGGAGCCCATGCTGTTGCTGCAGGAGTCGACTTTCTTGGCCTGGTGGGTCAGTTTGCGCCAGTGGTAGCGGTCGCTGCCCAGGAGCAGGGCATGGATACTGCCCGTATGAGAATCTTTTCCGATAAGAAAGATTGTCTTTCCTGGATAGAGGAACTGATTACTTTAGGAATTGTCCATTCCGGGACTTATATCCTGGTCAAAGGGTCGCGTGGTATGCGGCTGGAAACTCTTGTTGAACAACTAACAGTCTAAATAATTTATGCTTTATCACCTTCTCTATCCCCTCCACACAAGTATCAGTGGGTTTAATGTCTTTCGCTATATCACTGTTCGTTCCATCGGTGGTGCGATGACTGCCTTTCTCATTATGCTTGTGCTCGGCCCCTGGTTTATTCGCAAGTTAAAACGATATCAGGTGGGACAGGTGATACGCGATGACGGTCCGGAGACTCACCTCGCCAAAAAGGGAGTGCCCACCATGGGTGGTGTTCTCATTCTCTTTGCCATCACCTCAGCCACCTTGCTTTGGGCCAGACTTGACAATCCCCTGGTCTGGCTTCTCCTCTTTGTGATCCTCTTCTTTGGACTCATCGGCAGTATCGACGACTATCGAAAGATCAAAAAGAAGTCCAGTGACGGTCTCAGCGCCAAGGGCAAACTCCTGATGCAGATATTCGGGGCCTCGGTGGTGGGCATTTTTCTCCTCCTCCATCCGAGTTATGACGGACTTCTCAGTGTTCCCTTCCTGAAAAATATCCATCCGGATCTTTCCTGGTTCTATGTGGTCTTTGCCATTCTGGTCATTGTCGGTTCATCCAATGCGGTGAACCTGACAGACGGTCTCGATGGTCTGGCTGCAGGCCCCACGGTCATTTCTGCCGCAGTCTATCTGATCTTTTCCTACCTTGCCGGGCACGCCGTGCTTGCCGACTATCTTCAACTCCCTTATGTGCAGGGGGCAGGAGAGCTTGCTGTCTTTTGCGGGGCTATGGTCGGCGCCTGTCTCGGGTTTCTCTGGTTTAATGCCTATCCGGCCCAGATCTTTATGGGAGATGTGGGGTCCCTGGCTCTGGGTGGGGCCCTGGGTGGAGTCGCCATTATCATTAAACAGGAGATTCTGCTGGCCATAGTCGGGGGAATATTTGTCATGGAGGCCCTTTCAGTTATCCTCCAGGTAGGCTACTTTAAACTCAGTCATGGCAAGCGGATCTTTCTCATGGCCCCCTTTCACCATCATTTTGAGAAAAAAGGATGGCATGAGCCCAAAGTCGTCATTCGTTTCTGGATAGTTTCTGTTCTTCTCGGCCTCTTTGCCATTGCCACTTTGAAACTGCGCTGATGAATATTGCCAACAGGATAGGGCCCGGGCAGCGGGCAGTGGTCATGGGACTTGGTGTCTCCGGTCGGGCAGCGCTTCGCTATCTGTTGGCTTCAGGTGTCCAGGTTTTTGTCTCGGACAGTCGTCAGTTTACAGAACTTCCCGTGTCCGATCGAGAGTACTTGCTGGAAAACAGGGTAGCCTTTGAGGGTGGCGGGCACAGCAGGGAATTTCTCCTCAAGGGTGACTTTATTGTCCTCAGTCCTGGTATTCCCACGGATCTCCCTCTGCTCATGGAGATGAGGGCCCAGGATATTCCAATCCTTGGTGAACTGGCTCTGGCCGCACCACAGATCACTGAGCAGGTGGTTGCGGTGACTGGGACAAACGGCAAGACAACGGTCACTGCCCTGATCGGAGAGCTGTTGCAGGCATCCGGGAAAAAGGTCTTTGTGGGTGGAAATATCGGCACACCTCTTCTTGACTATCTCTGCCAGGACGAACGGGTTGATGTATTGGTCTTGGAACTCTCCAGTTTCCAACTGGAGTCGGCCGGAGACTTTCGCCCGGATATAGGGATCTTACTCAACATTACCCCAGACCATCTCAATCGCCACGGCAGTATGCTTGCCTATGCTGCGGCCAAGATGAAACTCTTTGCCCACCAGGGAGCGGAGGACAAGGCAATTCTCTGCAGCGATGATCCCCTGTGCCGGGAGCATATCCCTTTGCTCACCAGGCAAAAAGTCTTCTCTTTTGGTACCGGCCAAGAAGGTGAGGCCAGAGGTGCAGGAAGTGAACTGACGATTACTCTGGAGGGGAGAACAGAGTCCTACTCGCTTGCCGGAACGCAGCTTGCCTCTCACACGGGTCTGTTAAACAGCGGAGCTGCCGTTCTTGCTGCCCTGTTCCTCGGCTGCAGGCATGAGGAGATCCAGCAAACACTCAATTGTTTTGCTCCGGCGGCCCATCGTTTGCAACTGGTTAGCAGCAGGGCAGGGGTTGATTATTACGATGATTCCAAGGCCACGAATACCGGAGCGGTGCTCAGTGCTTTGGCCTCTTTTCCAGGAAAGGTGATTCTCATTGCCGGGGGAAGGGGGAAAGGAGAAGATTACCGGGTGCTCAGAGAGGCGGTCAGAGAAAAGGTCAAGGGACTCGTTCTCATGGGTGAGGCGGCCGACTCCCTTGCTGATGCCTTGGATGATGTGATCTTGAGCCAAAGGGCGGTTTCCATGGCAGATGCGGTGGCCAGGGCCACACAACTTGCTGAAGCAGGGGATGTGGTTCTCCTCTCCCCAGCATGTGCGAGCTTTGATATGTTCAACAGTTATGGTCATCGGGGTGAAGTTTTCTCTCAAGCTGTGCTGGATCTGCAAGGGCAGAGAGGGGAGGAAAGAGCCTGATGAATACCCCAGTCCGACTCATGCTCACCGGTGGTGGAACAGGTGGACACCTCTTTCCGGCCATAGCCACGGCTGAGGCCCTTTGTCGTCGTCTGCCGGGGAGCCAAGTCCTTTTTGTGGGGACCAAGAGGAAGATGGATCGGGACAGTCTTGCCGAGTATGGGTATGCCACCTGCTCCATCCATAGTCAGGGGCTGAAGGGGAAGGATTTCCTCTCTCTGGTCATAGGCCTGGCAGTCCTCCCCCTTTCCTGTGTGGAGGCAATGTATCATATCCTGCGTTTCCGGCCGCATCTGGTACTCGGGGTAGGCGGCTATGTCACCGGTCCGGTGATTGCAGCGGCAAGACTTCTTGGCAGACCAACACTTATCCATGAACAGAATTCGATCCCTGGACTGGCTAACAGGAAGCTGGGGCCATTGGCGGCCAAAATTTGTCTTTCTCTGCCGGGCAGTGAAAAGTGGTTTCCCAGCCAAAAAACAGTGCTTACCGGCAATCCTGTTCGCCATGCCATCCTGACCCTGGCTGGCAAAGAGAAGAAAAAAAAAGAGGGGCCGCTCACTCTCCTGGTCCTGGGGGGGAGTCTTGGCGCCCACCGGGTGAATGTTTTGGTAACCGAGGCCTTTGCTCTTGGTCTCCCGGGTTTGCAGGGAGTCAGGGTTATCCATCAGACTGGAGCGGATGACGCTGATATGGTCACAGAGAGGTATCGCCAGAGCAAAACAGAAGCTACCGTTTCTCCGTTTTTTCGGGATATGGCGGGCGTTTATGAGCAGGCCGATCTCCTGCTTTCACGTGCCGGGGCCACCACCCTGGCTGAGCTTGCGGTTCTCGGAAAACCTGCTCTGCTTATTCCTTACCCCTACGCTGCGGATCGGCACCAGGAAAAAAATGCAGAGTTCTATGTGCAGGGGGGCGGGTGTGTCATGTTTGCGGAAAAAGAGTTGAGTGCAGATCTGCTGGGCGAGAATCTTGTCCGTTTACTCGCAGATCGGCACGCTCTTGAGGCCATGGGAACTGCCATGCGCAGCAGGGCTTTTCCCGAGGCCACGGAACATATTGTTGATGTGTGTATGGATTTACTGGGACACAAGCCCCAAGGCGTTCGATCCGCCTCTGGAAAAGAGTAATTATGTATAATAAGACCAAAAAGATTCACTTCGTCGGTATTGGCGGCATTGGCATGAGCGGCATTGCCGAACTTCTCCTCAATTTGGGCTACCAGGTATCCGGCTCTGATCTCAATGATTCTGCTATTACGCGCAATCTCCAGGCTCTGGGTGGAAACGTGCACCAAGGCCATGACGAAGGATGGGTGCAGGGGGTGGATGTGGTGGTGACCTCCTCGGCTATATCTCCCAATAATCCAGAGGTGGTGGCGGCGCTTGCGCTAGGAATTCCGGTGATTCAACGTGCCGAAATGCTCGCTGAAATCATGCGTCTGAAAAAATACGGTATTGCCATTGCCGGCAGTCACGGCAAGACCTCAACGACCTCCATGGTTGCCTGGATGATGGCCTGCGCCGGTCTCGATCCCACCATTGTCGTGGGTGGTAAGGTGGACAGCCTGGGGGGCAATGCCAAACTCGGTCAGGGAGATTTCCTGGTGGCGGAAGCGGACGAGAGTGACGGATCTTTTCTTAAGCTTTCTCCGGTGCTGGAAGTGGTCACTAATATCGATCTGGAACATATGGATCATTATGATGACCTTGATCATATCAAGGCGACATTCCTCGAGTTCATCGACCGGATTCCCTTTTATGGGGCGGTGATTCTCTGTCTCGACGATGTCAATGTCGCTGACATCCTGCCGGAGATCAGAAAACGAAAGATCACCTATGGTCTGAATCCCCAGGCGGATCTGTACGCTGAACAGATTGAAGTCGGTGGGGGCAGGGCTCAGTTTACGGTACTGCACAGGGGTGAGGTTCTGGGTGAGATTGATCTGGCCCTTGCCGGAAGACATAATATCTATAATTCACTGGCTGTGATCTGTGTCGGTCTGGAGTTGGAAATCCCGTTTAGGATTATCCGTGAGGCCCTGGCAAGCTTTCAAGGGGTGCAGCGGCGTATGCAGTTTAAAGGCCAGGGCCGAGGGATTACTGTCCTCGATGATTATGGTCATCACCCCACGGAAATCAGGGCCACTTTGGCAGCGATTAAGGAGGCCTGGCCTGAGAAGCGCCTGGTGGTACTCTTTCAACCCCATCGTTATAGCAGGACCCTGGCCTTGCTCAAGGAATTTCAGACCTCTTTTCATCAGGCGGATCTCTTGGTCATGACAGAAATCTATGCGGCCAGTGAGCAACCCCGGGCAGAGATTTCAGGCGAGATCCTTCTGGAAAAGGTGAGGAAACATGGACAGCGACAGGCCAGATTTATTGCAGGGGTGGATGTTTTGGCCAAAGAGTTGCTTCCGGATTTGCTTGAGGGGGACCTGGTGTTGACTCTGGGGGCCGGTAATATCGTTCTTGCCGGAGAAGAACTGGTACGGCTGTTGGAGGAGAAAAAGGGCTAAGGGAGATGGAACAGCAGCTCAAAAACAGACTCAGTAGTCTAGCCGTAAATCTGATTCAGTGGGATTGTTCTCTTGCTCCTTATACCTCCTTTGGTATCGGAGGGGCGGCATCCGCTCTGGTTACAGTGGAGAGTGTCGCCGAGCTGGAGAGGCTGCTGCAATTTTTTGTCGAAAATAATTTAAATTGGCGTCTCATCGGGAGAGGGACCAATCTTCTTGTGGCGGACCATGGTTTCGCAGGAGTTATCCTCATTCTTGGCAAGGGGCTTTCCCGGATAGTCCTCCAGAAAGAGGAACAATCCGGACAGGTTGTTGTTCAGGTCGGTGCCGGTTGCAGTCTTGCCCGTCTTCTGGCCTGGTGTGTGGAACAAGGTCTTTCCGGTTTGGAATTCGTCAGCGGTATCCCTGGGAGCGTTGGCGGGGCAGTTGTCATGAATGCCGGGGCCTGGGGAGGAGAGATTGCTGATGTGATTGCTGCTTTGACTGTTGTCAGCCCCTTAACAGGCATGGAAATTCTGGAACGTGAGGAATTGGACTTTAGTTACAGGTTATGGCAGAATCAAGGTCACAATGGGGCTGCACGGATGGTGGTGGCGGCAGATCTCCAGTTGCGACGAGGGATAAAAGAAGAAATTGCTGGCCGCTGTCGAAGGTATCTGCAGCAGCGGCTGGAGAAACAGCCCAAAGGGCTGAAAAATGCAGGCTCGTTTTTCAAGAATCCGCCGGGTGATTCGGCAGGGCGACTTATTGAGGCCTCAGGCCTCAAAGGGAAAAGCTGTGGTGGGGCTATGATCTCTCCGGTCCATGCCAATTTTCTCGTGAATAGTGGACAGGCCACGGCAAAAGATGTTCTCCTCCTGATGGAGATTGTTCGTGAAAAGGTGGAGAAAGAAAGTGGTGTTAGATTGGAAACTGAGGTACATTTTCTATAAGAAGCAATGATGAAGTTCCTGGGAAAAATTCGATTATTGCTGGCGGGTAAAAGAAAAGGGAAGGGAACGGTTTCCGCCTTTACAGAAAAAATGAACCAGCAGCCCCGCTACCAGGCAAGCCAGGTTGGAATGGAGGCAGGAAAAAAGACTTTTCGCGAGAGGTTGGCGGGTCTTGTCAGAGAGAGGCCGCGGCATGCCCCAGTCAGGTCTGCTCGGGGGGGAGAGAGAGGAGGAGGGGGACGTTTGCTTTTCTTTTCTCTGGTGTTGACAGTCATCTTGCTGGGAGGCGTTTTGCTTCTGACCGGTCCCTCGCGGGGATTTCTCGAAAATTACCGGTATTTTCAGATTCGTAACATCGAGATCTCCGGTTGCCGGGTGACTACCCCTACTATGTTGAGAAAGTTTGCAGGGATCAATTATCAGATGAATATGCTGACCTTGGACCCGGAAGCAATTCAACAACTGTTAGAGACTCATCCCTGGGTTTCTCTGGCGAAAATTAGACGGATCTGGCCGAACGAACTGGTTGTTTCTATCAATGAGTATCGTCCTGAGGCCTTGATCGTCCAGGGAAAAGAAAAGGGTTTGTATTATCTCGATCAATCAGGAAAGATATTTGCTCCCGTTGTCCAGGGAATGGCCCTTGACTTTCCGGTTGTGACCGGGCTTGATAGTGTAGAGGAAAGTGAAGAGAAGGAACAGGTGCTGATTCAGGCAGTGTCCTTTTTACGACTGGCACAGATTAACAACCCGAATCTACCGGCCCAGAATGTTTCGGAGATTCATTTAACCGGTGAGGGAGAGATGATCCTCTACCTGGTGAAACATCCTTTTCCCATTTATTTTGGTAAAGGGGATATAAAACGAAAATATTACCAGTTGTGTAAGGTGTTGGAAGTATTGTATCAAAAGAAGAAAGACGGAGCGTTGATTGAGAAAGTGGCGTTTATCCGAATGGATTACCTGGAAAATAAGGTGTTGGTCGCACAAAGCAGTGCAGGTTGAAAGATAACAAGCTATCAGGCTCCCTTCTTTATTTGCTCAGGCTTGCTCATATGACGAGCCGTCGCTTCGCCGACCTGGGTAGATGCAGCTGGAGTGCTGATGAATAGTTACAATCGATATTGCTGTTGTAATTGGTGCATGAGATGGTTAGGTTATAGGGTAGAAATGTATGGATGAGATAGAGGTCAGACAGGTAGGTGAGGTGGGAGAGCAGAGGCAACACAGAGGACCGGGGGATCTGGTGGTTGGGCTCGATATCGGAACCACTAAGATCTGTTGTGTGGTTGGTGAGGTCTTTGATGATGCGGTGGATATTGTTGGATTTGGAACCGCCCCTTCCATGGGTTTGAAAAAGGGGGTGGTGGTGAATATTGAATCCACTGTCAAGTCCATCAAACAAGCGGTGGCGCAGGCGGAGGAATCTGCAGGGTGTGAACTGAGTACTGTGTATGTTGGTATTGCCGGGAGTCATGTCAAGGGCTTCAATAGTCCTGGGATTCTGGCCATCAATGGTCGGGAGATCAGGGAAAATGATGTTGCCGATGTGATTACTGCTGCCAGGACTGTGAAGATTTCTGAAAACCAGCAGATCATTCACGTTCTTCCCCAGGAGTATATGGTTGATGATCATACCGGTATTCAGAATCCTCTGGGAATGACTGGAGTGCGTCTGGTGACCAATGTCCACATTGTCACAGCAGATATGGGTGCCGTCCATAACCTCTACACCTGCTGTAATAAGGCAGGTCTTGAAGTGGCGGATATGGTCCTTGAGTCCATTGCTTCAGCCCATGCAACGCTCAGTGCCGATGAAATGGAGTTGGGGGTAGCCCTTCTTGATATTGGTGGCGGAACCACAGATCTTGCGGTGTTTTGTGATGGAACCATACGCCACACCTGTGAAATCGGTCTGGGTGGACATAATCTGACAAATGACCTTTCTGTTGGCCTGCGTACGCCTCTTCAGGATGCCGAACGCCTCAAAGAAGACTACGGCAGTGCCATTTCCTCGTTGATTAAACCCAATCATGTGGTGGATGTCCCCACTGTTGGTGATCGGGAGCCGCGCAAGGTTACCCAGAAGGTTCTGGTGGATATTATTCAGGCAAGGATGGTAGAAATTCTGGAGATGGTGAATCAGGATCTCATTGGTTGCGGTTTGAAAAACAGGATCCACGGCGGTATTGTCATCACCGGCGGTACTGCTTTGTTGGCCAATCTTGTGGATCTTGCAGAGCAGATTTTTGACCTGCCGGTGCGTATCGGCTATCCAGTGCAGATCGGCGGCAAGGTGGAGCAGATCTATACACCGCGTTGTACCACTGGTGTCGGTCTGGTGATGTACGGGCGTCAGCATCAGGTGGATAATCGTTACAGCGATAGTTCCATGGTCGGTAGGATGAAGGACTGGCTGCGAAAAATCATGTGAGGGGTCGGTCAGCTCAAAGTTTTCCTGAGAGGGAGCAGAGGGAGAGGCGCAGAGTGATTTTTTTGGAGTCAAATGAGAAAAATGTTTCAGTGAACAGTGGCAAATGCTATAATTTATCTACTGATAATTATGGATATGTCACGCCAAATAACGTGTGGATTTCTTGAACAGGGGTGAGAGTATGCCGTTTAGAATGGCGGAAACAGAAGGGGTTGCGGTCGTCAAGGTTATAGGCGTCGGTGGCGGAGGTGGCAATGCCATTAATACCATGGTTGATGACCGTCTGCAGGGGGTAGAATTTATAACTGCCAATACGGATAGACAGGCCTTGAATCAGTCCCGAGCCGATATCTGTCTTCAGATCGGTCCCAATATCACCAAAGGTCTCGGTGCTGGAGCCGACCCGGAGACGGGGGAGCTTGCTGCGCAAGAGTCCCTTGATGAAATCAAAGAGAGCCTCAAGGGCGCTGACATGGTTTTTGTCGCGGCCGGTCTCGGCGGTGGTACTGGTACCGGAGCAGCCCCGATAGTAGCCAAGATCAGCAAGGAACTGGGAGCGCTTACCGTGGCCGTGGTGACCAAACCCTTTCATTTTGAAGGTAAAGCTCGCATGCGAAATGCTGAGCGGGGCTGGGATCAGTTGCGTAAGTATGCAGATACCATTATCACCGTTCCCAATGATCGTCTCCTCTCCCTGATGCAGAAGAATTCAAAACTTTCCGATATGTTGAGCATGGCGGACAAGGTTCTCCTTCAGGCTGTGAAGGGGATCACTGATCTGATCAATGTGCCTGGAATGATTAATGCCGATTTTGCCGACTTGCGCACGGTGATGCGAGAGGTCGGACCGGCTATCATGGGCTCTGGGTCTGCTGTTGGCGAAAGCAGGGCCACGGAGGCAGCTAAACGGGCTATCGATAACCAGCTTTTGGAAGATGTCGGGATTGATGGGGCGCGAGGTTTGCTCATTAACATCTCGGCTTCGAAAGAGAGCTTCACCATGGCCGAGTTTATGGAAGTCTCAGCCCTCATCCATGCCAAGGTTGACGATGAGGCGAAGGTGGTCATTGGCGCTCTCTATAATGATGCCCTGGGTGATGAACTTCATGTCACCGTTATTGCCACAGGTGTGGGAGAAGTGGTTCCGACAAAAGAAAAGCTTGTTCAGGTGGAGTTGTCAGCGAAGAGTAAAGGATCAATTCCCGAGGAGCAGGCAGAGCGGCCCGTGCATACATCCCCGGCTCCGGCTAATCCACAGGCAAGAAAATCTATATTTTCATCTTCCAATTTCAATGGCTTTGAAAATCACGGGATTTCATCAGGGGAAAAATCTAGAAATAAGCAGGAGAGTCAAATTTGGAATGAGGAATATATGGAAACCCCGACTTATCTGAGAAAGAAGGCGAACTGATTCGGAACGCATTGTCGGCAGTCCATCTTTGTGCGGTTGCTCCCCGCCCGCAGAGGTGGTTGCGGGCACAATCAATTCACAGGCAGGCGGAATATTCCGCCTCTGAAACAATTGTGATCGCTTGTGCTCGTCACTGCACAAAGGTCATACGGAGAGCGATTTATCAGACAGAAAAAAAAAGGACCGGTAAGTTCTAATCTACTTGATCTGGAAAGCGGTACCTATCTCAAAAAGTGGACCGGTCGTCTGCCTGTTGCTCTGCTCTATCCCAATAGTTACGAAGTAGGTGTTTCCAGCCTCGGTTTTCAACTCGTCTACTCCCTGCTCAATGAGCACGATGAACTGGTCTGTGAGCGATTTTTTCTACCTGCTGCCAGTAACGCTCCTCTTCGTTCCTTTGAATCCGGCAGGCCCCTTGCTGATTTTCCTTTTCTCTTCTACTCTGTCAGTTTTGAGCACGATTACCTGAATCTGGCCCGACTGCTCCTGGCCGGAGGAGTCCCTCTTTTTGGCAAAGAAAGGAGTGCCCGACCTATCGGGGCCGCTGGTCCTCTGGTGATTGGAGGTGGGGTGGCCACCTTTATGAATCCTGAGCCTCTGGCCCCTTTCACGGACCTGTTTTTGCTGGGCGAGGCTGAGACGCTTCTTCCCCCCCTGCTTCCTTTCCTTGCTGAGCACCTTGAAAAGACTCCTCGCGCCGACCTTCTTTTCCTCCTCAGTCAAAAACTTGTTGGGGCCTATGCCCCTTCCCTTCATACCCCGGTTTATGACCAGGAGGGGCGGCAGATCGATTCTTTGCCTCGAGAGGGGCTTCCGGCGCGGGTAAAAAAAGCGACAACTCTGACTCTGAGCAAGGCCGCACATTCGCAGATTCTCAGTCCGGCTGCCGAATTTTCCAGCCTTTATCTCACAGAACTGGGTAGGGGATGCTCCAGAGGGTGCAGGTTTTGTGCCGCCGGTTTTATCTATAGGCCGCCTCGTCTCTGGGATGCAGATGCGGTGATTAAGGGCCTTGAAGAACGCTCGTCTGCTGTCAATCGTGTGGGCCTGCTCGGCATGGAGATGGCCAAAAGGGAAGAGCTTGAGTCTCTTTCTTCCTATCTTCTTGAGAGTGGCTGTTCTCTTTCTTTTTCCTCCCTGCGGGCGGATAGAATTTCCGGACCACTGCTGCAACTTCTCGGCAGCAGTGGCCTGAAGAGTGTGGCCATTGCCCCGGATGGTGCTTCGGAGCGTCTTCGGCGCGTGATCAACAAGAATCTGACAGAGGAGGACCTTCTTCTTGCCGCTGAGCGCCTGGTAGATGCAGGATTGTATAAATTAAAACTCTATCTGATGATAGGGTTACCCACCGAGACCATGGATGATCTCCAGGAGATGCTGGAACTGGTAAAAAAAATCAGGGAAAGGATGTTGCCCAGGGGCAGGGCCAGGGGAAGATTGTGTGAGATTACCCTGTCTGTCAACTGCTTTGCCCCTAAGCCCTGGACACCCTTTCAGTTTCACCCCTTTGGTGGAGGAATACTTGCCGTTGGAGAGGAAGGGGACGCGGCAACTGCACTCAAGTCTCTCAAGGAAAAAATTGATTTTTTACGTAACGGACTGCGTTTGGAGGCTAATGTACGGATGAACCATGACAAGCCGGATAATGTCCTGTTTCAGGCAGTTCTGGCTCGAGGGGATCGACATCTGGCCCAAGTTTTGGCTACCATGGCGCAAAGGGGACTCCCCTGGAAACAGGCCATGCGCAAGAATGGTCTGCGGCCAGAGACCTATGCTATTTATCAGTACGGGGAAGACGATTATTTCCCATGGAATATTGTAGACCATTCTATCAAACAGGGCTATCTCTGGCAGGAATATCAAAAGGCTTTTCAGGCCAAAACAACCGTTGCCTGTGAGACCTCTGTCTGTAGGCGATGTGGAGTATGTGGTGACTAAAAAATCGACTCCGACAATCAATGATCCGCAGCAATTGGAACAGCTAAGGGCCGGACTCATGCCCTTCCAGCTGGTAAAATATTTTTCCTTTACCAGCCTTGCGGTGATCTTGATTTTTACCTTTGTTCTTTCCTGGATAATTTCTAACAATGCCCGTTCGGTCATGCTCAATCAGAGCGAGGCTTATTCTCTTCTCCTGGCCGAGAATCTGAACCAGCAGGTGTTCAGAAGTTTTGTCCTCCCCACTGTGGTGAGCTATGGCAAAATTGCCCTGTCCAACCCGGCTCAATTTCAAAATCTGGACCGTGTGGTTCGTAATGCTACTGAAGGCATGAAGATGCAGGCGGTGACCATTTATGATTCCACTATCAATATCATTTCTTACTCCACTAATGAGGAGCAGGTTGGAAAAAAAGATATGGGAGGTCTGGAGTACTTGAAGGCATTGGCTGGGACACCCAATTCTCAGATCGTTTCCAGTGGCTCTGTCCTCAGTCTTTTGCCTGGTGCTGCGCCTGCCCATTGCATGCTCAAGACCTTCATACCTTTCCGCCAGGTACGAGACGACAAACGCTCTGCTGATCTGATCATGGGGGTTATTGAAATCACTCAGGATCTTTCCCGTGAATATTCGGCTATTATGCAGTTGCAGGGAAGGATTATCCTGGTCTCTTTTCTGGTCATGGCCATACTCTTTCTTGTTCTCCTCACCATCGTCAGCCGTGCATCTAAAATCATGGAGAGAAAGGTGCACGAGCGCCTGAGTCTTGAGGAAAAACTGAACCATGCGGAACGACTGGCCCATCTCGGGACCATGGTCGCCACCGTTTCTCACGAGATTAAGAGCCCCCTTGGCATTGTTCGCTCCACTGCTGAAATTCTCTATAACAGGATTAAAAAAGTAGCTCCAGGGAATGAAAATCTGGCCGAGATCATTGTCGCTGAAACCACCCGTCTCAACAATATCGTAATGAAATTTCTCGACTTTGCCAGGCCTCAGAAGGTCAAGCTTTCTCCATTTGATATCAATGATATCCTTGGGAAGGCCCTCCATTTCATCGATGCCAAGTTGCAGGAGCAGGGGATTGCTCTGGAGACGAATTTTCCCTCACATATGCGGAAAGTCAGTATTGATCCGGACCTTTTTTATCGGGCTCTGCTCAATATCCTGGTCAATGCTATCCAGGCCATGCCAGAGGGCGGACTGTTGCGCATAAGCACCGGCATAACTGATTCTGACGGATCGGTTTTCATCTCTATCCAGGATAGTGGAATAGGGATGAGTGAAGAGAAGGCGGCCGAGATCTTCAAACCTTTTTTCACCGATAAGAATCGAGGAACGGGGCTGGGGTTGGCCATCACTAAAAATATCGTCGAACAGCATCATGGGACGATTTCTGTGATCAGCAGTGAAAATGAAGGCAGCACCTTTACCATCACCCTGCCTTGATCAGGATAAGGCCAGGGGCCTACGCCTCTGTGGTTTGTCCTTTTTAAGTAATGGTCCCTACTCATTGGATATTCTTCCAGGAGAATGCATTGGACTCACAGGTCGCTCAGGGGTGGGTAAGACCCAGTTGCTGCGGGCCGTGGCTGATGTGATTTCCCACAGGGGAGATTGTCTTCTCGATGGAACAGCCTGTTCCGCCTTTGAAGCACCTGTGTGGAGAAGGACAGTGGCCATGGTCGTTGCTGAATCCTGTTGGTGGCATGACACCGTTTCCCCCCATTTTGCCGGGGGCATGGAGGAGGGGCAATGCCGTGATTGGCTCATGAAAATGAGATTACCCTTAGATGCAGGTGGCTGGCGGGTCAGCCGGCTTTCCACTGGTGAGCGCCAGCGCCTCTCCCTTGTCCGCAGCCTGATGAATACCCCCCGGGTACTCCTCCTTGACGAACCAACCTCGGCCTTGGATCGAGAGATGGTCCAGGTGGTGGAGGGGATTATTGCAGATATCTGCGAGAAGAAGCAGACCATCTGTCTTTGGGTCAGTCATGACCGGGAGCAGCTTATCCGGATGGCCAACAGGATTTATCGGGTTGAAGCGCAGGGGCTGGTGGAGGAGGTGAACGAATGCAGGTAATCTCTCTGAGCGCTTTTGACCTCGGTCTTGCCGCATTGCTCCTCATTCTCCTGGCCGCTACCAGTTTCCTTATCGGGCTGGGTCTGGAGAGGAGGATGCTTATTTCCGGTACACGGATGACAGTCCAGTTGCTGCTCATCGGTATGGTCTTAAAGGTCCTCTTTGCCAGTTCCAGTCTCTGGTTGGTACTCAGTATGGCAACGGTCATGCTCCTTGTTGCCGGCTACGAAGTCTGGGCTCGGCAGAAGCGTAAACTGTCCGGGGCCAGGGGATATCTCATCAGTACCGGTTCCATGCTGATTTCCTCATTTACCGTCACCCTTCTGGCGTTGACGAGTATGGTGGGCGTTGATCCCTGGTACACCCCGCAGTATGCCATTCCCCTCCTCGGTATGCTTCTCGGTAATACCATGAACGGAGTGGCCCTGGCCTCTGATCGCTTGACTACGGAGTTGTATACTCATCGTGCCATGGTGGAACAGCGGTTGCTCCTGGGACAGGGTTGGCAGGAGGCAAGTGGTGATATTCGTCGGGATTGTATGCGCACCGGGATGATCCCCATCATCAACTCCATGGCCGCCGCCGGAGTTGTCAGCCTGCCGGGGATGATGACCGGCCAGATCCTCGGCGGTTCATCTCCTCTCGATGCAGTAAAATACCAGATCCTGATCATGTTCCTCATAGCCGCCGGTACCGGGTTTGGTGTCCTGGCAGCCATCTGGCTGATCAGCCGTCAGCTGTTTGATGAACGCCAGCGCCTGGTTCTTGACGAGTTGACTGTTGTCAAAGAATGATTGGGGGAAAGGTACTCTTGCATCAGCTTCCCTGTTGCATCGCCGGGCTTGCTAAGGAAATCTGTCATTACCTGTCATGTGAAGGTAACGTTGCCGGAGTTGTATGAAAGATGAAAATGAGATACTGTTGTTACCTGTCGTTGCTTCGCTAACGAGTAATGGGATTTGTTGGCCAAGATCAACCTTGACGCTGTTCATGACTCCTGGGCAGAAGGGAGAGATAATGCTCTCCCTCAATTTTAGAATTTGAGTGCGGCGAAAAACGTGTCATCAACATACTGAAAATGAGTTCAGTATTCTCAGCAAAGAATGTTGAATGAAGAGGGCTGGCAGGAACGAGTGAACGTTTTATAAAAAGGTATAGGGAGAACGGTATGACACAGATCAAAAAAGGTATTTGTGAAGAGTGTGGTAAAGATTATAGCGAGATAAAGACAGTCTGCGGCGCTTGCGGTTATTCGCCCCGTGGGGGAATCCCCATGGCAACTGGCGATCCGTATTGGAAGTGCGGGAAGTGCGGCAGAACCGTTCAAGCTGCAAAGCCGCCGGAAAAATGCCCAGGCTGCGGCGAGTTTTGTGATTTTAAAAATGTCACCTGCTACACACCAGAGTGCGGTGGCCCGGGAAATATTGATCCGCAGCTTTAATGGTTCTGCGGTCGCTGGTGGCCATATCTTCATTTCTTTATTGTTTCGGTACGAGAAAACCATTGTTCCTCCCTTGTCACGATTTCTTCCCATGACTTGGACTGCTCACCCAGATGTTGAGCAAAGAGAGGAATATGGTCCGGGGAAAAATAAATAGAGAGAGGTGTCCCAGGAATGAGGCGAATGATGTCGCGAAATTTTGAGGGTGTCGGGTTATTGGGAGGAGATCGTGGAATTTTTTGAGTTCGCTGAAGTCTTGGCAACCCAGGAGGAAATCAGAAACAAGATGTCCATAGACCATCTTCCCTTTTTTTGCGAGTATATTGAGGCGGTGGATGAGGCTGAGGAGTTGGGCAGGGTTGTTTATTTTCGGCACTGGGGGCGTTTTCACATACGGCGGAAAAATGTTATGGGCGGTATACGTTTTTCCGTCCCGGACTGCCCTAACGCCTTGACCTGGACCGTGACGACAGGCTATCCTCCCCACCCTGAAAAAATTGTCCTGCATGCTACCATCAACAGGACTGAGCACGATCCTGAATTCATTGCAGCGACAACGGAACTACTAGTCGCTTTGAAAAATGGAATGGAAAGGAATATCAACACAGAGTCTGGCCAAGCTCAGTCGCGCCCTTTTCTAATGCCTGACTTGCGCTCTAATCGCTGAATGGAAGCGTTGTGCAGAAATGAGGGATGCATTTTCAGAAAAGGGAAGATCGTTAATGGGTTCATACAGGAAAACTACCTACGCACGGGGTTGAGTGGGATACAACTGGTATTGCGGTCTCTATTGGTGAAACCTTCTGGCCCGCTTTTACCTCCGGCCATACATATCTTGAGAGAGTGGATGCGCATTCAGGCTGAAAACTGGAAAGTACTTCTATGGAGCTGAGTGAACTTGGATTGGATCGTTGGTTCACAGACCAGGCCAGTGAATTCTGTCCCCCTGAACAGCGATTTGCTCGGGTAACGGCGGTTGATCGGGGCTGGTATGTAATCAGGAATGAGGATGGGGAAGTAGCTGCCAGGGCAACTGGTAAATTTCTCCATTCTACTGAATCTACAAACGATATGCCTTGTGTCGGTGATTGGGTCTGTGTCTGTTATGACTCTGAAACTTCCGCGAGCATCCATACGGTTCTGCCCAGGAAGTCGTTTCTGCGGCGAAAATCTGTTGGCAAGACTATCGAGCTGCAGATGATTGCGGCAAATATCGATGCCGCCTTTATCGTTCAATCGTGTCACTACGATTTTAATGTACCCAGGCTTGAACGCTATCTGGTGATGGCCAATGAAGGTCATGTCGAGCCATTGCTTGTTCTGACTAAGATAGATCTGGTCAGTGCAGAAGAATTGGCACAAATGATTCTGGAAATTCGTCGTGGAGGGATCAACGTCAGGATTATTGCTCTCAGCAATGTAACCGGAGTTGGTTTAGACCAGATTAAAGAGGTTATGGGCCTTGGAAAAACATACTGTCTCCTGGGATCTTCAGGAGTTGGTAAGACAACGCTCATTAATCAACTCACAGGCCAGGATATATTGAAAACACGATCAGTAAGTGATTCCGGAGAAGGACGTCACACGACTGTCCGTCGTCAACTTATTGTTCTTGAGCAGGGCGCCATGATTATTGATACTCCGGGAATGCGAGAGGTTGGTATATTTACCGCCAGTGAAGGAGTGGATGAACTCTTCGATGATATTCAAGCATTATCTTTCCATTGCCGCTTCACCAATTGCAGTCACAGCAATGAACCCGGATGCGCAGTGTTGGAGGCAATAAAAAGCGGAAAACTGGAGCAGGAACATTATGCAAATTATGTGAGACTCAACAGGGAGTCAACGTGCAATGAGACGTCTTTAACTGGCAAGCGGAAAAGAAATAAAACTTCTGGAACGATAAAGTGACCTCCAACTCTCTTGGCCTTTCAAACTTCAAGTTTCAGGGAACGGAATGAATAAAGGGACATGAATAATAGAATAATGACTGTTTTTTTCCTCTTCAGGCCAGCATCCTAGTCTGGACGACCTTGAGTTACGTTCATGAAGTTGTAATGGCCAATTGCAAACTCATTCCAGGAAATCGCAAGACTGTATTTTACCAAGCCGTTTTCTGGAGTGAGTTTGCCGCTCAAAGGAAGGTGGAAACCTTCTAAGGGCATGTATGTAAATAACCTGTCCCATCCTGCATCTTATCTTCGGGTCATCTTTGATAGTGACTCAATCGCAAAATCCTCAACGTAGCCATCTACGCCAGCGTTTTTTGTTCAATCTCCGCATCCAAACCTGGTCCAAATCCAAGCGTAATAGCAGACAGGGTATTCCCCAACAGGCCCTAAGCTAAGTTGCCGGGTATTTTGAATCGAATCATGTGTACACTTTTTGCTGAAGTTCATCTCGCAAGCTTGCATATTGTGCCATGCCTAAACCGTGACAGTGCCTTAATATCAGGCGGTCGCAGCTTTTTTTTATGGCCTTTTGCCTGTAGAATTGCCTTTGGCACGGACAGGCAAAGGAGCATAAAAAATAGAGAGATTGGAAACTGGTAAAACTATAATTTAAATCGGTTTGTCATTTCTCCAAGCTCTATGGCCAGTTTTGATAGATTGTGTGCGTTTTTAGAAACTTGCGAACTGCTGTTTGTCATGCCATTGGATGCTTGATTAACGTCTGCAATATCTGTTGTGATATCTCCGGTTACAGAAGTGGCTTGCGCTAGATTCTCATTCATTTCACTGATCCCTTGTGAAACCTGGGCGATGTTACTTGCGATTTCTTGTGTGGATACCGACTGCTCTTCGACCGCGGTGGCGATGGTACTGACGATCTCATTTATGTTATTGATTACCTTGATGACGTTTTCTGTTTCTGTAACAGAAGACGTGGTTGATATTTGTATGCCCTCTATTCTTTCTCTAATGCTTTTCGTTGCTTCTGCTGTTTGTTTGGCGAGTTCCTTGATCTCATTTGCAACTACGGCAAAGCCTTTTCCCGCCTCACCGGCACGGGCAGCTTCTATGGTGGCGTTTAAGGCGAGCAGATTGATCTGTTCGGATATTTCGGCTATCGTTTCAGTAACACTGGTTATATCTTGGGCCGCATGATTGAGTTTTCCCATCGTTTTTGACGTATTTTCTGATTGAGAAACCGCTTGAGCGGATACGCCTCGAGCCATTTCAGCACTTTGAGCAATTTCGTTTATGGTAGAACTCATCTTTTCCGTTGCGCTGGCGACCATGGCCACATTTGTTGAGGTCTCTACCATTGCAGTGGCGACAGAATGTATATTGGCATTCATTTCTTCCGAGGCCACAGCTAGAGTATTCGATTTCGCCGAGGTCTCCGTGGTGGATGAATTCATAAGTTCCGAGACCTGTGATAATGACTTGGATGAATCTCCGAGATTGGTTGATATTTCCTTAATGTTAATAAGGATATCGGCAAAATTGGCTTTGAATTTATTGAACCAGGCCCCAAGTGTGCTGATTTCATTATCACATACACACTGATATACTTTGCACTCTTGACAGGATCTATATTCTTTGCTTAAAATTTTTGGACAGTACACTTTTTTGTCGAACTCAGGCGCCCAACTCCCTACGTCAAACCAACACAACACCTCGTTCTTTCCATAGCACGGGCATTCCTGTTTCCCGCATTTCATGATCTCCGAACAGTTTACCTTCTTCGTGTTGTAGCTTTTTGTGAAGTTTCCAAGGGCGAGCTTGCTGAAAAGTCCGGTGAATTCTTGCAATGGTTTTGCCACAAGTTTGGTCGCAATCAGTATTGATACAATTACTCCAACTGCAATAGCGCCAATCAGAATCAGGACCGCCAGTGTCAGGTTGTGGTTTACCACTGCAACCTCGTGGGAAATGTCTTTTAATATGACCATGGAACCAAAGGCATTCTCGTCATTGTCCGTTACTGGCAGGTATAATAGCGCATAGGGAATACCATTAATTCGTCTTTCAAGTTCCGTATTTTCCACCTTATTTAAACTCTCTTGCACCAGGACAGGACTTATTGTGTTGTCCGATATCTCCTTATTGGTAGTTGCCACGATCTTGACATCTTGTTTGTTAATAAAGATCAAGTCGGCCTGCAGTACTTCTTTCATGGTCTGTAAAAAAGCATCGTTAATATAATAGCCGTAGCCGACAAAGCCGGCAAATTCTTCATCAACTACAATGGGAGATCCGAACTTCAAGGTGATACCATTTTTGCCGTTTTGATAATCCCAGTTGATTGTCTGGGTCGCCAGCATCTGTTTGGTAAAGGGAAAATTCAATTTGCTGTCACCGAATTTAGCGGGCAAGTGACCCCTTGCCAAAACATTCCCCTGTTTGTTGGTAAATTCAATATTGTTGAGCTTAAGTGCCTTGAAATATGTTTCCAGGATGTCTAAGAGGGGTGAGTTATCGTCTGTCATTTGAGTATAGGATATCGCTTCTTTCAGGGAGGAATCTTTTGTGAAAAATTTTGCATAATTCAACCCCTCGCTCTTCAATCCTTCGATGGCATATTCATAGGCAAGTTTTGTAGACAGCAGGGTCTCCTCTATACTTACATTAAAGGAGTTTTTCGTGTTTGAGTATGAAACATAGGTGATGACAAGATTAGGCAGCGCCACTAATATAACGATAAAGAAGATTAGTTTTGCTTTGATTGTTTTTAAAAATCGCATCGTTACTATCTCCTGTCTTTTAATTCTCTACGCTTCATGTATATGCCTATCGGCGATGGGCCAATGTTGAAGGCGTCTAGAGGGAGGTCTTCTAATTCTCAATAAAAAAACCTGCATCAGTGATAATGGCTTGTCCCCTGCTGCTTTTCATAAAATCTATAAATTTCTTGCTGTTGCCCTGAGGCTCTCCCATTGTGTAAAAATACATTGTTCGGAGTTGAGACATTCCGCTCTTGTTGCCATTGTCAATTAATTGGAGGATCTTAATATCCTTTTTGTCCATTAGCGTAGCATGAGAGAGCCAACCTATGCTTACTGGAAAGGTCTTGACTTTAGTATAGACAGTAGGAGTCATATCCACAAATATGGTGTTTTGGGGGAGTTCATTGAATTCTAATAACTCTTTGGCATGGTCGTAAGTGGCTGACTTTACGGGTGGTGATATAATGACTATTTTTTTTCCTTTGGGGCCATTCAGGTCATCCCATTCCTCTATTTTTCCTTGTAAAATATCTGTCAACTGTTGTGATGTTATTTCAGTTAACGGATTTGTTGGGTGAACCACAATGACAAAGGCATCTGAAAATGCCTTTGTTTCAACCAGGCCTTTCTCCTTTTCCTTTGCCTTTAGCGGTCTGCCGCCACCCGCTATATCACATTCACCGGCCAGAAGTTTTTGGATACCGAATCCTGTGCTTTTTCCCTTCAGGTCAATTTTTATTCCTTCCTTTTCATTAAATTCCTTTGCTGCCCTGTACATTATCCCTTTTAGGACTGTTGAAGATCCATTGTACCTGAGAACCTCCTGGGCAAAGGAGGTGTGGGTATTGGCCATAAAGAGACATAGAAAAAAAAGTACTAGTTTGATGATTATGCTTCTGTTCATGCTAACTCCTTCTGTTTGGTAAGTTGCAGATTGCAGGGAGGTAACTCATTACAAGTTGTTATCAATTTTTCAGGAACTCTTTTAGTCTTTAGGCCCACTTTTGATCGTCTTGTTCCTAACGCCTTGTTATTTAGGTTGTATGTTATGCATTGTGTGGAGCGTGGGGAAATCGTATTTGCGAGATGAAATTCTGATTACGGTTGAATCTCATCTCACTTTGAAGGCGCTGCTCACTCAGTGAGTCTCTTCCTGTCTCTAGGAGCCTGTCGGACTTAGACATAAATCTGCTGCAAATTGGACAAATCGGCCCATATTCCCATGGCTTTTCGTTAAATAGGCCTGCTATTCGCCTCAAATCCATGAAAATCTGGTCTCGATTTCTCTAATTTTCGCTACGATTCTCTAAATCCGACAGACTCCTAGGTTTCAGAACAGGATTTAGTTGTAAACAGGTCTCAGTTTTCAAGGTTTTTATCTCCTTACGGTGATGCAGATCAACGTCGTCTGAATCTTTTCTCGTAGTGATAGCTAAAGGTTATTGTTCAGGCGTAAAGCTCGCCGGCCAGAAGCATATTGTCATTATTACTGACGAAAAATCAGATACCATTATTATCCCGGAGGGTAAGTGAGGCAACACGATTAGGGCTAAAGTGAAAGGAGTCTTTTAACGCACCTTTCATGCGAGTAGTAAAAACCATTTCTCATGACATTCTTCCTGAAAATAATGAGCCTGTAAACTATAGGTATGTTCTGAATCAGTTGATATTACTATCACGTTTGCAGTCTTCCTATTTGCAAATATATCACCAGTGAAACTTTGAATGCCAATAAAATTTTATACAAAAATGGGTTGTTGATTGGGAACTGTATATTATCAGGATGTTAGAGATAGGAAAAAAAGTATCGGAAAAAAATGGAAAAAAAGAGCATAAAGATGCTTTGGTGTGATAGGTACTCTGGGCTGTTGCATACTGCAATGTGGTATTATGGCCTGCGGCATAGGTGTTTTCTTGGTATTACATATTTATTCATTTCAGTCAGCTGTAAAAAAAATGGGGTGCTGTCCGTTTTGTGCAATAATCGTTAACTGGAGAGTTTCTGTTGGGGCACTTGATAGACAGGGAGAGATGGCTGTTCATGGTTGGTGGGATGCCGCTCAAATATTAACCTCAGCTGTATAATCAGTTCTTCCGGGCCTTTTTAGGGAATTGGTTTCGAATAAATTTTGTCATATTTTTATGGATTGTTATGCATCCGGATGGTTTCTTTTGTTTGTACAGCATTCTGTGCTTTTGAAGGAGATTCTCTGTCGCATTGAAGGCAGCGAGAGAGATCGTTACGTATTGTTTGTGTTTCTCAGTCTCCAATGAATAGGTCGCAAGAGGAATTTTTGCCTCAATTGAAATCGGATTGTCAGAACTTGCGACAGTTATTTTATGAAGCCAAATATTGATACGGCCTAGTGTTCCAGGTCTCCGGGGTGAAGACAAACGTTTCCAGAGAGGTGAAAAAAAATAATGATTGTGGCATCAAAAAACATTGATTTTCATTAAATGCCCAAAAAGGTCCCCGGTAGAACCTGATAAACCTGTCGTAAAGCTGGACGGAAACATTTCGTCTTCTTCGTTATCCGTCTTCTCGAACTTGCTCGTATCGCTAAGATTGAGGGTTTCTTCAAGGAGAAAGTAGAATTCGAGAGCCAATGTAACACAGGCGAACGTGCGCAGGTAAAAACCGAAACTGTTATCATATTATTCTATTCCATAGGTGGTCGCCTAATCTCCTTTTTATATCTTTCTGCCATTCAGTTATTCAGGAGTACCAATTGCTGAGAACCCTGGTTGAAGTTCCCTTTTCTGCTTGTAATTTGTCTCTATATATTGTTCATTTGCTCGTATGAAAGAATAATTAAATACAGAGAAATGGATATCAGGATGATGATAATCTCCTGGCTGTTGCGGGATGAGTTTACGGTTGTGCCAATGTGGTGCCCTGTCTGTTTTTCTATACTTTTGGTGGAGGCTTGAGATGAGTAAGAAAATAGTAATTATCGGTGGCGTAGCCGCTGGCCCCAAGGCTGCATGCCGGGTGAAACGTCTGATGCAGGATGCCGAGGTTACCATCATTGATCAGGATACTCTTATTTCCTATGGTGGTTGCGGTATTCCCTATTATGTCTCGGGTGATGTGTCCGATGAGTCGGAACTTCGTTCCACCAGTTTTCACATGGTACGGAATGAGGCCTTTTTTGAAAATGCCAAGGGAGTGATAGTCAAGAGCGGTACCAGGGCAGTGGCCATTGATCGGAGAGCAAAAACGGTTAAGGTGGAAATCCTGGCCAGTGGGGAACTACAGGAAATCCCCTATGATACTCTTATGATCGCTACCGGTTCTCGTCCCTTTGTCCTTCCTATTCCCGGAAACGATCTTGATGGAGTCTTTACTATCTCCGATCTCCATAAAGCCATTGAGATCAAGGAGCGGATTGCCAAGGGCAGGGTGGGTAAGGCCGTGGTCATCGGCGGCGGGGCAATCGGCCTGGAAATGGCCGAGGCCTTCAAAGATCTCTGGGGAGTGGAGACTACGATTGTAGAGTTCATGCCTCAGATTTTACCTCGAATCGTCGATTTCCCCATGGCCGCTATGGTGACCAAACACATGCGTGACAATGAGGTGGACATCTTTTTGGGCGAAGGGGCCGAAGAGATTCTGGGGAAGGATGGCAAGGTTACTGGGCTGCGCACAGCCAAGCGCACCATCGAAGCCGATATCGTGATCATGGCGGCCGGGGTCAGACCGCGTTCAGAAATTGCCGCAGAAGCCGGTCTCCAGATCTCGCCCCTGGGGGCCATTGTGGTCAATGAACGGATGCAGACATCCGACCCCTCTATTTACGCGGCAGGTGACTGTATCGAGGTGATGCACCTGGTGAGCGGCAAGAAATTTTATGCCCCCCTGGGATCACTCGCCAACAAAGAAGGACGGGTGGCCGGAGATAACATGGCAGGAATTCCTTCCACCTTTAAGGGGGCAGTTGGCAGTTTCATCATGAAGGCCTTTGATGTCTGTGTCGGTGCCACCGGCCTCAGTTTTGAGATGGCGAAAGCAGAAGGATTTGATGCCGACGTGGCCTTAACCGCCCCTTCAGATCGAGCCCATTTCTTTCCCACTGAAGCTGTCGTCTGCTTTCAGATGGTTTTTGATCGTCGTACCCGACGGGTTCTCGGCTTTCAGGGATTCGGGCCCATGGGCGACGGAATTTCGGCCCGTATTGATGCCGCAGCAGCCTATATCTCCATGGGTGCCACCATTGATGATTTCGGGACCTTGGAGATGGCCTATGCACCGCCCTTTTCCGCAGCCATTGACAGTATCAACGCTGCAGCCTATGTGGCGGATAATCTCTGTGATGGTCGGATGCGCAAGACGACTCTGGAGTCCTTTCTTGCCTGGATGGAAGACTTCGCTACCCAGCCTGAGTGGAGGGTCCTCGATATTCGTCATCCTAAAGAGGTGGGACCGTTTGTAGAGAAATTTGGTGCAGAGAGGTGGTGCGCTATTCCCTATAATGAGGTTCGGGCACGTTATAAAGAGATTCCCAAGGATAAAACGCTTATTATCCTCTGCGACGCAGGGACTCGTTCTTTCGAGATTCAGAGCTTTCTGGAAAGTGTGAATTGCAGCAATACAATGGTTCTCGGTGGCGGATTGAACATGGTTCGCAGAATTGGGGTGGACTGGTATCCCCAATAAGCCCTTCTTGGATTTTCCTGAAGCAGGAGAGAGGGGCTGCTTTTTTTTACCTCTCTTCTGCAACTTCCTTTTTGCTTTCAGCCGCATTGTTTTTCTTTCTTTTATAGCTCCCTGTGGACAACTTTCCATAGTTTATGCTATCTATACTTAGTCATTAGAGATGATTTTTTTCTTTCTTCACTAACTCCTGAGATATTTTCCCCCTCAAGGGCTATTGAAAAAAGTCTTTTAGAGCTAGTATGTACTCTCCACGATGATAAGATGGCCCCTGAGGTGGTGCCTTGTTTATAGGGAAGACCGATCGATGCGGCAGTAATATGCTCATCTCTGGGAGTCTGTCGGATTTAGAGAAGCGTAGCGAAAATTAGAGAAATCGAGACCAGATTTTCATGGATTTGAGGCGAATAGCAGGCCTATTTAACGAAAATCCATGGAAATATGGGCCGATTTGTCTAATTTGCAGCAGATTTATGTCTAAGTCCGACAGGCTCCTAGGGCGAACTGTTTTTTACCCTGCGTAACTTAAAAAATATGAGAAGCTCCATGGCAGACTTGAATGCACAACATATGATCGATGAGATCCGGGATAATATCAAGACTGGTGATTCTATGAAGGCCAAGCTTGTTCTTTCCCATCTTGCAGGTGTTGATCAAAAGACCAGAAACAGATTGATCTACGAATTATCACGCAGTGAGGTCACTTTTGCTGTGCCGCTTCTTCTCTATCTTCTGACCGAACAGGTGGAGATAGCCGATGAGATGCCGATGATTAAAGAAACCCTGCTTTCCAATCTCCTGGCTTATCCTGATATGCTTATTGACTTCCTCTCAGATCGATCCATACGGGATAAAACCCATCTCATCAACGTGGCTGGGGAACTGCGTTTTGAGGAAGCGGTTCCGGCCTTGATGTACTTGGTAGCAAACTCCGAGAGGCAGGCAGAGATTAAACATATCATTGAAACTCTGGGACTCATTGGTGATCCGCAGGCCATTAACACCCTCACCGATTATCTTTATGCGGCCAATAGGGATTTGATCATTGCTGCAGTGAATTCTCTGGGACAGGTGGGGACCCCCACGGCCATGCATCGTCTGGCTGAACGTATGGGGACCGATAATGAGCTGGACTACATGATACTTTCTATTTTTGCCGACGTCCAGGACCCGGTCTCTTTGGAAAAGATCAATGATACCATGCGGTCGCATTATGCCCATATGCGCAACTATGCCAAGCAGGAATTAGTTCGGATCGGATCAAAGGCTGTGCCTTTTCTTATAGAAAATCTGCTGCAAGATGACCCGGATTTTTTGATTCATACACTCAATGTGTTAGGAGACATAGCTGATGAATCAGCAATCATGCCCATTAGAAAACTTCTGGGCCGGGATCCCAAAGATGCCAATATTCGTTTTGCTGCCTATGAGGCCCTGGCCCTTCTTCCTTTACGTAAAGGTGCTTATACCCTGACCGCCGGACTTACTGATCGTGAGGACCATGTCTGTGTGGCTGCAGCCAGGGCTATTGAACGCAATTATTCCGAGATCTTAACTGCTGGAATTAAGAATCTGCTGCGCAGCAAAGATGATGAGGCGCGTCACATAACCAAGATCATAGTCAACGCCCAGGTGGATAAAATTTTTCTCAGCCTGGTGGATGAGGAATTTTTCCAGGAAATGGCCTTGGTTTATCTTCCTCATGCCCATAAAGATATCAGGAAACACTATGCTGAAATTCTTACCAAGGATGGTTACAAAAGTTTTGTCAAGAAGTTGATGGGTGAAGAGGATGTGGATGGTAGGGTGAAGGTTGTAGCCGTGGATGACTCACGGATGATACTGAACATCTATAAGGCTACTCTCCATGAATTAGGATATGATCCGGTTCTCTTTGAATTTCCTGCATCTGCCATTGAGTGGCTGCAAAAAGAGAGGCCGGCAATGGTCTTGACTGATCTCAACATGCCGGAGATCACCGGCGTTGAGCTGACTTCCAGACTTCGGGAAAAGTACTCGGCTGAGGAACTGCCCATTATTATGGTGACCACTCAAAATGAGGCTACGGACAATGAGGCGGCATACGAGGCAGGGATTAGTAAGATTATACAGAAACCTTTTAATGCTGAAACGTTGAAGGCTGCTATGGGAGAATTTCTATAGGGGAAAAACGTTTTTGGTCAGGAGCAAGTGCTCAGAATGGCAGGGCACTGCTTAGCAGTTACTCTCTAAAACGTTCTGGCGCAGATACTCTTCCAGCTTATCAAAATATCTGCCCACATCCTCAGGTTTGTGGGCGTCGGACCCGGGTAACAGAGGGATACCCAGTGCTATCGCTTCTTTCAGGATAAAGGCGGCTGGAAAGGGTGTCCCCCGAATAGCAAATCCAGAGGTGTTAATTTCCAGTGCCATTCCCTGGCTCTTGACGGTCTGGAGGAGTTTCTTGATCTGTTTCGTGTATGCTCTGTCAATGAATACTCCTGGCTGAAAGCGTAAGGCCGCGTCCAGGTGGCAGAGCACTGTTGCCGGTATGACCTCTACCGCCTCTGTGAGCGTGCTGAAATAGTCGTTAAGAACCTGCTCACAACCAATCTCTTCGATTGAACGGATATTCACTTCCTTTCTGCTCACCAGGTTGAGGTGCTGCCCTCCTTCCGGGTGGGGCATGAAGTGGTAAGAGATACCTATCCTGTCCCACGCCCTTTTCTCTAGTCTTTCCAGAAGCTCTTCTTTGTGGGTTGGACTATATCCTACCTCCACCCCGAGGCTGACACGAATGATATCCTTGTATTTTTTTTTGAGCCTTTTTCCGACACTGAAATAGGTATCAAAGTCTTCTTCCGTGAGCCAGGTACTTTCAAAATAGTGTACCTCTGCTTCCATATGCTCAAGAAAAACTATTTCTTGCAGCCCGGCCGCAATTGCACAGAGAACATAGTCCTCCATTCCCCCTGAAGCATGATGGCAATATCGGGTATGGACATGCCCATCCGAATGGAGACGGATTTCGGGCAGGGGGCTGTTCATGGTCCTGGAAAGGGAGAGGGGTCAGGCGTTCCCCTTGGGGAAAAAGTGGACAACTCCATCGATTTCTGAGGTGTCACATATGTGGCCAACATCAAGTTCAAGTTCGAGAAATTCTTCAATCCCTTCCATGGGAAGCGAGAGAGAGGGGCCTTCGGGGAGATGATACACCAAAGTCTGAATTCTTGAAAAATCGAGGGGACGAACAAAAAGTTTCATGTACTGTTCCTATATATATAGACCGGAATTCTCCGGGAATCAATCAAACGATCGGAACTTGAATATAAGACATTTTTAATAAACCGCAAGGGATTACAGAGGAGAGAATGACATCTTTCATTCTCCGGAAATCCTTAGAGGAAATAGGTTTGACACTGAACAGCTATGTGTATAGTATACAGGGCTTAAAAGAGAAGAAACTGTCTTGAAAAAGAGATTATACATTAAATTGAATCAAAGGTGTCGAAATGACTGAAAAAGAGATGTCTGGGAAGGAAAGAGTACTGTTTGGCAAGGCTACAAATCCTTCCAATATCCTACCCAAAAAATTGACCCTGGAGAGTAAAATCAAGTTTCGCTGTCATCCAGGGGTGAGTTGTTTTACTGCATGCTGCGGAGGAATCAAGATTATTCTTACTCCCTATGATATTTTGATGCTCAAAAAACGTCTGAACATCCCAGCTCATGAGTTACTGCAGCAATATACAACTCCTGTTTATCTGGAAGGAACAGATATGCCGGGAGTTGCTCTCAAACTGACGGAGGGTGACAACAGGTGCCCTTTTGTGACTCCTGAGGGGTGTACTGTCTATACCGATCGCCCATCTGCCTGCAGATATTATCCGGTGGGAATGGCAGATTTTCATGAAGGACAGGGGGCCATGGGTGGAGGTGCTGATCATAAAGATGAAGAAAAATTCTTTTTCATCGTCAAAGAAGAGCATTGCAAAGGCTTTGAAGAAGATAAGGAATGGACGGTGGCCGAATGGCGTGCCGATCAGGGTGTGGATGTTCGTGATGAGATGAACAAAGAGTGGCTGCGTCTGGTGATGCGTCGTAAATCATTCGGGCATCAGGCATCGCTCTCAGAACAGGCCAAACGGATGTTTTTTATGACCTCCACTGATTTGGACCACTTCCGCAGGTTTATATTTGAAAGTTCATTCCTTGATACCTACATCATAGATGATGAGGTGGTGGAAAAAATCAAGAATGACGACGTGGAACTGATGCTCTTTTCGTTTCAGTATCTGGCAGCTTCGCTCTTTGGTGCAGAAGGGCTGCCTATCAAAGATGAAATGATCCAGGCAAAAGTCAAAGAGATCAAAAAACGGCAGGACGATTCGGTGACGCAGTCCATTGATGATTATAAAAAGATCAAGGCAGATCGTGGAGAAAAGATCAATATCGATCTGGAGATGGAATAATAGTTTTATGAGAGTCGAGAGTGGGGCCTTCAAATAGAATTGGGGTGGGGTAGTGTTCCTCACCCTGCCTCCTCTTCTCTTAATAGCAAAAAAGGGCCTTGGAAGGAACACTTCCAAGGCCCTTTTTTGTTGTATAGAGATATCGAAGAGGTCTTATTTTTCAGGTTCCATAGATGCAGCCCGGGCCTGGAGGAATTTCCAGCTCCTGGTCACGTCTTTCTGGGACATTGCCATGAGTTCCTCGGCATGCTCGGGATTCATCATCTTCAGCATCCGGTAGCGATTCTCTCCCATGGCGTATTCTTCAAAGCTCAGTGTGGGCTCTTTGGAGTCGATGGAGAGAGGGTTCTTACCAGTTTCTTCCAGTTCAGGATTGAAGCGGTAGAGTGGCCAATGTCCACATTCAACGGCCTTTTTCTGCTGGTGCAGCCCCTTGGTCATGTTGATGCCGTGGTTGATGCAGTGGGCATACGCGATGATTAGAGAAGGTCCGTCGTAGGCCTCTGCTTCGGCTATGGCCTTGGCAACCTGGTTCGGGTTCGCACCCATGGAGACCTTGGCCACGTAGACGTTACCGTAGGTGGAGAAAATCATACCGATATCTTTCTTCGGCATCTTTTTACCACCTGCTGCAAACTGGGCGGTGGCAGCACGCGGGGTGGACTTGGACATCTGGCCACCGGTGTTGGAGTAGACCTCGGTATCAAGGATCAGGACATTGACGTTTTCGCCGGAAGCGAGGACATGATCCAGTCCGCCGTAACCGATGTCGTAGGCCCAACCGTCACCGCCGAAGATCCAGACAGATTTCTTCACCAGGTAATCGGCACAGCCAAGGAGACGCTTGGCAATGACATTGCTGTTCCCTGCCAGTTTGGCTTTGAGCGTGGCCACGCGGTCACGCTGGGCCTCGATCTCGACCTGACTTTTCTGGGGGGCATTCTGGATATCATCGGCCATTTTCTTGGTGATGAGCTTGGCCTCCACAGCCTTAGAGAGAAGCTCGGTAGCCTGGGATCCAAGTTTGCTGACAGAGGCGCGCATACCAAGACCGAACTCTGCGTTATCCTCAAAGAGGGAGTTGGCCCATGCTGGTCCGCGTCCATCTTCACGTTTGCAGTATGGGGTAGTGGGCAGGTTGCCACCGTAAATGGATGAACAACCGGTGGCATTGGCGATCAGCATTCGGTCGCCGAACATCTGGGTAACGAGCTTGATGTACGGGGTCTCACCACATCCTGCACAGGCACCGGAGAACTCAAAGAGCGGACGCAGGAGCTGGCTGCCTTTGATGGTTGCCGGGTTGACATCGGCAGGATTGACCTCGGGCAGAGCGAGGAAGTATTCCACGTTCTTGGCCTGAGTCTTGCGGATTGTATCGGAGTTGGCCACCATCTGCAGGGCCTTGTCGCCTTTTTTGCCTGGACAGACATCCATGCACTGGGTGCAGGAACAGCAGTCCTCGGTGAAGACCTGGATAGCGAAACTGGAATCCTTGAAGGCCTTCCCCACAGCCGGAATAGACTTGAAGCTTTTGGGGGCCTTGCTCATGTCGGCAGCGATCTTCATACGGATAGCAGCATGGGGGCAGACCAGAGAGCACTGACCGCATTGAATACAGTTTTCCGGGTTCCACTCGGGAACATGAACACCAATGTTTCGTTTCTCGTATTGAGTGGTGGCGGTGGGCCAGGTTCCGTCATCAGGCATCTGAGAGACCTTGACCTGGTCGCCCTTGCCTTCGATCATCTTGGCAGTAACCTCTTTGACAAACGCCGGGGCACTTTCAGGAACGGTGGGAGGCATATCATGGCCGCTGGTGGATTTGCTCAGTTTTACCTGAACAATATTCTTTACGGCTGCATCAACAGCACTGTAGTTCATGTTGACTACCTTGTCACCCTTCTTGCCATAGGTCTTCTTGATGGCATTTTTGATGGCGGTGATAGCCTCTTTCTCGGTAATAATTCCGGAGATGAGGAAGAAGGCAGTCTGCATGATCATGTTGATGCGGGCACCAAGACCCAGGGTCTCACCCAGGGTAAGGGCATCAATGATGTAGAATTTGGCTTTTTTGTTGATCAGGTCTTTCTGGACGTTATTGGGCAACTCTTTCCAGATCTGCTTGGCATTGAAGGTGGTGGTCAGGAGGAACGTTCCACCTTCTTCCAGGTTGCGCAGCATGTCATACTGATCCAGGAAGGTGAAGTTATGACAGGCGATGAAGTTGGCCTTATTAATCAGGTAAGGGGCCACAACCTGGTTTTTGCCAAATCTCAGATGAGAGGTGGTGATGGAACCGGATTTCTTGGAGTCATAAACAAAGTAGCCCTGAGCCGAATTGTCGGTCTCGGTACCGATAATTTTGATGGTATTCTTGTTGGCACCGACGGTACCATCAGAACCCAGACCGTAGAACATGGCACGATAGACGTCAGAACCTTCGATGGAGAAGGTGGCATCGTAAGCCAGGCTGGATCCTGTTACATCATCGTTGGGGCCGACACAGAAATGATTTTTGGGAGCCATGGCAGCCATATTGTCAAAGACAGCCTTGGCCATCGCCGGAGTGAACTCGGCAGATCCCAGTCCGTAACGGCCACCAAGGATAAGAGGCTGGTAGGCTGAAACGTTGGATTCAGTGGCTTCGCCGATTGCAGCGCGGACATCGAGGTACAGGGGATCTCCTGGAGCACCAGGCTCTTTGGTTCTGTCAAGGACCGTGATACGCTCGACGCTTGCAGGCAGGGAGTTGACCATGGCTTTGCAGTCGAAGGGTCTGAAAAGACGAACGATGACCATACCTACGCTCTTGCCTTCACTGACCAGATGGTCAATGGTGGCAGAAACAGTCTCACAACCGGAGGCCATCATGACAACGACATCCGTGGCATCCGGGGCTCCGTAGTAATCAAAAAGGTGGTACTGGCGGCCAGTGATGGCGGCAAACCTATCCATGGTCTCCTGGACGATGCCGGGAGTGGCGTTGTAGTACTTGTTTACGGTCTCACGACCCGTGAAGTAGACGTCAGGGTTTTGAGCTGTACCGCGCATGCTTGGATGATCAGGGGACAGGGCGCGTTGGCGATGGGCGATGATCAGGTCCTCATCAATCATGGCCGCCATATCTTCGTTGGTCAGTTCCTCGATCTTCTGGATCTCGTGGGAGGTCCGGAAGCCGTCGAAAAAGTGGATAAAGGGAATACGGGTGGCCAGAGAGGCCTGGGTGGCAATGAGGGCCATGTCCATACATTCCTGGACATTTTGGGAACAGAGCATGCCCCAGCCGGTTTGACGGGCAGCATAGATATCTGCATGGTCACCGAAGATGGAGAGTCCCTGGCAGGCGATGGAGCGGGCAGTGACATGGAAGACGGTGGGGGTCAGCTCACCGGCGATCTTATACATATTGGGGATCATCAACAACAATCCCTGGGAGGCGGTAAAGGTGGTACACAGGACGCCAGTGGCCAAGGAGCCATGCAGAGAACCGGCAACGCCGCCTTCTGACTGCATCTGAGTAACAACAGGAATTGAGCCCCAGATGTTCTCCTGTTTTCCTGTTGCCTTCGTGTCTGCCTCAGCAGCCATAGGTGAAGACGGTGTAATAGGATAGATGGTAATAACTTCGCTGGTAGCATAGGCGACATGGGTACATGCCTGGTTACCATCGATTGTGACCATTTTTCTCGACATTGATAATTCTCCTTAGATGTTGTAGGGAAATCAGAAGACAGAGGGCAAAAGGGAGAAAGCAGAACAGGGTAATGTCCTTTCAGCTTTTCTTCTTTGCTCCGATCTTCTAATGTGGTTCCTTGGGTTCTGTTATTTTTTTGGAAGATTGCTTAAGTCATCAACTCCGTGGCTGACGAGGTGGTATCCTTCCATGCCTTCAAGTTCTTTGATCAGAGATTCTACTTCTTCGTCATAGGGGATAATGCGGATTGAGACCCGTTTTGATCCGGCAGGGGCATCATCAAAAGAAGTCAGAATGGAAAGTACTCTGGCTTTATTCTGTCGCAGGACATCAATCAGCTTGGAGACTGAGCCTCCGGCGTCAGACATGTCCATTACAATCTGAAAGGCACCATCCTGAATGCCCGTGGCATGGATAAAGCCGCGGAGTACGTCTGATTCGGAAAGCAGTCCCACCAGATTCTGGTTCTCGTCGACAATGAGGAGACCGGAAATTTTCTCATTGAGCATGACCAGGGCTGCTTTTTCCAGGGTGTCGTCTTTATTCAGACAGATGGGGTTGCCGGTCATGACATCCTTGACCTTCATCTCAGAGAGAAGATAATACATTTCATGCAGATCAATCTCTGTTTTACTGGAGGGAGAGGCCTCTTTCAGGTCCCGGTCAGTGATAATCCCTGCAAGTTTACCCTGGGAGACAACTGGTAACCTTCGTATATTGTTTTCTTTCATTGTTCTTCCGGCCCGCATGACCGAGGTGTTGGCATCCACAGTGAGTATGGTGGTTGCCATCCAATCCTTAATTAACATGATGTCTCCTTGTATGACACAGATGGTGAAAAGAGATTACTGATAGTTCTGTTTCCCGAGATTCAGCAGCCTGAGTGGTTTTTGAAAATAAAATGGTAGTGCAGAAATTGTCAATATAAAATATTTTTACCGTAGACGCAAGTATTAGTGATGAATGATAGTGGAATCAGAATCCCGATGTCAGAACAGAGCTTGAGGCCAGCATGGTAAGAGGATGAAGCGAGTGTTTTCAAGTTCTTTTTTCTGATTGTGTACCCCGATTACGTTATGTCATTTCCTAGTCGTTCCATGGTGTTGCAAAGAGGTAGCAGAGAGTTGGGCTGCTCGCTTTGTCTTCTTCCACTCCATTTGTTCCAATACCATGATGCCTTGTGGTGGTACGTTTTTTCTTGAAATTATCCCTTGAACTGATAGAAGAGGGGCATGCTAAATTGGGGGAGGTATGCCTCTTTATAATATGGATGCTGGAAGGTCTCACAGTTGGTGCCCTCCATGATCGGTTACTAATGGGCGCCATTATTTCTTCTCTTTCCTACGGAGATCACATCGTTTGGTCATGAGGCCACTTAAAAAAGAGCAGTTGGAGGAGTTGTTGACCTTCCTTCAGGGAGAAGATGAGTATATCTTTTTCGATACTGTTCGAAGTGATAGGGAAAATATTTCCTCCCTGCTCTTTTTGCATCCCCAGCAGCGATTGGAGTGTTATCCTGGAGATGACCCTGGCGTTTTTTTTGCGGAAATGCAAGCGGTGCTGGATCAGGGGCACTATCTGGCAGGATGGATGAGCTATGAGCTTGGTTATCTGCTGGAGCCTGCTCTGTTTCCCCTGCTGCCTGTTGCCGGGCAAGGGGCTGAAGCGCTTGCCTCTTTCACTGTTTTTTCCGAACCTCTGCTCTTTGATCACCGGACAGGCAGGAATCACTTGCCTGGTTGCTTACCAGAGGCCATCAATCTGCCTGGATTTCAGATAAAGAACCTGCAGCCCAGCCAGTCTCGGAGGAGTTATCTGGAGGCCATCTCTCGGATCAGGGAGTATATTGCTGCCGGTGACACCTACCAGGTCAACTATACCTTGAAACTCCTCTTTGATTTTTCCGGTTCTGCCGAGAGTCTGTACCAGACCTTACGGCGCAATCAGTCTGTGGCCTACGGTGCCTTGATGCGGCGCGGCAAAGAACATATTCTCTCTCTCTCTCCAGAGCTTTTTTTTCGTGTCGAATCAGACTCCATTGCTGTTCGTCCCATGAAGGGTACCATGAAACGGGGACGCTATATGGAGGAGGATGATGCCTTTTGCCGGATGCTGCAGACAGATATCAAGAATCGAAGCGAGAATGTGATGATCGTAGATCTTCTCCGCAATGATCTTGGCCGTCTCATGCGTATGCTTGGGGATGAACAGGTGGTGACCACGTCGCTCTTTGATGTGGAACGGTATGAAAGCCTGCTGCAGATGACCTCCACCATCCGGGCTGAGACCGATAAAGATGCATTGGCCCGGGTTTCGCTTTTTGATCTTTTCAGGGCCCTGTTCCCCTGTGGCTCCGTGACCGGTGCCCCCAAGATTCGGACCATGGAGATTATCCGTGAACTGGAAGAGGCTGGCCGTGGTGTCTATACCGGTGCCATCGGCTATCTGTCTCCGGCAGGAAAAGCTGTTTTTAATGTCCCTATCCGTACCATCCGTCTTGTTGACGGAAAAGGGGAGATGGGGATCGGCTCCGGCATTGTTTACGATTCGGATCCAGAGCAGGAGTGGGCGGAATGTTTGTTAAAGGGACATTTCCTGACTCAGCCGCTCCCGGATTTTTATCTCATCGAGACCCTTCTTTGGCAGGCGGGTCAGGGCTATTGGCTGTTGGAAGAACATCTGGAACGGCTCCAGGGGTCAGCTCTCTTTTTCTGCTTTAGTTATGACAGAGAGAAAATCCTGGCCTGCTTGAATGACCTGAGTGAAAAGATCGGTGAGCAATGCGCTCGGATTCGGTTGACTCTTTTCAAGGACGGGACCATGCAAAGCACTTCCCAGCCCTGTGATCCTCCCCGTCATCGCAGCCTGCCGGATAGGGTGGCAGAAGAGCATGATGACCTGCCCTGTATCAGCCTGTCGGCCAAAAAGGTGGACTCTTCTTCTCCCTGGTATTTTCACAAGACCAGTCGCAGGGATCTGTTCCAGGAGGAGTTTGCCAGGACCCGGGAGCGTGGCCTTTTTGATGTCTGTTTTCTCAATGAACGTGAGGAATTGACCGAGGGCTGTATTTCTAATCTCATCCTCTCTCTTGACGGAAAATTTGTCACCCCCCCCATTGCTTCCGGTCTCCTGGCCGGAACCATGCGTAAAAGGCTTCTCCAGGAAAGCCAGGGCAGACTTCAGGAGCAGGTCGTGACTCGTGAAGATCTTTATCGTGCGGATGGATTGTTCTGCTCTAATTCTGTGCGGGGTGTGGTTCAGGTGCGTCTGGCTGACCAGGAATAGATCACTCCTTTTGTTTTGCCCCTGTCAGTGGAAGTCCCTCCAGCCCTGAAGGACTGATGCTCTCGGTTTCGCAGGTACGTGGTCACAGCAGCCAACGCTCTGTTGGGGCTGCAGGAATGGAGCCGCCATGGATCTGGAGGGAAGGCCCAAGATTGGCATGCTTGCCTATCCTCTTCTTGCTGCCTTTTTAGTTGACAATGGGCAGTGATGGTGGAGTGGGCATTGGCATGGAATTTGTGGGGCAAGGAAATCTTTTGCCAGAGAAACCCGAGAGGATGCTGGTGGGCTGCTGTCTGCCTTGAAGCTGTTACTCCTGTCTGTAGGTTTTCCCCAATGCTTTTGGTGCCCGGGTCAGGAACAGGGGTGTTGATCAGGTGCTGGAAACCGCCTGTGGGGCCTCCTTGCTTTTGATTTTTGCGGGTGGAATAGTGCATGAAGATGAGGGTGAAGATCATCAGTGGGAAGGGAGCAGTCTGGAAGACCTGAGATGGGATTGAGGGGAAGAGACTCTGCAGGCCTATACCGCTGACCTGAAGAAAGGCAAAGAACATGGCACCGAGTGCGACTCGCAGCGGATGCCAGCCGCCGAATATGACCAGGGCAAGGGCAATCCAGCCGATTCCCTCTGCTCCTTGCGGGCGACCCCATCCTGGTTTCAGGGACAGGGAATAGGCAGCTCCGCCAATGCCGACCAGAAATGAACCGGCAAGGACTGCTGCCATCTGAATTCTTGTGGGATTCAGGCCCCGGGCAAATGATGCAGCTGGATTTTCTCCCACGGAACGCAGGCAGAGTCCTGATCTGCTAAAGGTGAAGAAATACCAGAGGAGACCGATGAGGAGGAAGGCAAAAGGTACAGTGAGGGGTTGAGTGAGAATGGCCTGCAGGAAGGAGGGCAGGGCATCATAGAAAGGCAGTTTTGTGGCCAGCAGAGTTAGTCCCTGTACCCGGCTATATGGGTTGCCAAGGAAATAGGCAAGGTCTCGGCTGAGAAGGGAAAGGGCAAATCCCACCGCCACCTGGGAGAGATGGAGGGAGATGCTGAAATAGCCGACGATAACACCTGCAAGAACACCAGTCCCTCCGCCTGCGAAAAAACCCAGAAGCAACGAGTCGGTTTCTTTGGCCACTGCAAAGGCGGCCATGGCTGAGAGGAGTACAACTCCATCGAGGGAGAGATTGATGACCCCTCCTTTTTCTGTCAGCGTTTCTCCCAGAGCAATGATGATCAGCGGCGCGCTGGCTGCCAGGACCGAGGCCAGGAGAATGGGAAAGGGGAGTTCTGCAATCATGGCTGTTTCCTCTTTAAACGCATGCCCAGAATGAAAAGGGCACTGAGTACACAGCAACCCTGGATGACTCCGGAAAGGGCGGAGTCTAGTTGGAGGACAATGGGTAGTTGAATGGCTCCCACATTCAGGGCCGAGAAAAAGAGGGCAAGAAAAGGGACCGGGAGAGTCCGATAGCCTGCAAGCATGACCAGGAGGAGTCCAAGATATCCATAGCCACTGGAAATACTGGGGATAAGACGGTGATACACCGCTGTAATCTGGAGGAAGCCAGCCATTCCAGCGCAGGCCCCGCCAATGCATATTGCCAGGAGATAATAGCGTTCTGGTGAAAGGCCGTAGAGCAGGGCTGCCCTGGGGTTGCGGCCTATGGCCTTCAGTCGTAGTCCCAGTTTGCTTTTTGTGAGCAGAAGCCAGGTCATGATGAGGACGGAGACGGCTATGATCAGTCCGCCTGTTGCCACTCGCCAGCCTGAAGGAGTGGACAGCCAGAGCTGGTGGGGCAGGAGTTCGGTGCCGCTCATGGAGGCAATGCCCGGTCGTTTCCAGGGGCCGAAGATAAGCCAGAGGATGAAACCCTGGGATACGAAGTTGAGACCCAGTCCGCCAAATATTTCATGGACCCCGCCCCGGGTTTTCAAGAGTCCTGCCAGCAGTCCCCAAGAGCCACCTCCAAGCATGGCAGCGGTAAAAGAAAGGAACAAAGTCAGAGCAGGACTGTCGAGTTCGGGAATGCGGAGTACTGCCATTCCTGCTATTGCTCCCATGATCACCTGGCCCTCAATGCCGATGTTCCAGAGGTTGGCTCTGAAGGTAAAAAGGAGGCCGCTGGAGCAGAGAATCAAGGGCACCCATACGGCAAGGACTTGGCTGAACTTGGCACTGGAGGTAAAGGCCCCCAGCCAGATATTGTGAAATGAGGCGAGAACGGGAGCCTTGGCAGCGAGCAGGACCAGAGAGGTGAAGCCGAAGACCAGAAGGGTACCCAGGAGTATATATGCAGGTGTTGTTCGAAACTGATTTGAACAGCTCGTAGTTGATGGTGAGGCGATCTTTGGCCGATCTTGTAATCGTCGTTCAGTGCAGGTTCCGAATCTGACTTGAATGGAGGATGAAAGGTCTCGTTGCCAATCTATCTATGGATTCTGTTCTATTGGAGCAGGCCCTGTTCTTCTGAGTGATCAAACTCAACCGGAGGGATGAGGAGGTTGTATTCTTTTCCCAGCTTGCGTACAGTCTCCATAAAGGCAGATGGGAGAGGGATTTCCCGCTCTGCGGACAAGATGTTGCAGCTGTTGGCCTGTTTCAGGATATGAGTGGAATCGATTCCCTCCTGATTATCACAGAGGGTCTGGACTCGAAGGGCGTCGGAGAGTGGAGCGATCAGGTTAGGGAGCTTGGTCGGCAGGTTCAACAACTCCTGCTCGATGATACCTCGATGCTGTTTGCGGAAATTCTGGAATTTTTCTTCCGGGTTGTTGGATCCGAAGAGTTCGTTGGTGATAGCACCTGTGAGCATGGTTTGTGAGACGATATCCAGATCCGGCTGGTTTTTGGAAATAATATTCTTCATCTCTTTAAAAAAGATCATCTGAATAACAGCGACTCCTTCGCGAAGGACAGGAATGAGGCGGGAGTCTTTTTTCTCTGATTTTTGCTCCATATGTTTCTCCTTCACATAACAATCTTGACCACGGCATGGCTGGTCAAATTTTTATAATAGGCCAAACGAATTTCGTCACTTTCCACTTCGATTTCGACATTCAGGCTGCAATACTTGCCTCCGGAGCTGGTATGGGAGCGACTGATCTGAGCAGTATCCTCTCCACAGACGACCTGAATAGCTTGGCGAAGAGCGTCCTCATCGGTTCCGATGACCTTATAGAGCCAGGTGCAGGGATAGCTGATATCGGGTCTTTCTTTGCAGGAAAATGGTTTTGGGAATGGGTCTCTTTGCATTGTTCTGAGGGATGTTGGTGGAACTGGTAGGCCTTTACTGGAAAATTCTTTTGCCAGTAAAGACGTAAGGTTTTGAATTGTGGTGGCTTTTGACGTAAAAGATGAAAATATTTATAAGGCGCTCAACAGACACAAAGGTTGAAGGATCGGTCGAATTGTTTTTCTTGCCGGGTAAGCAGATTTTTGATGTCAAGCGAAACCTTGATTTATTACCCGAAAGAGATCTTTTACCCCATATCTTCATTTCGGTAAAAAGAAAAATGTTCATAATTCAATATTTCCTTTTTTTTCGGGATGAATTGTGAGCACTATTTTTATGTTGAGGGAATGGTGAAAATTGAGTTGATCAATGGGATTGAGTCTTATCTTCTTTGAATGACAGTTAATATCTGGTTTTTGTCTTTTCAAACACTGGAGAGAGGGGTAATGTGTAATGTTTTAGAGATACTGAGGCTCTGGCAAGCACATTCCTGTTTTGTCTTTTGGACTGCATCCCTTGGAGAAGGTAGCCCTCTGTTTTTTTTGCATGAAAGAAAAAAGGCAGCAACTTTTCTATTTTCTGCTTCTTCTTTTGCAGAGATCCCCATGCCTTCAGCAAGGCAGATAAGCTGTCGTCGTTCCACTATTATGTGGCTTTGCTGATTTTTCTATTCATAACAGGCAATAGTCAAGGTTCTGTTTTTTGCTTCATTGTGAAATCAATCTTCGCTTTTCCCTTGTTCCGGGCAGTTGTCATGGGTAGCGCCCTCTTTGGTCTGGATGGTGGATTCACGGCTGGCAGGCCACTCATGCCGGGTCTCTGGTACAGGACCTGTTTGCCCAGGTGTAGAAATTGTTTCAGTTTGTAACATCGGCTGCCCCCGTGCAGTCAGGTTGATCGTTACCGACAGTCTTGATTGCTCTGGTCGCAGAGACCGTTGACCGCACCCATGTTATCGGGCATAATCAATGAACATATGGGTATCGCTTGTGGATACGTTGTCTGGTGAATCATCAGACTTTACATAGGATATTATGGCTCTTTTCCCCATCAAAAGTTACTCGCTGCGGAGCAAGGCGACCTTAATTGTCGTTGTGGTTGTGGTTGCAAGTTTGTCTCTTACCACCATTATTAATATCTATCAGACAAACCGACTCATTGAATCTGAACAGAAACGATCAGCTGAGTCTATTGTTCGGGGCTTATCCCAGGCCGCAGAGCTGCCAATGATTGTTCAGGATATGCAGGAGCTGGACAGGCTGTTAGAGGGTTTTCTCTGGAACAGTCAGGTGCAGTTTCTTCTTGTCTACAATAATGAGAATGAGATCGTGGCCCGGCGTATTCTGGATGAATCTGCCTTTGCCCATTTTAATTACTCCGGAAGTAGTGGAGGGTCTCTGGTGGTTTCCAATCCCATCATGTTCAGGACCGATGAAAATTTTCAACAATGGTCAGGTGCTGCTCCTGGAAAGGCGTTTCTCGGGGATAAGGAAGTTGGTAAGGTGGTGGTGGCCTTATCTTTGGGGGCGGTTCGTCAGGCTCAGTTGTACCAGGCTTTTGTTTCGCTGGTGGCTGCTCATCTTGCCGCCGCATTTGGTATTTTTTTGATTTTTAATTTAATCGGCAAATGGAGCAGGAGGGTCGACGGGCTGGTAGCTGCTGCCGATGCTATGAAAAGTGGAGATTTCTGTCACCGGGTTCCTGCTGATTCCAGGGATGAAATCGGAAAATTGGCTTCAGCCTTTGAGGCCATGCGCAAGGCTGTACGGCAGCGGGATAGTGAGTTGCGTGAGCTGAACGGTTCCCTTCATGATCTGGTCAAGGAGCGAACTGAAAAGTTGGAGCGGGCCATGCTTGAGGCCCAGACCGCTAATGAGGCAAAGTCTAGTTTTCTTGCCAATATGAGTCATGAAATCAGGACACCGATGAATGCCATTATTGGCATGGTGGGTCTGGCCCTCAATAAAAAACTGAACCCCAAGCTTCGCGAGTATCTCCTCACCGTTCGCTCCTCTGCCGAGTCTTTGCTGGCAATCATTAACGATCTCCTTGATTTCTCGAAGATTGAGGCCGGAAAGATAACACTTGAAAAGGTGGACTTTCAACTGTATCAGTTTTTTAATAAACTCGCTGATCTCTTCGGTGACCAGGCTGCCAACAGGGATATTGAGCTGATTATTGGTATCGAGCCCGGAATTCCAGTAGCCCTTCGTGGGGACTCTTTGCGGTTGGAGCAGGTTTTTGTTAATCTTTTGGGGAACGCTATTAAATTCACTGAACATGGGGAGATTTTTGTCAATGCCACCATTGATTCGGAGCTTGACGACACCGTTCGGATTCTTTTTTCGGTAAAAGATACCGGAGTGGGGATTAGAAAGGACCAGTACGAATCACTCTTTGAGCCTTTTACCCAGGCAGATGGCTCCACAACCAGAGAATATGGTGGTACCGGTCTTGGTCTTTCCATCTGTCGCCGCCTGGTCAATCTACATGGTGGAGAAATCTGGGTGGACAGTACACCTGGTGAGGGGACAACGGTCTTTTTTACTGCTGAGTTTGTTCGACTGCCGCAAGAACGTGAAATTCAATACGTGGTCCCGGCCACTATCAGAGGGTTGAAGGTCCTGGTCATTGACGACAACGAAACGGCCAGGTGTATTACCACCAAGATGCTGGAGTCCTTTCATTTCCAGGTTGATGTGGCTTCTTCCTGTACAGAGGGGAGAAGGTTGATCGGTGAAGATGTCAGTCGTTATGATCTCCTCCTCGTGGATTGGCGCATGCCTGGAATTGACGGCATTGAGTGTGTCCAAGGTTTTCGGGAAATGAATGGGGCAGAGAAGGTACCGATTATCATGATGACCGCCTTTGGCGGTGATCGTGAAATTGTACTGGCCAAGGAGGCCGGAATTAAATATTTTCTTACTAAACCGGTAAAACAATCGCTCCTTTTTGATACCATAATGGATATTTTTAACTATCCAGAGGCAATGCATGTAAGTCTTGATGAACGTGAAAATAGCAGACTTTTTCCTGGTTCGGTACAGTTGGCGGGAGTCCGTATCCTCTTGGCGGAAGATAATCATATCAATCAGATAGTTGCCAGAGAACTTCTTGAGAGTGTCGGAGTCATTGTTGAAATTGCCAATAACGGTCAGGAGGCTGTTCATATCCTTCAGGACAGGGGAGAGGAATTTGATGGTGTGTTAATGGATGTGCAGATGCCGGTGATGGATGGATACGAGGCCACCAAGGTTATCCGCAGCAATCCTGTGTTAAGTGGGTTACCGGTTATTGCCGTCACCGCTCATGCCATGCAAAGTGATCGCGATAAATGCATCCAGGCCGGTATGAATGATTATGTGGCAAAGCCCATCACTCCTGAACTGCTGTTTTCTGTCATTACCCGTTGGATGAGGCCGGATCAGCTTGAACCCATGTACAGGGAGGATCAAACTGTTTTTGCCTTGCAGAAAAGCATGGCTGATCTACCGGAATCGTTTCCCGGGGTCCATGTTGAATCAGGTGTCGCCAGGATGGCGGGTAATATGAAATCGTACCTCAGAATGCTAAAGGATCTCCAAGAATTCGGTAACGAGGTAGCGGAAAGACTTCCCAGGTTGCTCGAAGAGGATCTGGAGGCAGCTGCCAGGGAAGTGCATACTTTGAAAGGAACTGCCGCCAATCTTTCAGCCCATCATCTCCAGGATGTGAGCCTGCAGCTGGAATTAGATGTGAAAGAGATGCTTGGCCAACAGCATGGAGGAGAAGGGTACACCCAAACTCTCCATGCGGGGCGGCTTGAAATAATTGAAGATGCTTTGACTCAGCTAGGGCAGGTTGTGGGGAAACTTGAGGATTTCTGTGGTGATACAAAAGAGAGGCCTGTGGTCAGGTCACTGACCACAGGCGATCGAGAGGCAATGCTGGCGATTCTTGTCCAATTGGAGAAGATGATTGGAGGATTTGATCCCATGGCTGAAGAGTATTGGCTGGAACAGAAAGAGATGTTTTATGGGCAGGGTGTTGACGAAGAGATGGCGAGATTGGAAAATCACCTGCGGAATTACAATTTTGAGCGAGGGACTGATTTTCTGAGCAAGATCAAGAGTCGACTCTTTGAAGGAGGAAAAACAGGGTGAACACTCAACGCAATACAATTCTTCTTGTTGATGATATCCCCGCTAATATCAAGATTCTGGTCGGGGCTCTCCGGGAGAGTTATCGTCTTGTTGTGGCAACCAATGGTCTTGATGCCATTAAGGCGGCCTTGGAGAAAAAACCGGACCTCATCCTTCTCGATGTGATGATGCCGGGTATGGATGGCTACGAGGTATGTAAGCGCTTGAAGGCACAGGCAGAGACGGTCAACATTCCGATTATTTTCGTGACAGCCATGGACGAAGAGAAGGACGAGACCCGCGGCTTTCTTCTCGGAGCCGTCGATTTTATTGTCAAACCGGTGAGGCCGGTGATCGTCAAGGCCAGGGTTCAGACCCATATTGCTCTGCGCGTGGCCCAGCGTGAGCTGCAGCGGCACAGAGACGAATTGGAAGAAATGATCTATGAGCGAACCAGAGAGTTGCGGGAGGCCCAGGTTGAGATCACCAGCAGGCTGGTTCAGGCAGCCGAGTATCATGACCATCAAACCAGTCGCCATACTACCAGAATGGCTCATTATTGTGTGATTCTGGGACGGGCCCATGGTATGAAAGAGCATGAGCTTACACTCTTTTTCCATGCCAGTGCGATGCATGATATTGGTAAATTAGGGGTCAGTGATGGTATATTGCATAAAAAAGGAAGGCTGACCCCGGATGAGTTTGAGGAGATGAAGCGCCACACCCTCATTGGAGCAGATCTCTTGTACGGGTCAGAAAACGAACTGATGAATCTGGCCCATTTGATTGCCCTTACCCATCATGAAAAGTGGGATGGAACTGGTTTCCCCCTGGGCTTGAAGGAAGAGGAAATTCCCTTCGCCGGGCGTGTGGCGGCGCTGTGTGATGTCTTTGATGCCCTTTCTTCAGAGCGGCCATATAAAGAAGCCTGGTCGCTGGAGGAGGCGAGAAAGGTTGTTGTAGAACAGAAAGGAATTCACTTTGATCCGTATGTGGTGGAGTTGTTTGAGGAGAATTATGCAAAAATTGAGGATGTCTATCGTCGGGTACAATAGCTGAAGGGTACCTAAACTCTTACATGGGCAGGGGAGAAAAGCTTTTATGAGTACTCCGTTGAGCTGTAGTGGAACATGATGGTTGATCGTAAAATAGTAAAAGACTTGAATCCTCTCTTTGAGGAACTACTCGAGGACAGGACCAGGCGATTGGAAGAATTACTCCGTTTTGAGCAGGATCTTATTGATGCTATTCCTATCCCCGTGTTTTTTCAGGATGCAGAATGCTACTACCTGGGAGCAAACAGTGCCTTTGCCACATTCTTAGGTGTTGATCTGGAGAGCTTGCCGGAGTCTGATCTGTATCAGTTGTTGAGTCCTGCTGCCGAGGAAAAAATTCGGGCTATTGACTTAAAAATTCTCAGGCAAGGGGGAGAGGAATCCTTTGAAGGCACCGTACAGATTCCTGGAAATCCCGAATGTCCGGTCAGTTATCATAAATCTGTAATAAGGGGTGGTGATGGGAGTGTGGTAGGGCTTGCTACGACCCTCTTTGATCTGACCGAGCAGAGAAAAATACAGCAGAAACTTCAGGAAGAATCAGCTCAGAAACAGGCTATTCTTGATGGATTTCCAGGGATGCTGGCCCTGTTGGACCGGGAGGCCCGAGTCCTGTGGACTAATAATAGCTTTCCCCCCCTGACTGTCGAGGATAATCTTTTTTGTTATCAGCTCTTTCATGATCGTGAAGAGAGTTGTAGTGACTGTCCGGTTTTGAAAAGCCTGAAGACCGGGAAAGTGGAAAGCGGTATTGTAGAGATCGAGTCTGTTTCTAAGCCAAATGAGAAGAAGACCCTTGAGGTGGTTGGTACCCCCATTAAAGATATAAATGGACAGGTGACCAGCATCTTTGTCATGGGGCGGGATGTCAGTGCTCAGATTGATCTTGAGCAACAGCTCCGCCATTCGCAGAAGATGGAGGCGGTTGGAACCCTGGCTGGCGGGATAGCCCATGATTTTAATAATGTTTTGACTCCAATTATGGGGTATGCCGAAATCATGCGGCTTATGGCCAAGAGGGAGGGAGAGGATGGGAGCTCTTCTCAGCAGTATGTCAATGAGATTCTCATGGCAGCCAAAAGGGCCAAAAACCTGGTGGAGCAGATCTTAACTTTTTCCCGTAGTCGTGAGCAAAAAGAATTACCCCAGTATTTGCATCCTATTATCAAAGAGGTGCTTAAACTGATGCGTGTGACGTTACCTGCCACAATCGAAATTCACCAGGAAATAAGCACAGAGTGTGGAAAAGTTTCCATTGATCCTGTTCAGTTTCATCAGATCCTGATTAATCTCTGTACCAACAGTGCTCAGGCCATTGGCGATGCCCAGGGAAAACTCAATATCTGCTTGACTAAGGGAGAGCGCATTGAGGATGGCGGAGAATGGGTGGAGCTCAGTGTGGCTGATTCCGGTTGTGGGATAGACAAGGCCATTCAGCAGAGAATATTTGATCCCTATTTCACTACCAAGGAAAAGAGTCACGGAACCGGTATGGGACTTGCCATGGTGCATGGTATCGTTTCTCGCTGGGGCGGAAAGATTGAACTGGAGAGTGAACCAGGAAAGGGCACCGTTTTTCGACTCTACTTCCCTCTTGCCGAAATGGAGAGCCAGGCCGTAGTGGGAGAGGGGGCAATTGCCGGTTTGGGAGGCAATGAACACATCCTGGTGGTTGATGATGAGGAACAGGTAGTGAAGGTGACCGGTGAACTCCTTGAGGCCCTGGGCTATAAAGTGACCGGATGCTCCTCGGCCCAGGAGGCCCTGCTCAAGTTCGCCGCTGCTCCCGACGAATTTGATTTGATGATTACTGATTTGACCATGCCCTATCTGACAGGTATGGAACTCTGTGAGGAGGCCCAACTGCGGCGAAAGGATTTTCCGGTGATCCTGTGTACAGGCCATGCCAATAAGCTTTCGGAAGAGACATTGTCGGCTGCCGGATTTTCGTCCTGGTTTACCAAGCCGGTGTCACTTCAGGATATTGCCACAACTGTGCGCGCTGTCCTTGATAAGCACTGAGCACCGCACCTGAACCTGTATAGTAGTTGGGAGTTTTTGTGTCCTTTTATCTTGTTACACCGCTTTGCAGTGTAACAAGATCCTTGGTTTCCGGGCCAAGAATCGCTGGCTTCTCGGATCCATTTGTGGGGCCAGTACCACAGTCTTTCCTTTTTTCCCCTCTCTTCTTATCGTAATTCTCTATTTATCAGGCTGAGCTGTTCATTTAAGGTCCAGAAATCGTAAATGATACCGACCATAAAGAGTCCGCCGGTCAAGAGATAGAGAATCCCGCTGATCCATTTTCCCTGGTAGAAACGGTGAATGCCGAACAGGCCGAGGAAGGTGAGGAGGATCCAGGCAATGTTGTAATCAATGGGGCCGGGCTGGAATTTTATATTTGCATCTCGGCTCATCCCAGGAATGAGAAACAGGTCTATGAACCAGCCGATAAAAAAGAGGCCGAGGGTACAAAAATAGAGGGTTCCGGTCAGTGGGCGCCCATAGTAAAAACGGTGGGCACCGAGAAAACCGAAAATCCAGAGGATATAGCCGATAACCGGAGTATGGGTTTTTTCATACTGATCTTCCATAAGGTGTTCCTCTGCTCTTGTGGATAAGGTGTCGTTCAGCATTGCAATTGATCTTTTAGTTTTCTGACCCGTTCCCAGGCCGAATAAATCCTTGTTTCAGGAATCCTGTTTTCTTTTACTGCCAGAATAACGGCGGCAATGATTCGCTGGAGAATTCCCGGGGCATGGTCAAGATTGTTTCCAATTATAATCATATCGATCCCTGCCGCAAGGGACTGACAAACTGCTTCTTCTAGTCCGTATTTGTCGGTAATAGCCTTCATCTGCAGATCGTCGGTAATGGTTAGGCCATGATAGCCCAGCTGTTCGCGGAGAAGTCCGCTGACAACGGCAGGAGAGAGGCTGGTTGGATAGTCAGGGTCAAGTCTTTCATGGAAGAGGTGGCCAAGCATTATGCTGTCGGCCAGGCCCTTCTGGATTAGAGTTCTGAAAGGGATCAACTCTTCCTGCTGCCAACTGCTACTGATATCTGTGAAACCGAGGTGGGAGTCTGCTTGCGAACTGCCGTGGCCAGGGAAGTGTTTGAGGCAGGAGAGGATGTTGTAGTTTCGATGTGCCTTGATCCAGGCAGTAGTATGACGAATGACGCAGTCAGGATCGGCTGAAAAGCTTCGTTGCAGGTTTCCGATAACAGGGTTTTTCGGGAAACTATTGAGGTCGACCACTGGCGCCAGGTTGAAATTGATGCCCAGAGCATGCAGGGTAGCGGCAGTGCATGCTGCATGGATATGAGTAAGTGTCGTGTCATCTTTCCTGCCCAGTTCGGCAGCACTGGCTGTTTCAGGAAATCCCCTCTCGGGTTTCAGCCTCCTTACCAGTCCGCCTTCCTGATCAATGGCAATGAGTAAGGGGGTGGAGGAATAGCTCTGTAACGATGTGTTTAAAGCTCTGACCTGGGCTGCACTGATAATATTATTCTGTTCTTGTTTTTCTGCCAGCAGCCTGTCAAAGAGGATCACCCCACCCAGATTTCTTTTGCTGAGGTCTACTGCTATGGGATGCCTGGCGTCAACCGAAGTCCCTTTGAAGCCAAGAAGAAAGAGTTGACCGATTATTTTTTCAAGTTCCATGGAGTATAAAAAAAGGTAAGGGGCTGAACTGTGTTTTTGGGGAGTGTAACACCGCTAACAGAAAAAAAACAGGAGCAATATTTTGACAACAGCGACTGCCATGATTTTCCGAATCCTAGCAGCAAACCTCTGCTTTGTCAAAAAAATGACAATTCGAGGCGATGGTGATCGAAAATTTTTTGAAAAAACATGGTGGGTCATTTTTTTGAACCTTTTCAGATGAAAAGGACTTGTTTGACAACATCCTGATATGTTTTTATAAATATAATAACGGATTGTAGCGGCCATTGGGCTGGGATTGAAATACCAAATCGTAATGGCATGTTGTTTGCATGGAATAAAACGGCAAGAATTTCTTAAAGTTTCTTACTTTTGAGTCGATATGACTAATAACCGTAAGAACTCTAATTAAAAGGATTGAACAATGAGTATGACAACGTCCATGTCGTTAAATAATTCATTCGATCATAAGGTCGGTGAGATCGATCAGGTAATGGTTGAACTTGATCACTTTCGCCGCCAGACAGAACGTCTTGATCTCATGAATAAATTGCACGGTCGTATGGCTGGTGTGCTGGAACTCTCAGGGATGATTGAGGCCTACTCGGTATGGCTGATGCCCCATGTGGAGCACGAACTGGTTGGATACAATAATCATGTTCGTGCCAAGAAGCATCTCTTCTGTTCGGGACATGGGCCGAAGAGGCGTTCCATCATCGCCTTTGCCGAGAAACTGCTGAACAACGGTGACCAGGAAGGACAAGCCTATATCAGTGAAGATGGACACTATGCCAACAAATGGCTTGTTGAGACTGCAGAAGATGCAGGCATTCTGATTATTCTTAAAGACGGGACCGCACTGAATACCGATGAGATTAATCTCATCAATGAGTCACTTCTTATCCTGATTGAATCGTTACGTCGGGCCCTGGAATATGAAGAACTTTTTGACAGTGCCAGAAAAGATGCCCTCACCGGCCTGGCCAATAGAAGGGTGTTTGATGAGCGTATCCATGGAATTATGGACGCCGCCAGGCGTTATAATCGTTCAGTAACCATGGCTTCACTGGATTTGGACTATTTCAAGCAGATCAATGATAATCTTGGCCATCAACAGGGTGATCGAGTGTTGAGGCAGGTGGCAGGGGTCTTTCAGCAGGCCATCCGGACAACAGATCTCCTGGTTCGTATGGGTGGGGATGAGTTTATTCTGGTGATGGATGATACCAATGAGGAAAACGGCAGAATTCTTGCCGAGAGGCTCTGCGGGGCCGTTGATGGCCTGGAAATCTGGGCGGATCCAGAGACGAAGCTCGGTGTCTCCATCGGCATGACGCAGTGGCAGAAGGAAGAGAGTCTGGATGAATGGCTGGAACGAGTTGATGATATTCTCTACAACGCGAAGTCTGCCGGCCGGTCCCGAGTGAAGAATTCCTGATCAGGACAAAAAAAACCATGAAAATAACAGAGGCCGATCCCGTCAGGGGTTGGCCTCTGTTGTTTTTATGGCAAAATTCGTAACGGCCTTATTCCAGGGTGATATTGATAGGAATAACGTGAAGCTCCTTACTGCGTTGATTGGTGTAGCCGAGAGACCATTCCTGACATGTGGCCCTGTCGCCGAGGAGTTTGTCGACGTCGGCTACAATACCTGCCACATTGATAATGGGATGACGGCTGAAGACCTGGGGGAGGCCCTGGGTCAGATTGCAGGCCAGGCAACAGCCAGGACGTTCATGGAGGTGGAGTTCCATGGTCAGTTTCTGTCCATTGCTCCCTCCGTAGACAAGTTCGATGTCATAGGCACCTTCGCTTGCATCACCAAACAGGGCTTCGAAAAAATCATTGCTACGTTCTTTGGGGAAGATCTGTTGCAGGATCTCTGTCGTAAAGAGTGTATCTATTGCTTTGGTATCCATGGTTGGTTAACAGGGTTGAGGTTGTTTTGGTCGGTGGCCCTATTGCAAGGCAAAGGGCTGGAAACTGGTGCAAACCATTATAAACCTCCTGTCGTTCTTGTCAACCAACGTTGCAGGGTCAGAACCACTATGGTAGAGTGTTGTCCATGAAAAATGACCTTAAGCAAACAGCTGTTACCTCTTCAGTTTCTTTTGTTAACCTCTCAGAGTTGAATCCTTCCCAGCGGCAAGCCGTCACTACCACTGAGGGTCCTCTGCTTGTTATCGCAGGTGCAGGAAGTGGCAAGACCCGGACACTGGTTTATCGGGTGGCCCATCTCCTGGAACAGGGAGTTGCACCAGACAAAATACTGCTGCTCACCTTTACCCGCAAAGCCTCGCAAGAGATGCTCTGGCGTGCCGGGACCTTACTCAATGACTCCTGCAACCGCGTTGTGGGCGGAACCTTTCATGGTATCGCCAACATGCTTCTCCGTCGTTATGGACACCATCTGGGATTTGGCTCTACTTTCACCATTATTGATCGTGCTGATGCCGAAGGGATCGTCAATTTGTTGAAAGGTTCCCTGGGCCTCACCGGACGAGATAAACAGTTTCCCAGCAAACGGGTGCTGATCAACATGCTCTCCGGTTCTGTCAATAAATCCATTGCCCTGGATGATCTGATTTACGAACAGTTTTCCCACCTCAGTGAACATGTTGATGATATATTGAATCTTGAACGTCACTATAGGGAGTTCAAATTTAACAACGGGCTCATGGATTATGATGATCTGTTGGTGAACTGGAAGCGATTGCTGCAGGATGTACCGGAAGCTCGCCAGGAGATCGCTGGTCGCTACTCCCATATTATGGTGGATGAATATCAGGACACTAACCTTATTCAGGCCGATATCGTTCGTCTCCTGGCCCATGGTCATGACAACGTGATGGTCGTGGGGGATGACTCCCAGTCTATCTATTCATTTCGTGGCGCTGATTTTTATAATATTATGCGCTTTCCCAAGATTTTTGCCGAGACCACGATCATTAAGCTGGAAGAGAATTATCGTTCCAGTCAGCCTATCCTTTCCCTGACCAATGATATTATTCGTAATGCAGCGGAAAAATATACCAAGACCCTTTTTACTCAGATTGCAGGTGATCGCAAGCCGTGCCTCTTTGCCGGCCGTAACGAACGGGAGGAGGCCGCCTTTGTTATTCGTAAGATAGGGGAGTTGCAGGCAGCGGGAGTGGATCTTGCCAATATTGCCGTCCTCTTTCGCTCTGGTTTTCATTCGTATAAGATTGAGCTCGAATTGAATAGTGTCGGAGTGGAGTTTGAGAAGCGGGGCGGTTTGAAGCTTACCGAATCTGCCCATATGAAAGATGTGATAGCTTTTTTGCGCCTGCACGTGAATCCGGTGGATAGTCTGGCCTGGAACAGGATCCTCCTTCAGCTTGACAAGGTAGGACCCAAAACAGCACGAATGATTGCCGACACCATCAGTACTGCAGCGGATCCCCTCCAGGCTTTAGTCGAATACCCCAGTGGCAAGACCTGGAAAGAAGGGATTGCCAAACTGGCCCAGCTTTTTCAGGATATGGAAAAGGAATCGGCTCCGGGCGTTTTCTACGAACTGGTCATGGCCTACTATCAACCCCTCTTTGAGAAAATTTATCGCGATGATTTTCCTAAGAGGCAGAAAGATCTCGATCAGTTAAAGAGTATTATCAGCGGATACGAAGACCTCCAGTCCTTTGTCGATGACACAACCCTTGATCCTCCGGAAACGGTCCCTGCACTTCAGGGTGGAGACACGGAGAGATTGATCCTGTCCACCATCCATTCCGCCAAGGGACTGGAGTGGGATGCCGTTTTTGTCATTGGTCTGGCGGAGGGGCGTTTTCCCCATGCAGGAGCAGGGGTTGGCGAACAATGGGAGGAAGAGCGTCGTCTTCTCTATGTGGCTGCCACACGGGCCAGGAAATATCTTTATCTCACCTATCCGAGGGAGCTTATGACCCCGGATCGTCAGTTCCGTCGGGTGGGGATGTCTCCCTTTTTGTCGGAGCTGCGAGCAGGACTCTTTGAGCGGATTGATGGACAGGGCGGCCAGGGTGCGAAATTGCCATTCAGGCCATTATCTCCTGGGGTGGAGCGACCGCTTCCCCGCAGTAAAGGAAAAAAGAAGATATCCATGAGTGACCTGAAAAAAGGTGTCCGTGTCAAGCACCCCTTCTTTGGTGAGGGCAGCGTGCAAAGCCTTGGTCAGGGGCGCTCTGTCGATGTGGATTTTGAACGGCACGGTCTGAAGACCCTGCATCTTGATTATGCCAAATTGACACTCCTCTAATCACTCCTCCTATGAACTATCAGCAAGCCTGGGATTACCTGGATAGCCTTCAGTTTCACAAGATTAAACTGGGACTCGAGGCCATGCGTTCTTTTATGGATCGTGTTGATAATCCTCAACAGCGTCTGAATTATATCCATGTTGCCGGGACCAACGGCAAGGGATCTGTCAGTGTCACGCTTTTGACACTCTTATCCCGAGCAGGATACCGAGTCGGTCTCTATACTTCACCGCATCTCAGTTCGGTTCGTGAACGCTTCCGCATCAATGACTCTTTTATCAGTGAAGAAAAGTTTGCTGCGCTGGCCACCAGAATAAGCGAAGTTCTGGGTGGGGGAAAAATCACCTATTTTGAATTCACCACTGCCCTTGCCTTCCTCTGGTTTGCGGAAGAAGATCTTGATCTGGTGGTCCTGGAAACAGGACTGGGAGGGAGATTGGACGCCACCAACATCGTGACCCCTCTGGTTTCGGTTATTACGAATGTCAGTATGGACCATGAGGCCTATCTGGGGAACACCCTCTCAGCTGTGGCTATGGAAAAGGCCGGTATCATCAAACCGGGTGTGGCGGTCGTCTCGGCAGTGAAAGAAGGAGAAGGGCTTGCGGAGGTTCGTGAGGTGTGCCGGGAGAGGGAGGCGCCACTGTTTCTCTATGGGAATGACTTTTGTTCTACGCTCTTGGGTAATGGCAGCTGGTCCTGGCATGGCGAGACAGCGTTTTTCAAGCGTTCCTTCCAGGGCTTGCATTGTGCCATGAAGGGTGAATATCAGATTGGCAATGCCTCTTTGGCCCTTGCTGTCATTGAACTGCTGCAAGAAAGGGGCCTTGTCCTCTCGGCAGAGGATGTCTGTCAGGGACTGGCTGCTGTGCAGTGGCCGGGGCGCCTGGAGTATTTCTGTCTTGATCGGCAAAGCAGGGCGCGGGCCAGGTCCACTGGAGCTGTGGGGACGATTTCTTATCTCCTGGATGGAGCGCACAATCCGGCTGGCGTTGACAGTCTGGTCCAGACCCTGCAAAAAGAGTATTCTTTCCGAAGGCTTCTGGTGATATGGGGAGCCATGATGGATAAGGATCTAAAGAAGACCTTACCGCCGGTGGCTGAGCTGGCAGATCTGATCTTTCTCACCAAGCCAGTGGGGGAGAGGTCGGCTGAACCGGAGCTTTTGCTGGAGCATGTTCCTCCCCTTCTTCAGGGTCGCTGTCATCTCTATGCAACAGTAGAAGAGGCCATAGCAGGGGCTGAGGCCGAGGCCGGAGAAGATGACCTGATTCTTATTGCCGGATCGCTCTATCTGGTGGGTGCCTCTCGTAAGATTTTATTGGGAGAACTGGTCCCGTGAGCAGGGAGTTTTTTGATTTCGATGCCCCGGACGAGTCCGAGATCCGGCGGCAAAGGGCCATAGCCAGGGATCTGCGGAAGAGTCGCTGGTGGCAGCAGAAGACCGCATCGGGTAAGTGTCATTTTTGCCGAAAAATATTTCCTTTCAAGTCCTTGACCATGGATCACCTCCTTCCTCTGGGGCGCGGTGGTCGCAGCACTAAGGATAATCTTGTTCCCTGCTGCAAAAGCTGCAATAACAAGAAAAAGAGCATGCTTCCCCTGGAATGGGAGGCATATATGGAGACTTTGAAGGGCGAATCTGAATAGCCCGGCCTCTTTTTCAGCAACAAAAAAAACGGAGGAGGAGTGTCCCTTCACCTGAAAAAAGCAAAGACCTCTGCTGCGTAGCACATCCCCCCTATCTTAAAATAAAGGGCTGGTCACTCAGCTTGGATAGAGCTGTCGGCCTCCTCAGTTTCCTTCCCATCTCCGCCTCCCATCTCTTCGGTACTGTTTTTCTCCTCGTTCAGGTGCACTGGAAATTCTTAGGTGAAGACAGCTCTGTCCTGACGAACGTGTTCAAAAAAGCCAACGGCGCTCGCTCCTATCCGTCTGTTATGTGACAATTGTGAGAAACTCGGCTCTGCCGTTTTCAGGATCTACCGCTCTATTTTCTCGGCTGAACTGTCGCCTGGCCTGGTGCAAAGAAAATCGGAACTGTTCAGCAGCACTTCCCCTTCGCCCATTGAGGTCTTCTCGAAGGGCACGAGTATGCTTCAACGTCCTGAATGAACGAATAGTATACAGGGAGTTATGGGTCGCTGGGTGATTTCGCCCAGAGGGGAGGGTTCACAAGAGCGACTTGAGGGGGATGACGTGTTGTGAGGGAACTCCTGAAAAGGCGATTATCCTAGGGTGGTTACAGCCGAAAGAAAAATTGTCATAAATTGACAAATGTTTTTGTAAAGTCTTTGACTTCATAAAATTTAAAATGATATAAGTAATAATGTGCATTTGTTGACAATCATTCTTGTTTGGAGAGGGCTATGAGAAAATTTGGATGTTATGTAATCCTGGCAGGGATGGTCCTGCAAGGAGCAGCGGTATTTGATACAGCAGAAGCTGCAGATGAGGCAGTGTGTAAACCTAAGGTCGTCGTTGTCCCCCTGTCGTCTGCAGGCGTCAGTATGGCTGTAGGGGATGCGGTTGCCGGAGATGTTTTGGCCGGCAAGACTTTCTCAAATGATAGCGAGACAGGTATCAGTGGAACGATGGTGGATAACCGTGCCGTTTTGATTACTCCCGGTACACTTGATCAGACGATTTCACAGGGATATCACAATGGTGATGGGTATGTAGTGGGAGATGGAGATCTTCTCTCGGCAAATATTAAAAGTGGAGTAACTCTTTTTGGAGTATCTGGCCAACCAGAGGTCGTTGATACGAGCAGTGGTGATGCAGTTGCAGGTGAGATCCTGGCTGGGAAGAGGGCCTGGGTGGATGGAGGTGAAGTGACGGGCACTATTCCTACGAATACTCTATCCGCAACGATATCCTCCTTTGATGCCGGATATTATGAGGCGGGTAATTTAACTGGCGTCGACCCTGATTTGACAACGGACAACATACGAGCCGGAGTGTCACTCTTTGGTGTAACTGGCGAATCAGAGATCGTTGATACGAGCAGTGGCGATGCAGTTGCAGGTGAGATCCTGGATGGGAAGAAGGCCTGGGTGGATGGGGCTGAAGTGACGGGCACTATTCCTACGAATACTCTATCCGCAACGACATCCTCCTTTGATGCCGGATATTATGAGGCGGGTAATTTAACTGGCGTTGACCTTGATTTGATGACGGACAACATACGAGCCGGGGTGTCACTCTTTGGAGTCGAAGGAAATACTAATGTAGTCGATACATCGGCAGGCGATGTCATTCCCTCCGATATTAAATCTGGAAAAATAGCCTATAGTGCTGGAAGTCAAGTTGTAGGAACCTATATGACTGGTGTAACAATAGTATCTCGAGCCTGGGGATGTAATATAGACCTACTCACTGGTCAGTCAGCGGCGTGGAATCAGAGCCAATGTGAAACTGATTGTGGGCTTGCTGCTGTGACTAATTGCGTTCAAGTTTGTGGTCTTCTTGGAATGAGTTTAGATAGTGGTACCTCTGCAGGAGGGGTCGATGTCAAATACGAGTTCTGTAATGCATCGATTTGACATGATTGGAGTATCCCACTGGCTTAAGGTATTGAACTGATCAGATTATTGAATACAGGGGAAGAGGTTTCGGTAACAGATGGTGTGGGGTTGAGCCTCTTGCTTCTATTTGCTCCTTTGTTGAAACAAAGGTGGAACTTGGAACGACCAAAAAAGAAAAAAATGGTGCAGGAACAGTGTAAGTGGTATAGAGAGAGCCATGTACAATTTCTGTCTCATGCTTCCTTTTAAAAAAGGGCGGGTAGCTCAGTTGGATAGAGTGTCGGCCTCCGAAGCCGAAGGTCGAGGGTTCGAATCCCTCCTCGCCCACCAGTAATATAAAGGGTTTTAGCCGACTTGGCTAAAACCCTTTTTTGTTTTCCCCATTTCTCCCACCGGGGGAATTTGTATGTTATTTTTATGTAAGAAATTGATGGTAATTGTAGCCGCCTGCCAAGTCTGGAACCAGGACTGCAAATTATAGACTGAGCCTGAACGGTAGTTCAAGCGCAGTCTTTTTTGTGGGTTAAGCCAATTGTCTTATGGACAGTAAAGAATAGAGATTTGAGGGGGTATTAAGAATTGGAAAGAGACCGTTACTGATCCTTTGCGGTGAAAAAAACATGGCTATTTGCTGTGATGGGTGGAATCCACCCATCACAGCAAATAGCCATGTGAAAAACAGGTACAAAAAGAATTCTTGCCTTTGGAGATAGGTACGTATATTTGTTAACTGTATGGAATATAAATTATTTAAAAGAAAATCACCAGACGTAGTTGCTGGTCTACTGGATTGGGTTGGAACTATGAGGAACTCATCGTTGAGTAGTCATTGACAAAATACAGGAGGCAATATGCCGAAATCAGACCGCACTATGATAAAAAACATTGGAATCTGGATCGATCATAAAGAGGCATTTGTGGTCTCAGGAGAAGACGCCCAACCAGCCATTGAGCGAATTGAGTCAAACGTCGAAAGTCACTTTCGTCCATCGGGTGGCTGGAAAGCATCTGGCACAAACGTGGCTCAATCAGTCTCAAAAGAGCAAAAAGGAGACGAACGCCGCCAGCATCAACTTAATAAATTCTATCAAGTGGTGATCGAAAAGGTTGGTAACGCCGATGAGATCTACATTTTTGGTCCAGGGGAAGCGAAACTTGAACTGGTAAAAAAAATTGAGAAAATAAAAAGCCAGCACGTAAAAATTGCTGCAGTTGAAGCCTCCGACAAGTTAACTGAAAACCAGATAGTTGCAAAAGTGAAGTCATTTTTTTCAGTTTAAAAGTATGGGGTCGACTGACCGGTAGCGATTTGTATCGATGGTAATTGACGGAGAATCAGTCACTGCATGTTGATGAACGCAAGGGGCACTGGCTTGTTGCCTGTTGCCCCTTTTTTGTTTCCTCTGCTTATTACCATCTCTGAGTTTCCTTGCAGCAAGTGCGTTTGCCAGTTTGCTATACACGAAATCTCTCTTAAACGAATATGCAACCAGCTCAATAGAGAAATCCTGACAAATTGCGGCAGGTAAGAGTCTACGGAAGACCTTCTAAGGGTTGGCTTGGTCTGAGCCGTTGTTGTCCATATTGTCAAATAATTCCACCGCGAATGGATTTTGCAGATGCTTTTATATATGAGGATGAGCTGAATCGATTTCAAAACGAGTCCCTACGTGTTGGCTCATGTTTGGCCGATGGTCAGGAGTATTCGCTGGTACAACGCAATTTGACGGATTCTTTTCTATTCCCATCAGGACAGCGAACAACCTATGAAACCCTCAAGAGGGAAACCTGTGCTGCAAGTATTGAAGAGATATGAAGCATAACAAACGGTTTCGGAAAATTTATGTGGAGATCGGTAACCGCTGCAACCTCTCCTGTCATTATTGCTCGCCTGTAAGGCGGACTTTGCGGACAATGAGCGTTGGCGAATTTGATTCCATAGCCGCACAGATTTCTCCTCTCACCGATCTTATCTTTCTTCATGTCAAGGGTGAACCTTTGCTCCATCCTCATCTTGAGGATATTCTCAGGATTTGTCACAGGCACAAGCTTGCGGTGAATCTGACGACCAATGGACTCTTGTTAGCAAAGGTGGGAGCGGCTCTTTTACAAGCGCCGGCTCTTCGGCAAATAAACATCTCTTTGCACTCCTTGGCCGTTCATAAGCAAGAGAATTATCTGGAGCAGATATGGGCGTTTGTTGCTGCAAATGTATCCAGGACACTTCCTTGTTATATTTCTCTTCGTCTCTGGAATTATAAAGATGGCGTTGGCAGTGAGGGGAACAGAGTAATTCTGGATGCCATTGAAAAAGAGTTTAAGGCCAGCCTTGGCCAGGATGTTTTGCAGAGGTACGAGGGGATCAAGCTTGGCAGTCATCTTTATCTGAATAGAGATCTTGTCTTTACCTGGCCTGAGATGTCCCATGACCTGAGGACGGGAGCACTTTTCTGCCCGGGGTTGCGGGATCAGATAGCCATCCTTGCTGACGGAACGGTGACTCCCTGTTGTCTTGACAGCAACGGAGAGATTGAGCTTGGGAATATTTTCGAGCAGCAGATTGGTGAGATTGTGGGGTCAGAACGGTGCAGGGCAATTGTGAAGGGATTTTCTCAGAATAAGGCTGTGGAGAAGCTGTGTAAAAGGTGTAATAGTCGCTGATAAGAAATTGTTTATTTGCCTTTCCATGGCGACAGACTGACCGTGCCGGGATAATTTGTGGATAGAACGACTTTGGAAAATTGCTTTCTCGCAGCCCCCTTGTCTGAATTATTTAAGATTCCCGGAGGAAGGAAGGGACCCTTTCTCCCCCATAAAAAAACAATACTGTTCAATTGCATGAGAATGGGAGACAAGGTTCATGGGACATTGGTGCAGGATATGTGGTAGTATAAGGCCAAATGAAAAATTTTCAGGAAAAGGTCATAGAAATCATATTTGCAAAGCGTGTAGTCGTAAGCCAAAAGAAGAGATCGAAGAAATTGAGCAAAGAGAAGAAATTTTCAACTACTTGAAACAGGCAAATATCTCCAAAAAAAATATCGCAAGACTTGAGACGCTTACTTGTTCTTCCAATAAGAAAATTTTGGAACTGGCAACTATTGTTTTGGAAGTCGCCCGTATTAAACCAAATAAAAAACGGAGACTTAAGTTTTTGGCAAAGGAGCATGGAAAACTCCTTTTAAAACTCGAAAAGTCAGGGCTCATCATGGCCCATCACTGCTAATCTCGGGGAAAAGGGGACGGATTTATTGGTCGGGCAAGGTCGCGTGTTGCTGCGGCTGTGGAGTCCGGTCCGGAAGTAACCCCTTGAGAAACAACTTGTTGCAGGCAAGAACTCTTTGGAAAGATGCCATTGTGGTCTGTAGAAGCCGTTTTCGCGGGCAAAAACAGACCTCACCAAAGAATATAGCGGCCAAAGCGGTTTTTTCCCCGGCAGAAGGAGGAGGAAATTATAATCACATGGAGAACACAACAAAATTAGCAGTTCTTATTGATGCGGATAATGCGCAACCAAGTATTGTCGATGGTCTGTTGACAGAGGTGGCAAATTATGGGATAGCCAGCGTCAAGAGAATTTATGGCGACTGGACAGCACCCGGCCTCAAAGGATGGAAAGAAGTCTTGCTCCATTATTCTATTCAGCCAATGCAGCAATTTGCCTATACAAAAGGAAAGAACGCAACTGACAGTGCCATGATTATCGATGCCATGGATCTGTTGTATACCGGTAACTTTAATGGCTTCTGTCTGGTGTCGAGTGATAGTGATTTTACCAAGTTGGCATCAAGAATCAGAGAATCCGGATTGTTGGTGTATGGGTTTGGTGAGCAAAAAACACCCCCTCCATTTGTGTCAGCTTGTGATAAATTTATTTATACAGAGGTCCTGCGTGTTAAATCAGATGACCATCAGGCTATTGTTAAAAAATCGAGTAATGAATTGAAACGAGATACCAAACTGGTCAGCTTGCTGCGTAATGCAGTGGAAGCATCTTCCGATGATAGTGGGTGGGCCCATCTCGCACCGGTGGGCAGTAATATTGCCAAGCAGGCTCCTGATTTTGATCCACGTAATTATGGCTATGCGAAGCTCGGTGAGCTGGTCTCTGCAACGAAGCTTTTTGATCTAGAAGAAAGAAAAATAGGCGACACGAATTCAAAGGCTCTTTATGTGCGTGATACACGGAATAAATAAAAAATGAGTTTTTTAAAAGTATTGGTAAGAAAATCGTCCCGATGTCGGACGAGGAAAAAGGGAACTGCTCTACTGGTTACCCTGAAAAATGGACCTCACTGAATCTGTCATCTCCTCGCGTAACCACCTTTAGGAATAATAATGAAAAAAACGTTTAAATTGAGTCACCCAAAGATCAAACTTCCAAGACTTGTTGAAGCCATCAAATATGAAGTCAAAAAATATATAAAAAGAGAACGGAGAAAAACTCTCCCCCCCAATGTGGATTTTTGGGATTTTGACTGCCGGTTCGGTGATGATGAAGCAAGTAGTGAAGTGATTCATGTGTCTGCTATTAATAAATATATTTCTTCGGCCGAAGAAAGAGAGCTTGAATCCTTTTATTTGGAAATTCTGGTCAAGCCAGGTTGCCGAAGCAAAAAACCTAAGGAAGAACAGTAAGTAACGGGGGAAGGTTCATTACGTCAGGAGCAGAGAAAAAAATCAGAAAAGCTTGGTGAGAGCGTCACATGGATGCACGGCTTGCCACAGGGGAAAGGTCCAGGCGGTCTCAGCGAATACCTTGATTGAGAAAACGCTGTCTCTTTTCTGGACAGACAGCAACTGGGAGCATGCTTTGCAATCCATCGAAAAGATTTTAAGTTTCATTGTAGAAATTGAGAAACTGAAGGATGTTCATCGAAAAACTAGACCTGTTGGCCTGGAGCGTTATGAGAACTCCGCTGAGCACAGTTGGCATGTCTGTCTCTCCGCCTTAATGTTGAAAGATTACGCAAATGAAGCGATTGATGTTAATCGAGTGATTCAAATGCTTCTGATACACGATCTTGGTGAAATAGATGCTGGCGACACCATTATTTATGCGAGCGAGACCCAGCAATTAAAGGATGAAGAAGCTTCCGGATTGAAGCGGATCCTCAGTATGCTCCCCGAAGGTAAGGCTGAGGAGTATATGTTGCTCTGGTATGAGTTTGAAGAGGGGGGGACGGCAGATTCAAGATATGCCAAGGCAATTGATCGGGTTCCGCCATTGCTTCACAATCTCTATGGTAATGGACATAGTTGGAGGGAGAATAAGGTCTCTAAAGAAAAGGTATTTTCTTTGAATAGTCGTATAGCCCAAGGGAGTAAGAAGTTATGGCATGTCCTGGAAGGCAAATTAGAAAAAGCTGTTGCCTCTGGAATACTTAAATGAGGGGTTGCAGAAGAGCTGGTCAGGTCACTGTTTTGTTGCTGCCCTGCCTCATTCTATCCGTCCAAGTCGCGTTCTGCGAAAAGAAAAACAGATAAGAAGCCTCGCGATTCCAGGTGACTGGATAGTCTGGAACCGCATGCGGACAGATTCCACTGCTGTGATTATCAGCGCGATACGTTGCTTGCTTGTTCCCACAATCACCCTCAGCGCCTTTCCAGCAGCACCTCCTCAGCTCTTCAACGCCCTCTTATCTGGCCATCGGTGAGTAGAGCTCATGCTGTTAACGGCTGCCTGTCTGTACATGATCCTCTTCCCCCAACCCTCCGGGCATACGCTTGGCTCGCTGTTCCTAAGATGAAATTTCCTTGTCATATCAAAAAGAGGTATGCCAAGGAAATTTTAGCTAGGAGTCTGTCGGATTTAGAGAATCGTAGCGAAAATTAGAGAAATCGAGACCAGATTTTCATGGATTTGAGGCGAATAGCAGGCCTATTTAACGAAAATCTATGGAAATATGGGCCGATTTGTCAAATTTGCAGCA
>JAHIUA010000104.1 GCA_018817385.1 Pseudomonadota bacterium
ATCCGGCTGGAAACGGTGTGGCGCACGGTCAGACCTGGACGTATCCCAGCGGCACCGAGAGTCCCGGCACCAAGGTGGAGGAACTCAACTTCTACCCTGCGGGCGATTTTGAGTCGATGCGCAACCTGTCGCAGCTGCCCAACCACAAGGAGACGGTCATAGAACCCCGCATCGTCGCCGTGCCCGGCACGATCAAGGATCCGGTGACGAAGGAGTGGACGAAAATTCCCGAGGACAAGCAGAACCCGGACGTCTTCTACGTGGCCTACGGCACCTCCACCAACCCCAAGAAGGATCCGGTTACCAAGGAGCAGGACGTACCGGTCCCGGCGGATCTCTACTACAGTTTCAGCAAAGACAGGGGTGAGAGCTATCACCTGGATGAGTGGGTGGTCAATCCCGACAGCGACGGCAACAACGCCGGAGAAACCGTGTATCGCTGGGGTCGACTGGCCAAAGGTGATGCAGAACAGGGTGAAGCGCAGCTGCGCATGACTCCTGACGGCTCACGTTTTTACGCCACCTGGCTGGACGATGGCATCGAAGGCAGTGATATCGTCTTCCGGCGGGTCATGTCGAAGGCCTTTGACGCGAACAAGTCCCCTGAAACCCTCCTGGCAGAGGAAGCAGAGCCCTTCTGATAGACCCGGAGCCTGTGGTTGAAACAGAAGAATAAGAGGCCGGATCGGAAGACGACTAATATCATGCAGTAAAGCACGGTTGCCGGCCAGGGGATTTTCCCGGGCAGGCAACCGTGATCAATCGTTACTGCTATTGAACTCGAAATCCCATTGAAACTGAGACAGTTTCTATCATTTTCAATGAAAAGAAAGCCGAGGAAAAAACTATGAAAACAAAACGCTACATTGCCACCCTGGCCATGCTGCTACTCATGGCCGCCCCTGCGCTTGCCGAAGACGGAGAACTGTTCGTAAAGGACATTTCAAAAACACCGGACTTGGATACAAATCACGCCGCGCTCTGTGTGTTGTATAAGAATGTTCTAGCCAGGAATTCGTCAGGCGAACCGGCACCGGTCACTTATACCGCCAAAGATGGCAGTGAGTTTACCAACGATTACGTCAGGCCGCTTATTGCTATGTATCACGATGGGCCAGTAGTCAATCCCGAGGACAGCGGAGAATTCCCGGGTCACGGCCAACGCGATGTGTTCGGCGCAGTGAGTCTGGATGACGGCAATACCTTTATACGCTCGAACCTGTCGAACTCGGGAGATAAGAGTTCCTTCACGCTCAAGGACCACACCACCTATTACGGTGACACCTTCCGGCTTTTCACCAATTCGGCCGGAACCAAAGTGATGGCCGCCTGGGCCAGCCGATATGCCAACGGTGGCAATCCCAACTACGCCATGTCGGACACGGACCGGGAAGCCCTTGCAGCGTATCTGGGAATTGACCGGACAGATGCGGGGTTCGACTTGTACGTGGACGACATCTGGGGCGTCACCGGTTCCCAAGGCTCGTCCGATTTTGCCGATGAAGGCTTTCCTTCAGTGGGCGAGGTGCCCTATGCAACGCTGTGGACTTGCCGCGGCACGCTGGAAGATACCGACGGGGACGGGAAATACGACGCGGTGGTGTGGCGCCAGGCCGAACGGCTGACGTCCGGCCGGCGCGACGTACACCGCATCGAGGTGGGCGTGGCCGGCGGTGCCGGCTTCGTGGTCACCTGGCAGGAAGATCCTGATGGTCTGCGGCCCGGCACCGGTGAAGGCCCCGGCGAAGGCTGGAGCGGTGCTGTTGCGCACCACCAGACCGACATCTGGTACAGCTACATCGATTGGGAAATGTTCGATCTGGTGAATGGCGGGGATAATCCTGCAACCGGTGATATTACTGAAACTTTCAACCCCATTCCTCTGGACGATTACACTCCTGCAACCACTCCCGCAGTGGGCATCCCCATGTCCATGCCGGTTCGTTTGACCGACAACGCCATGGGACTCGCAAAGCCGGATGATTACGATCCGATCGAAGAGCCCTCCTACCTCTACGAGCTCGACCAAAACGGCAACGATACACCCGATCTTTGTGAAAAAACGGTAAAGGTCACGGTGGAGGTCCCAGACAGCACCAATAATCCCCCGACCTCAACGACTCCAATGGATTTACAAATGTGCGTTGCCGAAGATGGCCGCCTCATGCGAGGCAACACCGGGGCTACGCGTAACCGCGTCAACCTGCGGGGCTATGACACGGACGGCGACGGTGCGTTTGACGAGGCTTGGGTTGTCATGGCCTACGAGGAATCCAAGGGTCTGGGTGAGGAATTAGACTACGATCCAGGCGAATTGATCGAAAAAGTCGACATGGGCAAGAACATCTGGTACCACAGCTTCGACATGCGTAACCCGGAACTGGTCTCCCAGGGCATGATGCTCAACATGCCGGCGGTCTACCCGGACGGAACGCCCGTTGTACAAACTGAGAATCGTCTGGTGGAATATCCTCAACAAGCTGTATCCGCGGACGGTAACATTAGCTATAATTACCGATTCATGCATATCGAGCCTGATCCTATCTACGAAGAACAACCAGAAACGGCGATACCCACAGTGCTGCTGCAGACCGAGATCGCCCGGCGCTTCAGCCTGATCTCCCAGCCTGCCAAGGACGCCGGCCCGTCCGGCACGGTGGCGTTGGCTACGTGGAAACAGGGGATCATTCGTCAGGGTGGCCCGGCCGATGTCTATGGCCGCCGTTTCATCATCCCTGAAGAGTTCAATGCCGCCGTGGACAACCCCTTCGGCTACGACTGCATGGAATGCGCAACCAAGCTCTTCACTGACGGATCCAATCCGCGCTACGTCAAGGGTCTTTGCATCTCTCCGCCCGAGGCCCTGTCCGCCAGCATGCCTTTCGACGTGCCGGATATTGGTGGGGAAGCCAGCTCCATGGGTAATAACATCCCCGCCCTGATTGCGGCGTTCCCCTTCAACGAGGCCTTCGACGACATCGATATGGCTTTGTTGCCAGAAGACGTGGAGCAGATGCCGAAGGTTTACGAGTGGCAACAGCTCGGGGCCGATTACGGCCAGGTAATCACGGATACTCTTTTGACCAATCTGGACGATCAGTCCTGGGAAAACCCCTACGATGTGGCCAAGGGACACCGGGGCTTCATATCCGGCGACTTCATCATGTTGTTGTATGCATGGTCTCCCAACTGGCTGGCCAATACCTGGGGCCACGACAACTACAACCTGTACGTCCGGCGTTCTTTTGACGGCGGCGTCACCTGGACCACCTTGCCCACAGGCTGGACCGACACACAGAACCTACCCTCAACCACGACACTTGTAGCCGACGGCACGAAATTCTACGAGTGGATGGGACCCGCCGGTACCACAACCGAATACAAGGTGGAGTTTGATCTGATTGCGGGTCAGTTTGAGCCAACCCGCAGCATGTCCATGCTCAACGGCCTCAAGGAGACCGTGCTCGATCCGCGTTACGCACCCACCGGAGGTCCGACGCACTCGAGCATCCTCGATGCCGACGGAAATATCGACGACCCCAATTTGGATGGTGAAAGTGAGCGTGATCCTTCCAAGTTCTTCATCACTTTCGAGGTGGGAGATAACACGCTTTCAGAATTCGGCGAGGCGCCCCCCCAGGACATGTACTATAGCCGCGCCACCAATTACGGCGATGACTATGAATATGTGTGGGATGAAACTATCGCAGTGGATGATGGTGCTGGAGGTCTGACGTATGACCTCACATCCAATACAAATGAGGGCTACTTCGACTGGCTGGAAGGCAAAGAAGACACCCATGCCGCCGAGGCTTCCATGCACGCCAGTCCTGGTGGCAAGTTCTTCTGGGCCGTTTGGGAACAGTGGAAGGAAGACGCAGACGGGGAAGCCTACGACACCGATGCTCCTCTCAGAAGGCTCATGTTCCTGGATGGTGAGATCGAAGACACTGAAGATCCCAACCAAGGCCCCGGCGACGACGTCGGCCCCCCCAGCGGCGATGACCCCACACCGCCGCGTCCCGGAAAGCGGTAGAAAGATCCAGTGACTGAATAGTCCGGGTCCATAAGTCAATTTGTCTCGAAAAAGGAAGCCCCTCCCCCGGTCCCCGGGAGAGGGGGACAAAGACACAGACGATGATGGTGTAGGCGACTACTTCGATTGGCTGGAAGGCAGCAACAAGATTATGTCCGGTGAGGCCAGCGTCGTTGCAAGCCCAGGTGGTGATTTCTTCTATGCTCTCTGGAACCAGGAAACTCTGCATCGAAGAGGCAACGTAATCGCCAGCGACGCTTGGGTTCGCAGGGTAATGAATCTTGACGAAGACACAACTCGTACACCAGCAAGTGGAGAAGGAGGGGAAAGAGCAGTAAGAGTACAAAGCACCAGCAGCAGCAAAAAACGGTAAAACCCATTCTGCAAAGGAAGAAGTTGCCAATGCAGTTTACCGTTTAGGGCCTGTAGGGGAATAACCTGTCTGATATCACGCTTAGATTTGGGCCAGGTTTGGATGCAGCAATTGAACAGATACGCAGGTGTAGCACGGCTACGTTCTGGATTTTGTGATTGAGTCGCATTCAAAGATGACCCGAAGATAAGATACAGGATTGGACAGATTATTTACTTACATGCCCTTCGTCCTTCCAGGCAGCGCCTGTCCATACCAGGGCCGGCGTTGTCCTCCCTGGCTGTGATAACCTGTTCGTTCTTCTCCGAATGACCAGGCTTCCAGCCCGTGATATCGTGAGTTTTTCCCTAACCGAACAGGCCCAGGGACCGCGACCCAATTTCAGGACATCTTTACCTGGAAGGCCCTGCCAGAGCCATCAGGGAGGGTATCATTTCATAGTTCCCAACCAACAGACTCCACAAGACGGCACTTCCGAGAGAAGGGACGAACAAACCTGTTCATCCGGAAAAGCCAATGTAACCTTTTTCTGCTTCAATCGTTTCTATTAATAAGGGGTACACTACTCAAGTAGCAGAGGAGCATTTCAGGCTGAGCGAGTAGACGATCGATCAGATAAAACGATTGTGATACAGTTGCCAACGAAATATCATCGATATTGAGATCAGGCCCAATGGAACACAAGCAAATCCGAAAAAGCTCCTATGAAATTGATGGGATACTCTTCATCCAAAAAATATTTGGAGTGGACAGGGATTCATTCAACATCCTGCTGGATGAACTGCCGGTGTATATCTGGATGCATGACGAAAACCGCTCCATAGTATATGCAAACCATTGTTTTAAAAAGCAGTTTGGTACTTGCCAGCAACAGCCATGTTACCAATGCGTTATGGGAGAAAAAGATATCTGTAGGTGTTGTGTATCAACAAAAATATTGGAACAAGGAAAAACTGAGCATTGCAAACTTTGCAAACGCAAAACTTTCGGATACGATATCAATATATTTCACACCCCCATCATCAACAGTCACGGACAAAAATTCATTTTAAAATCAAGTATTCATATCATAGAGGCAGACTTTCCCACAGACAACAGATACCCATACTAATACAAGACGAATAGAGAATTGTTTTTTTTAGGCGTCTTGCGGATTGAGAGAAACGTACCGGAAAGGAGAAAAATCAAGATCAGAGTGTCATTGATTTGAGGTGAACAGCAGGACTATTGAACGAAAAGCCATGGAAATATGGGCCGACTTGTCAAATTTGGAGCAGAATTATGTCTCAGTCCGACAGGCTTTTCACCAGAGGTGTCTGCCGCAATACTGTTATGAATCGCAATCAAGGACTCGGTTTGTCAGCAACGCTTGGAGAACGTCCAGTTCAGGATCAACGAGAAGACACAACGGCAACTCCGATAACTTTCCCCGGCTAGCAAACCTGTCTAAAAAAGTGGCTGAAGCAAGCGAAAAATGCCTTGCGATCACGTTCTCTGGGTAGACTAAAATGGCCTCGGATCAAGAAAGATCCGAGGCCATTTTCAGTTAGCTGTCAGGCAGTATCTCCACTACTCAACATTAGAGTCCATCCAGCCTTTCAAAGATGGCCGTACGCCGGCCGTAGTACCATTTGCCGAATTCACAAATGCGTATGAGCAACTACTTGGTCCGGCTGCATCTTTTTCCTTCCCTGGAGGACTGCACCCAACCGCTGTTTCTAGGCAAGATGGGCCTCTTTGACCTTAGCGATGGTAAACTGTTCCTCTCCAAGATCAAACTCCTCAACCATCTTATTGAGGTAGGCAGATATCTGATTCATCTCCTTGGAGAACTCCTTGGTCTGCAGGCAGTTTTCGGCAATGGTATTAGCAGCATCCTGGAGTTGGCTGATGTCGCCTGCCACAGCCTGATTGACCACTGAGGCCTGGGCCACATTTTCGTTAACCATTTGAATCCCCTGGGCCACCTGGCCGACATTTTCCGCTATTTCACTGGTAGCAGCAGACTGCTGGGAAACCGAGTTGTTGATCGAAGAAACGATCTCGTTGACCTTGGCAATAATTGCTGTGATTCCAGCAATCTGTTCCACGCTTACAGCCGTAGAATTCTGGACACCGGCAATCTTGTTTTTGATCTCTCCGGTGGCATCCGCGGTCTGCTTGGCCAGCGCCTTGATCTCGTTGGCAACCACGGCAAAGCCCTTGCCCGCTTCTCCTGCCCGCGCTGCCTCAATGGTGGCATTCAGGGCCAGAAGATTCGTCTGTTCGGAGATCTCGGTGATCACCTCGGTAACTTTGTTAATCTCCTGGGCAGCGGCCCCCAGAGTCGCCATCCCCTTTGAAACCTTGTCACTATCATCTACCGCCTGTTGGGTGATGGTGGTGGCGGTGGTCAGTTGCTGGCCTATCTCCCTGGTGGTGGCATCCATCTCTTCGGCTGCCGCCGCCACCAGCTGAACATTCATGGAGGCCTGCTCCATGGAGCTGGCAACCGATTGCATATTGGTACTCATTTCCTCGGCAGAGTTGGCCACCGTTATGGTTCTGTTTGACATCTCATCCGCCGCCCTGGCCATCTCCCCGGAAAAGTCAAGCATGGTAGAAGATGAGCCATGGAGGGTGTGAGCATTATTCATAATGCCTTTGAACATTCGATTCAGATCGTTGACCATCTTATTCAAAGCCTTTGCCAGATCGCCGATTTCATCCTCGCTGTTGATCTTGATCTGACTGGTCAGGTCACCATTGGCTACCTTGGAGGCAAAATCAATATTCTCTTTGAGGGGAGCAATCATGATACGGTTATTGAGAAAACGAACAACAAAAAAAAGGAGCACCAGATTCACCAGACTAAAGAGAATAATCCGATAGACCAATCTCCGGGTGGCAGCCGAGATTTCCTCAGCCTTGGCCTGAATGGCTAGTTCGATGTCATCGATGTAATCACCGCTGCCGATAATCCAGTCCAGCTTGTCAAAACGTTTAACAAAAGAAAGTTTTGCAACCTCAGGACTAATACTGCCATCACTGAGTGGTTTGGGCCATACATACTCCACAAAGCCCTCACCCGTATTCCTGGTCACATCGACAAAGGCCTGGAACAAATTCTGTCCTTTTCCCATGGCACAGTTGTATTTTGGATCATCCAGAACCTTCCCATCCAAGGCTGGACTGATAGGATGCATAACCATTTTGGGATACGGCTCGCCCGTATCATTGATCCAGAAATAGCCGCTGCCGTTATTGAAACGTATCTGGCTGATTTCCTCCTTGGCCCGCTCCAGGGTATCACGAATTGCATCATCCACATAGACTCCAGTACCTATGATCCAATTCCATTCGCCAATACGACGAACGTAGGAAAGTTTGGGTTGTTCTTTACTGAGTCCGCCATCGGCGTTTGGTTTGGGCCACACATAATCCACAAAGCCCTGCCCACTGGTACCGGCGGTCTTTTCGACAAAGGCCTGGAACAGGTTTTTCTTTTGCCCCAGAGCACAGTCATATTTAGGATTATCCAGGATTTCGCCATCCAGCTGTGGCACGGTGGGATGCATGATCATCTTCGGATACGGAAGCCCCGTGTCATTGATCCACAGATAGCCACTGCCATTATCGTATCGAATCTTGGCGATACTCTGCTGAGCATTCTCCTGGGCCTGAGCCAGAGTGATCTGACCCGATTTGACCTGGTTCATATTCTCCTGGACAATCCCCAGAGCTATATCGATGACGGCAATCAAACGGGGACCATATACTTTTTCCAGATAGGCATTGTCGTGAGCCCTCTGGTAGCTGTTTTCAAGGATATTATAGGCGATGAGCACATTTTCCTGCAGGGTCTTTTCTACGGCCTCCAGTTCTTGTGTACGGGATTTTGAAAATTCTTCCTCCTGATAAGAGGAGAATACAGTGTAGGCGGTCAGGCAAATGGAGACACAGAAAATAAGAATTCCCATCATAAACAACAAACAAAGCTTCCCTTGTATTCCCATGGATCTCATGATGTTTCCTTAACTAACCTGTGATTGTCTCTGAAAAACGTTCTTTTTTATCTTTCTGTGTCGTGTCGTGTTCCCTTTTCGAACACCTATTACCAGTTGCAGTCGCCCCGGCTGCCTTCTCTAGTCAAACCAAACCAGAAGCCTGCTCCTTTTTGCAGAACCACTAGGAAGAGAGGCCAACAGATGAGCAAGTTAGCACTCCCTGTGAAATTAATACTTTTTCCCAATTGTATCTATCGGCATAAAAGAAGCAAGAAAAAAAATTTACGGTGGGGCGACGAGAACGGATCAATTCGGAAGAAGAAAAAAGCAAGATGGGCATACCACCCAGTGCCACGGAAGGCAAGGAGTGATTATCACTATGGTTTGTTTTTTTTGGGGGGCTAACGTAAGGAGGGGGAATTGTCTCTGTGGCCGTCAACAGAATAATCTGAAAATAACTCTCTGAGCGTCTCAGGCATTCACCTTTGCAGCAACGCTCAAAACGAGGAGAAAAAAACCCATCCCAACAAGGTTCTCCTGGGGAACAGGGCCGGAAGTCAGCACCTCTTGCCCTGGCGTCAGAGAGCCGCTTTATCAGTGGTTGTCCCCAGATGAGCTCTTCTGCCTCTCATGGGCTCGCGCCTCCCTTATCCCCAAGTCAAGGCGCAGCCACAATTATTGCCCTCAGCTATCCCGGAGAAGATACCAGGTGAACACATCCTCCTGGTATTGTGATGTTTTAAGGATTACAGCGGCAAACTGCTTCCAGCTTACTGTCTCAGTTACAACCTGAAAACCTATCAGCTGATACATCTCTTTTCTCGTCTCCAATTTCCAACTGGGCTGCAAGATAACTTTAAAATCCCGGAAAGGACCATGCACGACAGTAAGACACTCCTGGGAATATTCATCGAAATAGGAAGGAACTTGGGACACCCGAATTCCGGTGCTTGAAACATCTTCAATAACGCCGATACAGGCGTATTTTCCATCCCACAGGCTGGACAGCAGTCCCATGGTAGACTGCCGTTTGCCGGCTCTCCTGTTCATCTGCATACTGTCTCTCCTTCCTGATATCACGCTTGTCATGTCATGGAAGCTGAACAGTCTCTAACACCTATTCTATGTGGGTGATAGTGATGACAGCTGTATTGGAATCACTGTTGCATTCAATTGCTACAGTCATATCTCCATCGAGAACGGAGAAATAAGCCATAAGCTCATCGTCAACCATATCTTTCAGAAAATGTTCCGCCTCAGTTTCGATCGTTGTGACCGTCATCCCAGGTATTTTTTCAAAGGTCAGTAAGGCGTGCGGAGTATCGACAACAAAAACATCATTCATAACAGAAACCTCTTCAGCAATCATTCCTCCGGCCCTTCTGAAAGAACGAATCAAATGAATCTTACCAGAGGATAAAAACCAGATTACCCTCTATTATTAAAACGATTGGAGGCGGAAAAGGTTACATCTTTTTTTGGAGGGCCGTCAGATCCATTTCCGGCCAGATTGGCACCAGCACGGTCAATATCTTGCAACAGCGAGCAAGTCCTTGCGAATCGGCGCCCCCCCTGTCCCTTCCAACACCCCCCAGAAATGTCTTTTTAGGCACATCAACAAACAACACCGCTTTGTGGTACCCTAAAAAGAGACATTCGTTCAAAAAAGCAACACCAGTGGAGGAGAGAAAAAATGATCAGATTGAGCGACCATGGGGTGACGCTCAATCTGGAGGGAAAGGAAGATGGGATTGGAGGAAAAAGGGCCAAAAGGCCCGTTCAGTAAAGTCTGCGAAAGGCTGAGGCCTTGATAACGGCAACAACTTCAGTCCCCTTTCTGATATCAAGTTCACGGACCGATTCAGGCACAATCTGTGAGATGAGATGACCGCCATTACAAGCAAGCTCTACGCCGATTCTGTTACCATCGCCAAACACATCACTCACCCGGCAGGGCAAAAGATTACGGGCACTTGTGGCCACCGGATGCTGCTTAAAAAGAGTGATATCCCTGGCCCCCAGTTCAAAGAGATTGTCGCCCCCCCCGCCCGGATCAACAAGAATCAGCTCCGTCCCCCCCCAGCGGTAGGACCACAGATCTCCATGGGCTTGAGGAGAAGGCAGATGAAGAAGGTTGGCATAGCCACGACTCCCCGACACCAGGCGACGACGTGCGAGATCTTCTACAGCTAGACGCTGTTGCAGCCTCCCCTTCTCAAACACGAGGACTTCATCGGTCATCAGTCGTATCTCCTGCAGTGAGTGGCTGATAAAGAGGAGCGGAATCTCAAATTGATCGAGGACATTCCTGAGATAGGGGATAATCTGAAACTTCAAATCCTGGTCCAGACCGGTCAGGGGTTCATCCATCAGAATGAGACGGGGACAGGAGAGGACAGTGCGGCCCAGAGCCACGCGCTGCCTCTCGCCACCGGACAGACTGTTCACCCCTCGTTCCATGAGATGCTCAAGATTGAGCACCTTGATTATCGTCTCTGGTGTGCTCCGACGTTCCTGAATCGGAGTGCGTCGCCAGCCATACAACAGATTGCGACGCACATTCATGTGGGGAAAAAGATGAGCATGCTGGAAGACAACCCCGATTCGACGTTCCTGCGGCGACAGGTTTATTTTGTTCGCCTGGTCAAAAAGCGGAACTCCATCAAGAATAATTTTTCCTTTATCCGGCTTGAGCAATCCTGCCAGGATATGCATAAGAGTTGACTTACCGCTTCCGGAAGGGCCGAAGATACCGCACCTTTTCTCAGACAAATCAAATGCCACCTGGAGCGAAAAGTCCCCTATTTTTTTTTCAACATCTACCTCGAAGAGCATGTCGCTACCTTTTCCGGAATGAGCGGGCAGTCGCCTCGCTTATGAGAAGGACAACAAAAGAAAGGCCAATGGAAACCAGACAGAGGGAGAGCGCCATGCCGTCTCCTCCCGGCGTGTTGGTATATTCATAGATTGCCAGAGGTATGGTCTGGGTGATCCCCGGGATATTGCCGGCCAGGATTATGGTGGCCCCGAATTCGCCAAGGCTTCTGGCAAACATCAGAGTCATCCCGGCCAGGATTGCCCGACCGCAGAGGGGAAAAATAATGGTCGAGAGAATATCCCACCACTGGGCTCCGAGTGTCCGTGCCGCCTGGATATACTGATCATCAATACCCTCCATACCAATGCGGATGGAACGAACCAACAGGGGAAATCCCACCACGGCAGAGGCGATAACTGCCCCCTTCAAGGTGAAAATAATTCGAATATCGAGAAAGTGCACCACTGGCCCCAGGACACCTGACTGACCGAAGAGAAGCAGGAGCAGGTAGCCGACAACCACCGGCGGCAGGACCAAAGGCAGATTGACGACACCCTCAAGAACAGCCCTCCCGGGAATTCTGGTGAAAACCAGGAGGTAGGCCGCAGCAAAACCAAAGGGCAGGGAAAGCAAGGTAGCGGCCGTCGCCACCTTGACCGACAGGGCAATGGCCTCTATATCCTGGGGAGTGAGAGAGAGCATGATCGTATAACTAACCTTTCTGCTGCAGGAGAATCACTGTTCCGTCACGGCCTCTTCAAAGCCATACCTGTTCAGTATCTTGACGGCCTCGGGGCTCTTCAGGTAAGCCATAAAGGCCTGGGCCTCGCTGTTCGTTGTCCCGGCATGGGTCAAACCAAGCGGGTAGGCAATACGATCATGGAGCCCGGCCGGTACGGCAAACAAAACGACTGCATTTTGGGCCAGCAGGCCATCGGTACGATAGACAAAGGCCCCGTCCACCTCACCACGGTCGGCATAAATCAAGGCCTGGCGCACATCCTTTGCCATGACCAATTTATGTTCCTGAGCCAGTTGTTCATAGACCCCAGCGGCCTCCATGGCCTGAGCGGCATACTGTCCGGCCGGAACACTCTTCGGACTGCCGATGGCAATAAGGGAGAGAGTAGTCAGGTCACCCAGCGTGCGCACCTGTGGATTCTTTCTTCCTAAAAAGACCAAGCTATTATAGGCAAAGACCTGCACCGTTGCCGCGACAATTTTGTCTTCCTGGACGAGATAATCCATCCACTTCTGATTGGCGGAAATATAGAGATCGGCAGGCGCACCCTGGACGATCTGTTTAGCCAGGCTGCCCGACGATGCAAAATTGGGGAGTATGAATACTTCCGGATGCTCTTTGCCAAAAGAACTCACCAGCTCCTTGATGACATCGGTCATGCTGGCCGCAATCGATAAGCGGACCTCGCCAGCCAAGGCGGGCAAAGCGGAGAAAAAGAATAGCGACAGCAGGAAAAACAAAATACACTTTCTTATTTCCATGAAAAACTCCTCTTTTTAAAAAAAGTCACCAGGAGCGAGCTGCTCCGCACCGATCCTCCGACACCTTCCATGCCCCCTCTCCATGCCTTGGCCTGTCTCTTCTATTACAAAAAATATGCCACCCCGGTTTTTCCGACAGCGTCTGACAGGATTGGTGCTGGCAACGCTTCCCCCGCTGGCGGCAGTAAGTGCAGCGCCTTTATTCCAGTCAACAATTTAGTCCCAAGGCTACCTTTTGGTCGCGAAAGCGACAAATGTGTAGCATTGGGGCTGAGAACTGAACCGTTCTCATTTTATTGGCAGAAATCACCACTTCAACTCTGCGGTTTCTCTCTCCAAAAATAGTTTAAACCGCCTTTGCAGCTCCATAAAATCAGTAATGGCCTGTTCACCAGCCTTGGTGATGCGAGCTCCGCCCCCTCCTTTTCCTCCCTTACTGCTTTCCACCAGAGGCGAAGACGCCTGACGATTCATGGAATCGACAAGATCCCATGCGTGCTTGTAGGACATCTCCATGGAACGGGCAGCCGCAGCAATGGAACCTTCCTCCTGTATCCGTTGCAGAAGCACGACACGACCGACGCCAAGGAAGGTCTCTCCCTTATTCTCAATCCAGATTCGACCATGGCAGGAATATCCGGTAAGAGCCCCTTTCTTCTTTACTGATCGATGTTTTTTCATATTTCGTTATATATTACGAAATATATCGCCAGGCAAGAACAAAAAAATTAAAGCTGTAATAATCTTGGCAGGGAAGATGAATGAAGGAAAAGAGGAGAATGGCCTTCCTCTTTACACAAAAATGGTCCCGAATCAAGAACGACCCGGGACCATTTTTATTGAGAGGTCAGGATGAACATCCTTCAGGATACCTTAAAAAATTAAAATTTTCGTTCAAAATCGAGGCATGAGAAAAATTTCACCACAGACATCTGTTTGATATTCCCTGGATAATTTTTTTCCCTAACAAAGAGCGTAAACAAAAAGATAATTTTTCAAGATAGCCTTTAGAGAATATAAAGCGCATCCAACCTGTCAAAGAGGGCCTTGCGCTCATTCTCAAAGAGCTTCAGCTTATCCGTGGCTGCCTGTTTCTTGTCCTGATTGTAGAGAGAAACGATCTCCCTGGCTATGGTGTGTACCGCTTCATGGTGTCTGCCTATTTCCTGGAAGAGGGGCAGATTGGTAAAGATCCCTCCACTCTCGCTTTGGTACCATTTCCCAAACTCACAGTGTGTATGGGCCACAACCTCATCCGGCTGCATCTTTTTCCTCCCCTGCAGGACCGCTTCCAGCCTCTTTTTCCAGGCAAGATGGGCCTCTTTGACCTTGGCAATATCGAATTTTTCCTCTCCGAGATCAAACTCCGCAACCATCCTGCTGAGATATTCAGATATCTTATTCATCTCCCTGGAAAACTCCTTGGTTTCCAGGCAGTTTTCGGCAATAACAGCGGCAGCCTTCTGGAGTTGGATGATGTCGTCCACCACACTCTGATTGACCACCGAGGCCTGGGCTACATTTAGGTTCACTACCTGAATCCCCTGGGCCACCTGGCCGACATTTTCCGCTATTTCGCTGGTCGTAAGCGACTGTTGGGAAACTGAGCTGCTGATGGAGGTGACAATTTCATTGACCTTGGCAATGACGGCGGTGATTCCGGCGATCTGCTTTACACTTACGGCCGTAGAATTCTGGACATCGGCAATCTTGTTTTTAATCTCTCCGGTAGCGGCTGCCGTCTGCTTGGCCAACTCTTTGATCTCATTGGCAACCACAGCAAAGCCCTTACCCGCTTCACCGGCCCGGGCCGCCTCTATGGTGGCGTTGAGAGCCAGGAGGTTGGTCTGCTCTGAGATCTCAGTGATCACCTCAGTGACCTTGTTAATCTCCTGGGCTGCGGCCCCCAAGATCTCCATCCCCTGTGAGACTTTGGTACTCTCCTCCACCGCCTGCTGGCTGATGGAGGTGGCGGTGGTCAGCTGGCCTCCTATCTCCCTGGTGGTGGCATCCATCTCTTCGGCTGCCGCCGCCACTAACTGAACATTCACGGAGGCCTCCTCCATGGAGCTGGCAACCGATTGCATGTTGACACTCATCTCTTCGGCAGAAGTGGCCACAGTTATGGTCCTGCCTGACATCTCGTCTGCCTCGCTGGCCATCTTCCCTGAAAAATCAAGCATGGTGGACGAAGAGGCATTGAGCGTATGAGAGTTATTCATGACTCCCTTGAACATCCGCCTCAGATCCTCGACCATCTTATTCAGAGCCTTACTCAGATCGCCGATTTCATCGCCACTGCTGGACTTGATCTGACTAATCAGATCACCATCAGCAACCTTGGCCGCAAAGGCAATATTCTTTTTGAGGGGATGGATCAACAGACTGTTATTCAAAAAACGAAGGACAAAAAAGAGCAGAGTCAAGGTGGCCAGACTAAAGGCTATGATCTGGAAGACCAGACTGCGGGTGGTGGCCGAGAGGTGTTCGGCCTTGGTCTGGATATCCATTTCGATGCCATCGGTATACTCATCGGTGCCAATGATCCAGCCCAGCTGGTCAAACCGTTTGACAAAAGAAAGTTTAGGGGCGGCGCTACTGCCACCGGCATCGCCAGGCCTGGGCCACACATGTTCGACAAAGCCTTCACCCGTATCCATGGTCGTATCGACAAAGGCCTGGAACATGTTTTGCCCCTTGCCCATGGCGCAGTTATATTCCGGGTGATCCAGGACCTGACCCTCCAGCTCAGTGCGAATGGGGTGCATGACCATCTTGGGATAAGGCCGGTTGGTGTCGTTGATCCAGAAATAGCCACTGCCATCATTGAAACGCAACCGCCCGATCTCCTCCTTGGCTTTTTTCAAAGCAGCACGAACTGCGTCATCCACATAGACTCCGGTACCGACAATCCAGTTCCACTCGGGTATGCGGCGAACGTAGGAAAGCTTGGGCTGTTCTTCGCTGAGTGTGCCATTGGCATTCGGCTTCGGCCACACATAATCGACAAACCCCTCATTCACACCGTTGGCGGTCACCTCGACAAAGGCCTGGAAAAGGTTTTTCTTTTGTCCCTGGGCACAGTTGTATTTGGGATTATCCAGAACCTTCCCATCCAGCTTTGGCGCCGTAGGGTGCATGATCATCTGGGGATAGGGGGTACCTGTATCATTGATCCAGATATAGCCCGTACCATTATCGTAACGGATCATGGCAATAGATTTTTTGGCGTTCTCCTGGGCCTCGGCCAAGGTAAACTCAGCGGATGCAACCTGTTTTATGTTTTCTTGAATGATGCTCTCGGCTACATCGATGATGGTGATCAGACGCGGGCCATATTCTTTCTCCAGAAAGGATTTATCGGTGGCCCTCTGATAGTTACTCTCAAGAATATTGTAGGCCATAAGTACATTTTCCCTGAGAATCTCTTCCATATCCCGTGTTTCATGTTGCCGGAATTGAGTAACTTCCCGCATCTGAAAAGATGAAAAAACTGTGTAGACCATAAGACAGATGGCAGCAGAGAAGATGACAATTCCACTCATAAATAAGGCACAAAGCTTACCTTGAATCCCCAGTGATTTCATAATAGTTCCTCGAATAGAGAATAATTGCTTACCAAAATCAGCCGTCTTCACTCTTTGTAACGCACCCTGTCAACCTGGCAGACAGGAAGGTCCTGTGCTTGTCCCAGTCCCAACGACACGACTCGCCAGAGCGGCAAATTGCAAAGACCTGTCTTCTTCTTGCAGTATTCGAGACCGAACCTGCCAGAGAAAGCCTGACACTCTTTTCTTGTAAATGCAAACAACTACATCTGCTTGACCACTGTTACAGAGGACAGGAGATGAGAGCAACAAATGTGTCATTTCGGACCCTACAGAAAATTATAAAATAGCCTTGGCAGCAAACTTATGTATCTATTTGATTGTATTTATCTCAAAAATTTAAGCAAGAAAAAACGATTCCAGGCTGGTGCAGAACAAAAAAGGAGGGCAAGCAAGGGAAGGGAAAGAGGGAGGGAGCAAAAAGAGGATATGGCTGTGGTCAGGATTTTTGCCAACACGATGAAGGAGGCAATTATGTTATGGAGACCCTATCAAGAGAAAGATCACAAGAGCTTGTCTCTCACAAGCTCTCCTCAACCTTGTCATCATTGCCTTACCACCCCTCAATGAGAGATGACAAGGCAATGAAAATCACTCAGGGTGCCAGGCGTTCAATTTCCCAGGCACTATCGGTACGAGTATAGAGAAAACGGTCATGGAGACGGTTCTGACGGCCCTGCCAGAACTCAAGGGAAGAGGGATTCACCCGATAGCCGCCCCAGAAGGAAGGTAAGGGCACATCGCCGTTGGCAAACTTCTGCTTCATCTCGCGGAAGGCCTGCATCAGGAGCTTTCTGGAGGAAATCCTGCTACTCTGGTTGGAGACCCAGGCGGCGATCTGCGACTCCCGAGGCCTGGTCATGAAGTAGCGGGCCGATTCAGCAGGGGTAATGGGGGCGGCAAGGCCGGCTATACTGATCTGTCTTTCCAGTTCAAGCCAGACAAAATGGAGATTGACCTTGGGATTTTCTTCTATCTCACGGGCCTTACGACTCTTTTTGTTGGTGAAAAAGACAAAGCCGTTTTCATCATAATATTTCAAGAGAACAGTGCGCTGACTGGGCTGACCATCCCCACTGACCGTGGCCAGGACCATGGCATTGGGATCCGGGATATCAGTATCATTGGCCGACTTGAACCAGCGACTGAACTGCTCTATGGGATCAGCAAGCAGATCGCTATGCTCGAGTCCACTCTTCAAATACTCACGACGAAAATGACCAATATCCATTTGACTTCCTTACAAGTACTTCTTTAAAAACAATGCGGTAACTATATTGCACTGCTAACCAGTTACAGTGCGGTTGTTTGCCTATTATTGGCCATTACCCCAATAGTTCCATATTTTTTTTCATCAATCCGCTGCCAAACCTTACCCTTTTCTGTAACTGACCCTGTCGACAAGGAGGGAGGAAGGAGGATGACCCTTTTTTTCTTCACCAGGATAGCCGATGGCTATCATTGCCTCCACCGCCAGGCCCTCTTTCAATCCCAGGACACCGGCAACATACGCCTCTGCGCTTTGCTGCCCATCATGTCCACGCAAGCGCACCTGTACCCAGCAACTGCCAAGTCCGAGATCGGTGGCGGCCAGATGGAGGAGGATGGAGGCGATAGAACAGTCTTCTATCCACACATCACACTTTTCAGGATCTGCACAGACAACTATGACCAGGGGAGCATTTTTCACAAAGGCGGCGCCATGGGGTTTAGACCTGGCCAGGGCCTTAATGGTTTCCTTTTCGGTGACCACCACAAATTCCCAGGGATTAAGACTCCGGGAAGATGGCGCCCGCAGCATGGCCTCGATCAACAGCTCCAGCTTCTCCTGCTCCACCTCTTTTTCCTGAAATTGACGTATGGATCTGCGTTTTCTCAAGAGATCGATAAACATATTTTTTCTCACTATTCCTGTTTGAGTAACTGGTCGACATTGCGCCAATGCGGCAGCAACCTATCCATGTGGGCATAAAACTGTTCATTGTGACACCGTTCCAGAAGATGAACCATCTCGTGAACCAGGATGTATTCCAAACACTCTTCCGGCTTTTTGGCAAGCTCAAGGTTCAGCCAGATTCGATTTTTCGTAATATTACATGTTCCCCATCGGGTTTTCATCTTTTTAATATACCACTCGATGACCCTTTTTTGCACACGAGGCTGCCAGTATTCGAGCAAATCCGGGATGCGGGCCTTGAGCTGGAGGCGATACCACTCATGCAGGAGCTGCAGCCGCTTTACAGAGGTCACTCCCCTACGGACATGGAGCCTGATCCTGTCATCACTGCCAAGGGAGACATGCTGAAGGCCAGACCCTTCAATGACCTCTAAAAAACATGCCCGTCCGAACAAAGAGTGGCGTTCGCCACTCACCATCTGTAACTCCACAGGCGCTGGCAACTTACGAAAACGGGCCTGCTGTTTTCTGATCCACCCCATACGGGCCATAACGACCTGCCGTACCCGCTTATCCGAGGTAAAAAGAGGAACAGAAAGCCGGACCCGGCCATCCGGTCCATACACGGTCAGGTTGAGATTTTTTACGGGTTTACGCCAGACCAGAACAGCAATGTCGGCCACCATCATAATGTCTTCTTGCACTGTTTTTTTCAGCCCCTCCCGAGTATAAGCCTTCGCATATCATTCCGTCCTTATGGGCAGTCATCTTATACCGCAAAGAAGCAAAAACGCCACCCCCAAAACAGGTTTTTTCAGCACCTGCGCCGCCGGCAATCAGTGAGAAGAGAACAAAGGTGTCGCGCCCAGGAGCCTGTCGGACTTAGACATAAATCTGCTGCAAATTTGACAAATCGGCCCATATTTCCATAGATTTTCGTTAAATAGGCCTGCTATTCGCCTCAAATCCATGAAAATCTGGTCTCGATTTCTCTAATTTTCGCTACGATTCTC
>JAHIUA010000089.1 GCA_018817385.1 Pseudomonadota bacterium
GCGGCATTGCTCTTACCAGTGATATTGACGTCAATGAATCAGAACCTACGGGAACGATCGATGAACAGGCACCTCAGGCGGTTCTTGGTCTGGCTAACGGAAATTTCGTTATTCTCTATGAAGACGACAACGATAATACCGGCAATAAGGAAGACTTTTTCGTCAGAACTTTTGAGGGCAACAGTTCTTCCCCAGTGGTCACCCTTGCTCTCTCTGGTAGTCCACTGAGCGAAGATGGAGGAGTCGCTACGGTAAGTGCCAATTTGTCGGCTAGTTCAGGGCAGGATGTCACTGTGACTCTTGCTTTCAGTGGTACTGCAGCGGATGGAGGAACTGACTATACGGCTTCAGCCACGTCCATTGTAATTCCTGGCGGAAGCCTCAGTGGTTCTATTACCCTGACTGCTGTTGCGGATACTTTGGATGAAACGGATGAAACAATTATTGTTGATATTACCGCTGTTACCAATGCGACGGAGTCCGGTAGTCAACAGGTCATTGCAACAATAACAGATGATGACCTTCCTCCAACTGTAACCCTCGCTCTCACGGGCAGTCCACTACCTGAGAATACTGGAATAGCCGCTGTAAGTGCAGACTTGTCGATAGCGTCAGGAAGGGATGTTACCGTTACTCTTGCATTGAGTGGTACCGCATCGCCTGGAGGAATTGACTATACGGCCTCGGGCTTGTTCATTGTAATTCCTACCGGAAGTCTCAGTGGTTCTATTACCCTGAGTAGTGTTAATGATACATTAGATGAGGTTGATGAAACAGTAATAATCGATATTACCACTGTCACCAATGGTACTGAATCCGGTACTCAGCAGGTCACAGCGATAATAACAGATGATGACACCCCACCGACAGTAACCCTTGCTCTCTCTGGCGACCCGTTGGCTGAAAATGGTGGCGTTGCCTTGGTTATCGCTGAGTTGTCGACAATGTCGGGTCGGGCAGTTACTGTCACTCTTGCATTGAGTGGTACCGCATCTGGTGAAGGAACCGACTATACGGCCTCGGGCACATCCATACTCATTCCTGCCGGGAATCTAAGTGCTAACATTAGCCTGACCGCTGACGATGATGCCTTGGATGAAGTTAATGAGACGATAATTGTTAATATCACCGCTGTCACCAATGGTACAGAGTCCGGTAGCCAACAGATCACAGCAACAATAACAGATGATGACCCGGCTCCAACTGCAACTCTCGCCCTTACCGGCAGTCCCCTGGCTGAAAATGGTGGCGTATCTACGGTTAGTGTTGAATTGTCAGCAGTGACGGCACTGGATGTTACTGTTGCTCTTGCATTGAGTGGTACCGCATCTGGTGGAGGAACCGACTATACAGCCTCGGGCACATCCATACTCATTCCTGCCGGAAGCCTCAATGGTGCTATTACCCTGACCTCTGTTGACGATGCCTTAGATGAAACTGACGAGACAATAATTGTTGATATTAACACTGTGACCAATGGCACTGAATCCGGTACTCAGCAGATCATAGCAACAATAGCTGATGATGATGCCAGTCCCTCTGTAACATTTACCTCTGCCGGTCAAAGCCAAGGGGAACAACATGCTGAGATGACTGTAACTGTAGAACTATCAACGTTATCGGGTAGAGATGTAACAGTCCCTTACTCTCTGGGAGGTACTGCCTTGGAAGGAGGGGCTGCCGATTATACAATACCAGCCAGTCCGATAGTAATTCCTGCAGGAACCCTGCAACAACATATCATTATTACTGTTATCAATGACAGCGAAAGGGAAACAACAGAGACAATCATAGTTACCATGGAGCCACCACTCAATGCCGCCCAAGGAAGCATTATAGTGCATACCGCCTCCATTATTGATAATGATGAACCTGAAATTGAGGTGTCTGGTAATGATATTTCAATCACTGCTGGTGCGCAGATACCTTTGGTTGAGAATGCGACTGACTTTGGTCGTCTTCCCACGACTGAGGAGGCAATTTCGCACACTTTTTCAATAAAAAATACCGGGACAATAGACTTGCACCTGACCGGAGATCCAATTGTTGCAATAAGTGGAGAATGTGCAGAGAGCTATTCCATAATCGCAATGCCTTCACCAGTTATATCTGCTGGCGAAGCAACGCCTTTCAGTGTGGAGTTTGCCCCAAAAGGGAGAGAATTGTGTCAGGCTCTAATCCAGATTAACAATGACGATGCAGATGAAGCTTCTTTTGATTTTGTAATCCAAGGAAGCAAAGATGGAATGCCATGGATCCTGATACAGATCTTGCCGGCACTAAAACAGGCAACTGATCGAAACAATATAGAGAACTGAGAGCACGGGCGAAATCCCTGACCCTTCAGGCATTAACGCTTGTCAATATGAAGCGCTATGCTCTTGGGCAAAGCGCCCCTGATCGGCCTTTCTATGGCATCTGGGCAGCCCACACGGGCAAATCACTGTGTCGGGGGGTCCTTCACAAAGCAGGAACCGTAGTGCTGGAAGTGCAGCCATCGAGCTGGGGCGTCGGACTGGGATAGAAACGACAGCGACCAGGCTGATGTGGGCAAGTTCAACAAAATGTCTCCTGGTGATTTCAACAAAGAAGAGCAGTACACACTTCCAGCCATGAATATTCGGGAAGGTGACCTGTTTAGCGTGTACCTGGCCAAAAAACTCCTGGGATAATATGAAAGGAGGCCGACAGACGATAGCCTATGTTCAATCTTTGCGAAGAGGTTACGACTGGTTTTCTCTTTATAGAGAAATGCCCAAAACAATTTGCCGAGGACATTTCTCTTAATGAATATCAGGCAACTAAATTATTGCGCACATAACAGCATAATATTGTTAAGTTGTCCGGTTCCGTCACAGCGTGCATACCATGAATTGTTCCATGGTTTGCTTTGGTTAACTGCATAACCAGCATAACATTCAACTCCCCCGCCTATTAAGGTTCCAGAAGGGCAAGCTTGAGCAAATGCAGTAGTTGTCCCTTGAACATAATGGTATTCGTATTGCAAGATGGTCGCCGTATTAAACGTGCCTTGGGGGCCCTGCGCTCCAGTTGCGCCAGTTGCTCCAGCCGGACCTGTTGAACCTTGCGGGCCCTGTGCTCCAATTGCTCCATCAGCACCTACTGGACCTGCTGGACCTTGCGCACCCTGTGCTCCAGTTGCTCCAACAGCACCTACTGGACCTGTGGGACCTTGCGGGCCCTGTGCTCCAATTGCTCCATCAGCACCTACTGGACCTGTGGGACCTTGCGCACCCTGTGCTCCAGTTGCTCCAACAGCACCTACTGGACCTGTGGGACCTTGCGCACCCTGTGCTCCAGTTGCTCCATCAGCACCTGCTGGACCCTGAAGGCCATCATCACCTGGTTTACCGTCAGCACCTGCAAGCCCCTGAGGCCCCTCAGAACCAGCTGCTGTCATCAGATCCCAGCCTGGACTAGGTGGATAGTCAGTTGTTGTTGCAGTGTGGGACTCATTACAATAATAACTGCTCCCATCAAAATAGACAGCATCTCCTTTCGCATATGAGGTGCCTTCAAGCCATTTCCCCTTCCACATTACTTTTATGCCTGGAAACGGAATAAAAGCGATTCTATTATTATCCGCAAATGCTGTGCTACTTAACAAAATCATTCCTGCCAACAATCCAGAACAAATACTTTTTCGCATTTCAGTTTCCTTTTCATGTTTAATTTTTTAAAAATGATAGCTAGTCTCACTTATAAGGTCTATCATTACGAAATTGAATTGCAAGTATTTTTGTGAAAGGCAATTTCGCAAATCGGGGTAGTTGTTTGTCCCTGTTTTTCTCTCTCTGTAAACGCCGCCAAATGACCAGGTTTCTGATTACCACAGGATTTTGAGCACACCGCAGAGTCGCATTTGTATCCTTTTATCTTTTGTCTTACACGCACTATTAGGTTGTTAGCATCCATTGTGACAATTCGCTGATCAGGGGAAAAGTTCAGTCGACGAAACAGATATTTTCCCCTCCTAACCGTTACGGAATATACCCTGGATTGTTCCCTGGAAATGACCTGTAATTTCCTCCCACCAACAACATTCTCGGCAGCAAGTGTGACAAAAAATCTTGAGGAACAGGAGTCAAAGAAGATTGCAGCCTTTTATTCGAAGAAGAATTTGTCGTCCATTCCTGGGTGATGAGGGGTTTAAAGATTGGCTCAAGAAATATTTTCAAGAACTCCGCTTTAAGCAGGATGTCCCTAAATCGAAAGAACTTGCCTTAAGTGGCCATGTCATCAGGAAATGAAAATCTTTCCCGGGATATGGTTATTTTTCTGCAGAGAAAGTATTGCGGTCAACCCCTTGTTGAGCTGGGCAGGGATTACAATATTGCCAGTTATAGCAGTGGAAGCAGTGCGTCCGAGAGAACAAAGTCGAGACTGGTAACAGATCGGCAATGGAAAGAAACCCCTGAAAGGTCAAAAGTAGACTTGACCCCTTTTTATTCTTTTATTGTTTTCCGCACACCGCACTCCGCGTTTATCCTTTCATCATCCCAGGAACATCCTTACAAGCAGGAGCTAGTATTCGACGACACAATAGGCATACCATCGGTCTATGCAACTCACATATTCACTATCACAGACTTCTGCCGGAAGTTGCTCATAGGTTCCATTGATTGCATTCACCTGACACAGAACACCTGCATTGGCACAGGCAGCATCACATATTTCCCATTGGGTATGACATTCAGATTGTGGCGTACCTATTTCCACGCAATCATCAAAATCAGCACTGCACGAATCACCGCAGGCCAGTTTTTCTTCGTAACAGATCTGCAATTGCTCACTGATTTTTTCTTGAACACTCATCAGACAATAGTCGCGTTCCGACTCACAGAGCTCCTTAGAGGTATTAATACAGGAGTTGACTCTTCCCGTGGTTGCTGCAGCCTGCACCGCTGAAATGTATAAGGACCAAGGGGAAGGGCTCTCACTCTCTCCAGCACCAGCCGAAACTGGCAGTAAAATGGCAGAACAAATCCCCCCCCACAGACACATCCATAAAAAAAGTGATGAAAGATAATACATGGACTCCTCCTGTTTATTCACCTGATCTTTTATGAAACCAAAAGGGAACAGCCTATCCTGTTCCTTCCCCTGTCAATAGGGAAAGGGTGGGGTGTCCCGCTCAATGCTCCATGTTTACACACTCTGCTCAAAAGATGGCTTTTGGGATTGGCCCAAAAAAAGCCGGCTTGCATTGTATTTGCAACCCGGCTGACTGGTAGAGTCCCGTAGCTTTCCGTCCTTTGATCGCTCAAAGTTTGGCTTGTATGTGCACTGAAAAATGAACCACCATTCAATAAACCATAGATAGCATACTTTTAAAATAGTTATAATTGCCTATTCTTGGGTAATTTCTAAAAAAATTCTAACTGTAAAGGGGTCATAAAGCGGTCGTGTCTATCTTTGTTGGCCATGTTTTCAAAAAAAAGAAATCAGGCCAGGAGATTATACCTGGCATTTTGGGAGAAACAGGAGTCAGAAGAGATTGCAGCCTTTTATGCTAAGAAGAATTTGTCGTCCATTCTGGGTGGTGAGGGGTTTAAAGATTGGCTCAGGGAAAATTTTCAGGAGTTCCGTTTTATTCAGGATGACCCAAAATCGAAAGAACTTGCCTTAAGTGGCCATGTCATCAGGAAATTGGTGGGCAAAGAATTCAAGATCGAAAATGATGCACTGATGCTCTTCAAGACGTGGAACAGAGAATCTTGCCCGGGATTTGGCCATTTTTCTGCAGAGAAAGTATTGCGGTCAAACCCTTGCTGAGTTGGGCAGGGATGACAGTATTGCCAATTATAGCCGTGTCAGCAGTGCCTTCGAGAAAGCAAAGTCGTGACTGGTAACAGATCGGCAATTAAAAGAAAAGGTGTCCAAAATTGAAATTAAACTCAACAAAGGTCAAAGGGAGACTTGACCCCCATTTCACTTTCTAAAAAAGGTTAATGCTGTCAATTAGAATCCATAAGAACGCTTCAAGCCTCCTTATGGATTCCCTCGTCAGGGTACTTCATTAGAAACATCAAGCAAAAATATTATCCGGTTTATATGGATGTGTTCCTTCAATAACTTCGACACCAGCTTTTGCTTTAATTTTATTAATAATCGCTTCTTTATGCGGACAATGATCAACAATACAAGGGGCAATATGAATTTTTGTGACTTTTTCATTCATGGGTTTGTTCCAAAGATTAACCTGTGCAAGCCGTGTTACAATAGCAGCACCGGGGCAATCCCCGCAACCCAGAAGCCCGATCAGTTCGGCATCCTTATCTTTATAGACGCCAAATTCACCCTCTCTCCTGTTAAAACCAACCATACATCTGGAACAGCCAATACAGACATCATCCATTGTTCTTTTACAGCCGACAATAAGTATTTTTTCCATAACAGACCTCCTTTATTGATTAAAATATTAATGCTCCGCGGAAGATATTTATTGATGATAACTGACTAATATGTCTTATATTTACCAGGTAAACATGGAGGAAAACAAAAAGGTATTCTCATCCCCTGTTCCGTAGCCCAATCAACCGCCACATGCCTGGAAAGAAGAAGGAGTTTGTTCCCGTCTTCGATTTTGTCGACGACCTTCATAAGGAATTGATGCCATTTTTGAATACCTGCAAAAATCAGCAAATATCACCGACAACCTAGCAAACTTCTTCATACCAACACCTTGCTTGAAAATCCATTTGAGCCCGTTCGCCAAACTGGTTTTTTGATTGAAAACATTACCTTCAGGATACAGCAAAGAAATTCTTCTCACAACGCCACGTTGTAGTGTTTGCGCTGTTTTCAGTAAATACTCTTGAAAAAAACAGGTAATCATAAGTGTCAAATTTCTTTTTTTCCACCCATTGGTTTACTTCGCTCCGACTCTTCCGGGGACTGTCCTGTTCCCCACTTCGGGAGCAGCATAGGGATAATTGAAATAAGAAGGCAGTCATTAGTTGCCAAAGAGTATTTTTATTTCCTGGTTCAGTAGGGGGATAAGAATCCGCGTTCCAGTGCATTGATGTTGCGGATAACCTATTGTGGCCCTTGGGATTTGTGCTGCCTCACAGAAAAACCATTTCCCTTGAGGGAGAGCAGTCAAGGCTGTCAGTTACCTGAAACTGTTACCGGTTTGTTACCACCTTGCCTGTATCCTGTTGAGTGAGGCAAGGTGTTGTGAGCCTATGGTTCAAGTCAGCAGCAGCAAATTTCTGGAATACAGCAAGGAGGGAATCATGAAAATCAGGGGTTGGGTCTTGTGTTTCTGTGGTGTTTTGTGGCTCGATGTCGGGCATGCCGCAAATATTCAGCGCACCTGTCAGTCCTACTATGAGATCGAGCGTGTCTCATCCGTTGTCAGCCAGTCTCGACCGGTTATGGGAGTTGAGCAGATTATTGCCAGGTTTGGACATTTCACCTCCACAGGAGGATGCGGGAGAAACGTGCCGAATAGATGTCGTGAGCGAGCCAGTAACAATGCTCAGCAATGTATGCAGACTCACTGGTCAATTCCACCTGGCGCGTCCTGGTTTGGCTGTTCTGCGGGCGTTTCGTCTTACCCGATACGCCGCGACTATCTCCGGGGTGCCGTGCAGGACTGGGTTTGCAGTACTTTTAAGGTCCAAGAGATGTCAGTGCGGTTGAAAGCTGTTACCACAGGCGACAAAGGTTGTCCGCGGACATCCACTCTTGCAGATAATTTCCGTATCCTCTGTGACGGGAGATAAGGGATAGGATAACCAGGCAGGCAAGTCTCAACGGGTTCAAGCCATGAATCCTTTAGCCGCTGGAGAGGTATTGTTCATGTAAACCCTGCCAGATAGAGACTGGGATTCTCTGATCAGAATCCCAGTCTCCGGCGACTCGGCAGAATACCTGTTCTTTTTGTTCGTTGATCGCTTTTCAGATGGCAGTGAGTATGGTGACCATGCCGATCTGAATAGGAAGAGTCTGCAGGGGGTTAATTTGCCGACGATTTGAGCCTTATCACTACGAAATATAACAGAAAATTAGCGTTTCTTTAGGGCCCCTGACTTTTCAATCTTATCAAAAACTCCTGGTTTTGGGGGTTCGTCTCCCTCGGGTCCATTGCCGGCCAGATTGGCATCGGCACGATCAAAATATTCAAAGAGATAGGAACGCCAGTTCGAATCGGAAACCCAATCAAGATCGATTGCTGGATCTTCATAATACATCGTGGAGCCGAACACTTCGTCATTTTCGTCCCGTGTCTCGTATTTATTCCAGGTCGGTGGATACCAGATACTCAGTCCTTTAGCCGCTTTGAGCTTAAAGCCATCAGCCGGTTTTCGCTCATAGACAACAAGCTTGTCTTGTTCATTCAGATAAATCTTCACTGCTTCGTTGAGATCCGGAAAGGATAACTCGCACTCCTCGATCAGTCGAAGACTTTCCAGCATGAATGTCTCAATGTCGAAATTATAATCAAACTCAGTAATTTCTCCAAAGCCACCAACCTCTGAAAGATCTCGAGCATGGGGTAAAATATTATAAAGATCATCAAACAAGAGCCAACTGGTTTCTGCCCATGCCATATGGGCATCAAGGACATCATCAATCGCAGACAGATCAAAAACCGTCAGAGCAGCAAAGTTAATCGAGGTATCAGCACTCGGTATGCCATTATTTCCTTTATCTGAATAGTATTCGATGTGATCATCAGTTATCACAATGCCAAGCTCCTTACTCGACATATCCGGTTTTTCAGCCAAATCCTCGATTACCATCTTCCAGGGCAGACCATCTGGCTGAATTTTGGACTGCGTCGCCACAAGAACAGATGACGCATCCCTCAGTTCATAAATGACCTCCATAAAAGCCATAATTGCTCCTTCAAGCACCAGGAGATCCACGTCTTTCCCTGTGAGAGTTTGGGCGGCGATCAATGCGTCTGCCAACTCACCATTTGTCATAAGCTGATCGGAAACTTGCTCGTCATGAGTGTTATCCCGCCCAATGCCGCGCCATGACAACCCTTCACTTTTCATCACAAAAGCAATATTTTCATTCTCAGCCAAATCGAGGGCATAGGCTGCAAAATCCTGCAACACAGCACCATCGGCAGTATTCTGTTCTCCAGAACTGGTAAGCAGTATTTTCTCCCCGCCTGCAATCGTATACACCTCCGTCCCTTCGGTGGAATATCGATCAAGCAAGACCAAAATCTGGGGATGATTCGGCACCCTTGCTGTACCGGCAATGAGCTGAGCAATGGTATTGTCAGCGTAGAGTTCCTGATCATTATCGGCTGCCAGATAATAAATAAAGGTCCATTGCGGATCACCACCTGAATTTGTCTCATCGATGCTCGCTCCTGCCCGGCACATCCCTGCGACAAGTACCACCAGACACATTGTTCCTAATGCACCTATCCATCTTCTCATAATTTTCCACCTCTCCTCTTTGCTATCAAGCGACAATTACTTACGTAACACATACAATTATTAAGAAAACAACCCAGAAACAGAAATATTCGGCGGGAACCACTTTATGCTGTCCTATGTTAGGAACGAACAAAGCTTTAGTTGGTTACAAAGAAAATACAATTAGAAGTTCTCATGAATCTGAGCACCTTATCTTAGAGGTAATGAACATATCAAGTTCTTCGATAACAGTGCTGGGAATGCTCAGGTCGTGTTTTGCAAACTGATAGGGGCATAAGCTGTCATGCAAAAAGAACATTGATATCCAAGAGGAAAACTTTTTGAAACTTCTTCTGCTTGATTTGCTTTTTCGCTGACCGCTCGAGCTTTCAATTGGGTTACGATCTCTGCTGTCTGAAGGCTGCCGTAAATTTAGTTCCTCTGCCGAGACAGCTTTCGACAGTAAGTGTTCCATCCATCACCTCTGTCAGGATTTTCGCGAAATACAGCCCTAAGCCTGAACCGGGACTGCGCTGCTGGGTCGATTGAGCCCGAAAGTTTTTATTAAAAATCTTGGGTTGATCAGCTTCATGAATCCCGGGACCATTATCAGCAATAGCAATCAGCACATTCCCACTGTCCATGCTGCAGCTTACCGTAATGGTTGAACCTTGATCGCAATACTTGACGGCATTTTCCAAAATGGTTGCCAGCACAACCTTTAAAGCGGTCTTGTTGAGGTGGATGAAGTTCTGTCCAGCGTCCGACGAGAACAGGAGCTTGATTCCTTTTTCTTCAGCGACTGGCCTGAGCATTTCAACAATATCGTTGATCATTTCATGAAGATCAAAATGGTTGTAGGGGATGTCAAGGCTCTTGTCTTCAATCTCATTAAACAATCGAATATCGTTGACTATCATTCCCAGGTATTGCGCACTTTTGTTAATGGTGGCTACCAGCTCGCTTTCTTTTTTCGGGAGGTTATTTGACCTGGTCAATATCCCGCCCAGGCCACCAATGATTGTCAGGTGGTTTTTCAGTTCGTGGAGGAGGAGTTGATAAATGTTTTTCTGGGGAGAGGCATTGCCAGGGGTTCTGTTATGAATGAGGGACAGATGTTTTTTCCTGCTCCGGACAAAGTTCTGGCAGTGCAGCAAAACTTCCTTGATTGAGTACGGCTTGTTAATAAATGCATCTGCACCGAGCTGAAGTCCTTTCAATTTGTCTTTTTCATCACGCAAGGCCGTGAGCATGATAACAGGTATTGAAGAGATCAGATGGTCCTGATGTTCTCGTATGATCGTGCAAGCCTCCCAACCATCCATTTCAGGCATGAGAATGTCGAGGAGAATCAAATCTGGTTTTTTCTCATCAATAATTTCACACGCCACTTTTCCATTTTCAGCCTGCAAAACTGTAAAGTTTTCCTTTTGCAGATGATACGAAAGCAGGGTGAGCAAGTCTTTTTCATCCTCAACAAGGAGGACAGTCCCTTGTGTTTTTTCTCCCCCCTTTTTTCCCAAAGAAGGCATAAGCGATGTATCTGTTAGAACATTTTCTCTTAGTAACATAGTCGACCCACGATAAATTGAATGGTTGTTGATGCATTCAATCCATATTACAGAGGAAATATTTAGATTGGGTTATGATTGTATGAAAATTTGATTCATTCAATGCTGGAGGTGAGGTGACAGGGTGATCCAAGTGAAAGCAGGACAGCTCTCTTTATCTTGTGTTGGGGGTGGGCGGCCCGCTTTTTTTATTTGAGGATCGGAGAGGGAGTCTTTTTTCTTTCCTGGCTTGTTCGTTCCCATAAATAGATATGACAGATGAACCTCAACACCAGGGCCTTCTGAGCCAATTATCCTGACAGCGGAGTTTGACCATTTTGAAGCGCATCAATTCATACCGTACCATATGATATCATACAGTACGAATTGATATATTATGATACCGCGAAGGCGTCGTCAGAGAAGAACAAAAAAAATGAGATAAACAAGCTGCTCAGCAAGGATGATATTTCAGGTTATACTGTTGAGTTCAGCTTCCAAGTAACTGATAAAAACATCCCTGGCGTCGTTTTCCCTCTCTTCATCTGTGATAACGACGATCGAGTACATCGGTAATTCCGGTAATTCCAGGTGAGAAGGCGCTTTTCTTAAACCTTCCTTCAATGCTCCCTTTGGCAAAATCGACACTCCAATTCCTGCTTGAACAGCAGCTTGAATGTTGCCAATGGAGGTTCCAGTAAAGAGGATTTCCCATTTTCGCTGTGCTTTATCAAGACGTTCAGTGGCAATTTTTCTAAAACTGCAGGGAGATGGTAAGACGACAAGGTTTAATACCTCATCCAGGGATCCTTCAGTCTCCTTGCCCATAACCCAAACAAGGGGCTCTTGAATAAGGACTCGGCAACTTCCTTGATATGAGTCTTTTCCAGCCACAACTAAATCCAACTCGCCTTTTTCAAACAGGGGTATGAGGTTTATCCCAACATCCGTCTGTATTATCAGGTGGATATTGGGATACTGTTTTCTGAAGTTACTGAGGAGACTCGGAAGAAGTTCCGGTAAAAAATAATCTATCAGTCCTATTCGTAATTCTCCACAAGCTTTGGGCTTTGTTAATCGGTTGACAGCTTCGTCATGGACTGACAAAATGCGTCCTGCATAGTCCAATAAGGTTTCACCCTCAAGAGTGAGTGAGAGACTTTTACTTGTTCGGTTGAAAACCTGAGTGCTTAATCGCTCTTCGAGCCGACGAATTTTTACGCTTACACCGGACTGGGTTAAGCCAATTTTCTTTCCTGCCTTAGTGAAGCTTCCTGTTTTAGCAACTGCCATAAAGCAACGCAGCATGTCTATATCGAGGTCTATGTGTATCATAGCTATCTATGATATCCAGTCATGCTAATAACGACAACTATTAATTTGCATTATCTTCAGTTCGTCATACAGTTAAAAGATACCGACGATACATCTGCCTAAAAATGATTTGTTTCAATAAATAGAAGCGAAAAGAGAGGAACACATATGAAGACCATAGTGGCAAAAAGCGGTAGCGAAGCAGGAGACGCTGGAGCCTTTATTTTGCAAGAGCAGCCGATACCTGAACCAAAGACACAGGATCTCCTGGTTCGAGTCATGGCCATCGGCATGAATCCTGTAGATACAAAGGTTCGCAAACACTCAGCTGAAAATAGCGTCCTTGGCTGGGACACCTATGGGGTTGTCGAAAAAACAGGCGAAGACGTGACCGGATTTAAAGCGGGGGATAAGGTCTATTATGCAGGTGCTATCACCCGACCAGGGTGCAACAGCGAATATCATTTGGTAGATCAGCGCATAGCTGCGTTAGCTCCTGACAAACTCTCACCTGAAGATGCAGTGGCAATGCCTCTGACTTCAATAACCGCATGGGAGGGTTTGTTTGAACGATTGGGTTTTGTTGCGGAGGCCAATGCCAACTCAGGAAAAAGCATCCTGATAATTGGTGGCGCTGGAGGCGTTGGTTCCGTCGCAATACAGCTCGCCCGTTGGGCTGGATTGAAAGTGTTTGCAACAGCATCAAGGCCGGAAACAGTTGACTGGTGTAAGAAGCTGGGAGCTGACACTATCCTGAACCACAGGAACAGTCTTTCTGAAGAGTTAAAGGCAGCTGGAACAACTTCTATTGACGCCATCTTTTGTACTACCCAAATGGAGAAGCATTGGCAGGCGATGGCGGAATGCATTCGTCCTCAAGGCCATATTGTCCTTATCGATGACCCGCTGGAGGCCGTAGACATTACAGCGTTTAAATTCAAAAGTGTCAGCCTTTCCTGGGAATTTATGTACACCAGATCAATGTTCGAGACGGATGATATGGCCGAGCAGGGTAAATTGCTTGCAACAGTAGCCCACCTGTTGGATAAAGGCACACTCATGACAACCCGGCAAAAGACTTTTACCGGCTTAACTCCTGAGAATATCCAGGCGATGCATATTAAACAAGAGAGTGGAACAATGATGGGGAAACAGGTTCTTGTTCTTTAGCCTCCATCTGTTTTCACCTCTACAGCAAGAAAGCAGTCGTGTCAGCAGCAAAAATGTGTTTCACGGCTTGCACTAAGATGGCATAGTCATCTGTGGCCTGGTTCCACCGATGAATTTTCAATCGTTCCCAAAAATATCAACGAAAAGTGGATACAATATGGATGCAATTACAATGATCAAAGAACGGAGAAGCGTTCGTAACTTTAAAAAGAAGAAAGTAGATAGAGAAACGATGAAGGAAATTGTTTCAATTAGTCGGTGGGCACCTTCATGGGCAAATTATCAGATTGCACGATATACATTGGTTGATAATGGAGAGACTATCAAAAAACTGGCAACTGATGGTGTGAAAGGATTTGTCTACAACATAAACACATTGAAAAATGCCCCGGGCGTCGCCGTCTTGAGCTTTGTCAAAGGTAAAAGTGGCAAGCTGGATGAAGACGGTGAGTATGCAACCTCAAAAGCTAATGTTTGGGAAGTTTTCGATGCTGGTATCGCATGTCAGACATTTTGTTTAGCAGCATATGCTAAAGGTGTTGCCACATGCGTTATGGGCGTTATTGATGATGATTCAATTTCTGAAATAGTAGGTTTACCGGACAATGAAACAGTAGCTGCACTGATTGTTTATGGTTATGAGGAAGGACATCCGGGCCCTACTCCAAGAAAAGATGTTGACGATATAATGCGTTTTGTCGAGGCATAAAAAAGGCACTTAACCAAAATTGAGGAAACAAACATGGATAAACTGACTATCGTCGCTACTATCAAAGCCAAAGCCGACAAAATTGACCTGGTAAAGGCTGAGCTTGAAAAGCTGATTACTATCACCCGTGCTGAAGAGGGCTGCATAAATTACAATTTGCATCAGGACAATGAAGATCCAGCCCACTTCTTGTTTTACGAGAACTGGGAATCTAGAGATTTGTGGCAAAAACACATGGCGAATGATCACCTGACCGCTTATATGGCTGCCACAGAAGGCGCTGTTGAGGAATTCACCGTCAATGAGATGACGCACTTGGCATAAGATAAAGACGGCAAGGGGAAAGGGTCACGGGGCTTGGAACGGATCTTCGAACCCTTCCTCCCCTGCCCCTCTTACTTTTTAGCGGCTTCGAGTGCAACCTTGCAGGTTAAGGCACGAGAAAAACCAGGCTCCAGGTTAAGGCCACGAGCCAACAATTCTTCAGCCTCCTGAAATTTTCCCTCATTTATCAAAAGACAGCCTTTTTCTACCAGGGCCGGGACGAAATCCGGATCCTTCTCCAAAGCCATGTCCAGTTTTCCAATGGCCATCTCAATCCTCTGCCGGCGGATAAGGTTCAAGGCGTAATTGTAGTCCATACGAGCCCGACGCTGAGCCGCAGTTTTCTCAACGATTTGCGGATTCAACTGAGCGTTCACCTCTTCTCTGGTTTTTTCCTGAAGCAGAATTTTTATTTCGCCAAACAAAATCTTATCAAGGTGAGGGGTATATCCCAATCCCTTATGAATAATGCCATCTGCACTCACTATGAGGATCGAAGGCATCACATAAACACCTAGTTTTTCAAAGGACTGCTTTTCAATATCCACATAAACCGGAAAATCTACCTGAGCCCGATCAATAATCTCATCCATGCGAACGATATGATCCGGCTGAACAAAAACTGCAGCCAAGTCGACACCTCGCTCTCGATAAAAGGTACGGTCTTTCTGTATATCGCTCAGAACCTTGATAGCCCGCTCTCTCTTCGTATCAATATCAGCACCCCAAAAGATGAGGACGAGAGGCCCTTTCTGATTCCCACCAAAGTCGTGCATATCTCCCGAAACGAACTCCTGAAAGCGGAGATGCGGCAGGGGGGACTTTTCCTTTACATACATAAAAGAAAATGCCTGAGAAGTTTGCGGGAGAAGCAAAAAAGCCACCGCCAGCACCAGGAAACGCGTAACTGCTTTTGCAACAAGCCTCCCGGCGAGGCATAGTACGCTATTCATCTCTTCCATAACACCATTCTCACAATCAACTCTTCAAGTACTTTCGGATCGACAATATTCTCGATTTCAATGCCATCTGTTCCAGGCTCAAAGATCTGTTCCGATAAAAATCGGTCACCCATTAAAAGGCCCCTTGTCAAGGAGTAGTATTCTCCATTCAGAAAATGGATGCATCATTTCCTTATAAGGATTCAAGACTTATCAAGTAACTCCGCCCCCGTAGAATATCAGGGCGTTATAGCATCCGTTATTTCAACTCCAGGCGTCGGTGACATCTTCATTGCATCAAGTCACCCATCAAGATCAAGCTGCTAGAAAAGTTTTTGTTTTATATCCGGGTTTCCCAAACGGTTTTTGTGCATACCCACACCACAGATATAGGCTAAAAACGCACAAGGCATGTACAAAATTCCAAATAATTACCGTTCTGCAAAACTGTAGTGTTTTCCATCTCAACCTCTAGAGCAAAAGCTAACAGGGCACCCCTGCATCTTCCTCGCTCTCCGCATCAGTCCCCTGGTGCGGATAAGACAGACACCGAGGGCAAGGAAGCTACAGGGGCTTTAGCCCGCAACCTTTATACAGAGGTATGTTGTTGAAAATTTCGGATTGACCTAAATTTTTTCATAACCAGCATCTGTTATTACTAAACTCTTTCCAACAACCTTGCAATCCTCTTTTTCTCAGTTTATCTATCATAACCGGAACATGGAATACACATATGTGAATTTCCGACGACCCGCAAGTACACCTTGGAAACCATTTCCCCACATTGACTACATGGGGCCAGACCCATTATTTCTCCAAAATCATTTTCCCAGGCACGCTCTTTTACTTCTCCGACTATCAATACCTCAGTCTCAGGAGCATCCCAGACAATATCAACCATAGCCCAGGCTTCTTCTTTGGGGATCTCGGTGGGAGGAATTCCCTGTCCTCGTTTCCTCATAAAAGAGGATTCGGCAATCATTTTATGACGGCCAGGTTTGTAGGAAACACGCACAGCACGACCCTTTTTCTTGTCAATCAGAGTGAGAGCCAGTTTGCCCCATCCAGTCTTTTCAAGGTTCCCCTTACCAACGGTACAACCAGTAGCATATTGAACTCCATCAGCAAAACATTGCGCTCCATGGTTTTCGCCAATTTCAATCAAACAATGCAACTCACCCGATGAACCTGTACGTTCAACGCCCAACTCCCGCAGTGCGACGCTACCAGCACGGACACCAACTGCGCTCGCCCAACAAATATGACCATGAAATTCGAATGCTTTTTCCAAAATCTTCTTCATAACACAGGCTCCCTTTGACATTTACATTTTTTTTTTTATTGGTCACTCAACCACCAACCGGATTATAGAGTAGGTCAGTTGCATGATCGGTATCGAACTCTGATTGGAATATCGTATGATTTACCCCGAATTTGTCCTGTAATAGTAGGTTGATCGTATTGACTACCTGGTTGCTCTCGGAAAGGTTGATATCCTCTTTAAAATGTAGGTGTGCTTCCAGATTGACAGTCCTGTCGTCTAATTGCCAGAGGTGAACATGGTGTACCCCTTTTATCTCCGAACAGGTGAGGATTATTTTTTCGATCTCCCTGATATCAAGATGTGCTGGAGCAAACTGCATAACGACTCTGAAGGTCTCCATTAGAATTCCCCATGAGGCGCGAATCAGATAGAGGGCAATCAGTATCGAGAGTACACTGTCCAGCCAGTATATCTGATACCAGGACATCAGCAGTCCACCAATGAGAACGGCAACCGAGGTCATGACATCAGTGAGCAAGTGGAGATAAGCGGATTTAATATTGAGATTGTCCTCGGCATCACCCTTTAACAAGACAACACAGAGTGTGTTGCCGAGGATACTCAATAGAGCAAGGCTAATTACCCAGAACGAAGCAATCGGTTGCGGATGGAAGAATCGGTTCGCGCCCTCGTAGATAAGAAATCCACCAACAACAATCAGTGTCCCTGCATTGACCATTGCGGCAAGAATCTCCGCCCGCTTGAACCCAAAGGTTTTTTCTATTGAAAAAGACCGAGTGGTTAGTCTGCCAGCAATATAACTGATAACAAGTGCGATCACGTCACTGAAGTTGTGTAAGGCATCAGAATAGAGTGCGAGGCTGCCGGAGATGAAACCACCAACTAGTTGGGCTACCGTTATCAGGAGATTTATGGCGATGGCGATGCCAAGTTTATTCCCCGTAAGTACTCCATGATGATGGTCGTGAGTACCCTGGTTATGGCTATGATTACGGCGGTCGTACGTATGCTCGTGCGTCTGCTTGTGCGTATGGCTGTCCTTCTTATTGTGGTCTTGATTCCGACCAGGTGAAGCGGGCGAATATTCCATCTCTACTTTCCTTTAATGTGTATTGAGTGGGGCTGTAAAACCAGTCTTTAAGACAGTAAATTTTACATGTTATCATGTTATCCTTCTTTCTTCTTTTCGGAGAGAAATTGGTATGTGTTGTTGATTTGGATTACACCATGAACATCATTTTAATCGCCAGCAATAACAGCAAAAAGCCTAATAATTTCTTAACGGTATTGGGTTTCATTTTCGAGTTCATGAAATGTGTACCGGCATATCCACCGATCCAGGCGGCCAAGGCTGCCGGTATTAACAGGTGCCAGTTGGCAATTCCTATGATCGAATAGGAGATAAAACCGATGAGAGAAGAGAAAGGCACAACAAAGGCGGTAATAGCTGCAACCTTTTTCGGATTAAAGCCAAGCAGGATCATCAGTGGTGAAATCAAACCGCCTCCACCTACCCCCAGCAAACCGGAAAGGTAACCAGCTACAGCACCAATTAATGAGGGGAGGAGCACTGGGCGATCATCGCGATATTGATTCGCATATGCGCTACCTTTGAAAAATATCATCATGGAGGAAGAGAAAATCAAGAAGCAGATAAAGACGATCAAGACAATGCTGCGTGGGACGAACAGGGTAGACCAGGCTCCCAGAGGAGCCAGCAGGGAGGTACTGAGAATAAGGGGAATTCCCATACGAAAATCGAGCCGCTTGTTCTTGATATTTGAATAGCTTGCCCCGGCCATGCTCAGGGTATTGACAAAAAGTCCGGTCGGCCTGGCAGTAGCGAGTGGAAGACCATACCAATGCAAAACCGGAACCAGAGCAATAGCAGCACCGATCCCTCCCAGCGCAAAAAGAAAACTCAGTCCAAAAGAAAGTGCGGTAACAACAATCATTGTAGTGTCCATAGGATATCTCCTCAACCTGGGGGTACCATCAGGGCTGCCCCAGGTTGAAACAATTTAATCAGAATATCCTGAACAGGGCAGACAGGTCAGCTTTCCATCAACACGCATACGCAACTTATTGACAAAAACCAGTTCACCACATTTCTCACATGGTTTTACTGCAAAAATGCCACTTTTTTGTGTCACTTTTTCAGTTTGTATGGGTTCAATGCTCAAAAAGACATCTTCTGGAATAGAGAGGACTTTCTTCACCAAAGGGTCGGCAATTGCAGGTGAGATATCCTGCGGGGCGACTCCGGCTTTCCGTTGCTGAACAAAGGGGGAATTGAGTGACATCTGGAAAAAATCAGGTTTCAGAGAAACTCGAACCGAATGGCCGGTTTTGGTATCTACCAAAGTGAAGGCCATTTTATTATAATAGAGCTTCTCTATATTTGATTTTCCGTAGGTGCAACCTGTGGCGGTCATCAAACCATCCAGAAAACAGCCAGCTGCATGTCCCTTTCCGGTCTCCGATCGTAGAAAAAGTTCTTTATCCTGCGAACGGTTAACTCCAAGGACCTTCATAGCTGCAAGACCAGCCCTGACTCCCAGTGGCATGGCTGGACATTTATGGCCATGAAATTTCATTCCTGTTTCAATAAATTCTTGTAGCTCCTGCATGCTAAATATCCTGTGAAAAGTTGTTATGAAAGATTGGCTAGACCCTTTTATTCTTCTAAAGCTCTCTCTGACCAGTGACAAACGCACCGAGCAGTAGCTGGCAATGAATGCCATGTGCGCGATGACACTGCCTTACCTATGGCCTTCCATTCGCTTAGAAGAGTTATTGAGTTGGGCAATATCGCCTTCCTGGCTGACCATGACACCGTTGCTGTTGATTTTCCGAAAAATTGCGTCCAGTTTTCCAGTTCATGATTCACGGCTCACTATTTGTCATTTGGCAATATGACCACATGTTAATGCAAAAAAAAATTACAGCAAATCTGTTTGTTCTTCGGCGTGGGCTTTTATTACAGCTTCAACACATGACATGTATTTTATAATACACGGAACTCTCAATTTGTAATAGACTTGCTTGCCACGTTTTTCGTCGGTCACAACCCCCGCCTGCTTAAGGACAGAAAGATGCTTGGATATAGTCGAGAAATCAGCATCAATGAACTCTGCCAGTTCACAAACACACTTCTCTCCATGCTGAAGCTGTTCGGCCATCCATAACCGGGTGGGGTGCCCCAATGCTTTTAAAACATTCGCTTTGGCTTCTATTATTGCTTTTTGTTTTCCTTTCATATGTTCACTCCAAGAATGGATATATGGTAAAACGACCAAATGAATTAGTCAAGGGGAAGCTTAATCCATTTTTTTTTACCTTAAAACCATAGTAACTACTCACCCCCCCCCACAAAAAAAAGTGAGGGGATTGCAAAAAAAGCTTGACAGGATTTTGACTGATATTTTCTCAAGAGCCTGGAATACTTACGGAATGACCGATAAAGCGCTTTAGGGCGGTCAGGTTTGGCCGAACACCGCTCGATCAAACCGAATTGCTGCAACAACCCGCAATCGTTAAACACAGAGCGTCTCAGGAGGTCGAAAAAAGCTATGGTATAGTATAGCCATGGCTACAGTGGATAAAATAAGTGTTCGCGAAGAAATCGATCGGCTGAAACAGGAATTTGAGCAACTCTGTTCGAGCGGCA
>JAHIUA010000090.1 GCA_018817385.1 Pseudomonadota bacterium
CCTTCGCCTTTCCTATTCCCAGTTTCAGGAGCTCGAGTCCTTTGCCCGCTTTGGTACCCGCCTTGATGAAAGGACCAAAAAGATCTTGCAGCATGGTCAGCGAGTCCGGGAAATATTAAAACAGAAGCAGTTCGCGCCCCTCAGTGCGGCCGAGCAGATCGCTGTACTGTTCGCAGTCAATACGGGGATGGTGGATCTATTGCCGCTTGGCAGCATTGCGGTAATGGAGGCCAAAATTGTTGAGGTCGTCAGAAACAGAGAAGGGTTTGCTAATGCTATTGCCGCAGCAGGAAAGGATGATCCTGTCTGGCACAAGCTTGAGCAGGAACTGGGAATAATAGTATCTGAAATAGGAGTTGCAGGGCCAGAGGAAGAATAATATGGAGACCTTGGAGCGACTTGGCAGAAAAATCCGCACAGCCCATGATTTACTTTCTGTTGTCAAGACCATGAAAAGTCTGGCTGCCGTCAATGTCAGGCAGTTTGAAACGGCGGCTAGATCAATGGATGAGTACAGTAATGTTATTGAAACCGGCTGGCAGGCATTGTTTCGCAACCATATTCATATTCAGAGCAGGAAACGTTCGTCAGTCGCCGTTTGTCTGGTGATAGGCTCAGACCAGGGGATGTGTGGTCAGTTTAATGATACTATTGTCCAATTTTCCCTGGAGGAGATATCTGCTCTCAAGGCGCAAGGGGTGACTCCCTTTTACTGGACGGCCGGAGAGCGCGTTCGGGCAGGATTGGAAGAGGAAATCAAGATAGAACAACACTTTTCCCTGCCTTCTTCCAATGATGCCATAAGTGATCTGATGTTTACTCTGGTCCAGCGTTTTGCCGGGCTTCATGAGAAAGAGGAGATCGAAATGTTCTTCCTCTATTATAACCGCCTGGGGAGAGGAGGGATGTATGAACCTGTTTCCTTACAGGTTCTGCCCTTTGATGCAAAGTGGAGCAAACAGTATCGAGAGGCAAGCTGGTCGTCCCGCAGTTTACCAACTATTGGCATGGAGATGGATGCTTTTTTTGAACATATTTTTCGGCAGCACATCTTTGCCTCAATCTATAAGGCCTTTGCCCAGTCGCTGGCCAGTGAAAATGCCGCTCGACTTTCTGCCATGCAGGCTGCAGAAAAAAACATCCTGGAACTCGAAGAAAAACTGCAGGGAAAATTCCGTGAGACCAGGCAGAGTGGTATCACAGCAGAGCTCCTTGAGATTATCTCGGGCTTTGAAGCCCTGAGCGTTTCCTGATTGAAGTGTTCTTCCCTCCATTGTTCAGCAAAAGTCAGGGCCCAGCCGGTACACCCAGCTTCTCCATTGTTCCAGGCCGCAAAACATTGTCGTGAGTCTGTTCTGGTCCGAGCTTAGGTCATGCCTGGCCACCAGAGAATGAGGTTTATCTCTGCAGGGATATGGACTTCGTAGTGAAAGGGGATGATACGCGGAGTATAGTTGCCTACGGGCTGCTGGTTGGATACCTTGCCATGATAGTGGTATCCGTTGACACTGCCGGGGATGGTGGCACGGCGCTCCATCACCTGTTTTACTGATTCGCCGCTCCCAGCCGGTTCAGCGTACAACTGTACTTGGACAAAGTCCGGTGCGATAGCACCAAGATAGACCTGGATATCGAAGGACCAGCCATCGCTTTCTTCATGCAGTTCCAGGTTTCCCCAGTGCACCCCCTGCCAATGCTGTCTCAATGTCGACTCCCAGTCTTGCAGTTCCCTGGCCAGTCGGCCTTCCTCTGCGACCCTCCGTTCGTAGGAGGCGGCCGCCGGAAGATACATTTTTTCCACGTATTCTTTCATCATCCTGCTGGTACTGAAATGCGGGGCCAGGCGCATCATGCTGGCACGCATGCGGGTTACCCAGGCCCGTGGGATTCCCGCTCCATCGCGTTGGTAGAATTCAGGAATCACCTCTTCTTCCAGGAGACGGTAGAGTTCTTCTGCTTCCGTGGCATCCCAGCCTGGTTCAGGGTGTTCCTTGCCGTCTCCCAATGCCCATCCCACCTCTTCGTCATAGGCCTCTGCCCACCAGCCATCCAGTTCTGAAATGTTCAGGCCGCCGTTGGCGAGTACCTTCATGCCGCTGGTGCCGCAGGCCTCCCAGGGTCTGCGTGGAGTATTGATCCACACATCGACACCCTGCACCATTTCCTGGGCCAGGCTTATATCGTAATCCTCGAGAAAGACGGCATGGGCTCGGACTTCCGCTCTCTGAACGAATTGAGCCCATTGTTGAATTAACTGTTTGCCGGTTTCATCTTCAGGATGGGCTTTGCCGGCAACGATCAGCTGAACGGAGTATTTCGTGTTGGCGAGGAGACGTACCAGACGTTCCGGATCGTGGAGTAAGAGGTTGGGTCGTTTGTATTCGGCAAAGCGGCGGGCAAAACCGATGGTGAGGATATTCGGGTCCAGGGTATGTCTGGATTGGGAAATGGTCTCTGTATTTTCGCCTCGTTGACCAAGTTGCCGGGCAAGACGCTTACGGGCGTAGTTGACAAGGTCTGCCCGTTCCATGCCCTTGAATGTCCACAGCATTTCATCGCTCAGGTTGTCGAGGATGGCCTTGGCCAGAACCGCGTGGCCATCTCGCCAGCGTTCCTTGCCGGCAGCCTGTGTCCATGTTTCATCGGCCCAGGGGGAATCCCAGGAGGGAACGTGTACCCCGTTGGTGATGTGCGTCACCGGCACCTCTCTTTCCGGCCAGCGCGGATAGAGGACCTGAAAGATGCGGCGGCTGACTTCACCGTGCAGTCTGCTGACCCCGTTGGTCATACCGCAGGTCCGCATGGCCAAGTAGGCCATATTGAAAGGTTCAAGTTGGTCCTCGGGGTTCAATCTTCCCAAAGCGAGCAGGGCAGTGATTGTAATGCCCAGACGTTCTGCATATTGACTGCCGTATTTCAAGAGGATGGGCTGGGGGTAGGTGTCAAAACCGGCGGCTACGGGTGTGTGGGTAGTGAAAATGTTTCCGCCACGAGTTGCCCACAGTGCCTCCCAGAAATCGAGTTTGTTTTCTTTCATGAACGATCGGGCCCGTTCCAAGGTCACGAAGGCTGCATGTCCTTCGTTGAGATGACAGACATCGACAGTTGCACCCAATGTTTTAAGAAGATTCCAGCCGCCGACCCCCAGAGCGATTTCCTGGATGAGACGCATTTCGAGCCCTCCGCCATAGAGCTTGCTGGTGATACCCCGATCACTCGCGCTGTTCAGGGGGTCATTGCTATCCAGAAGATAGAGGGTGATTCGCCCGATGATCGCCTTCCAGACCCGAAAACGTATTGTTCGTCCGGGAAAACGGAGATTTACATGGAGCCAGGAACCGGAGTCTGAGACCATTGGCTGGATGGGGAGACTGGTAGGATCGTTGTAGGGATAAACATTCTGTTGCTGGCCGTTGGCGTCAAGCATCTGCCTGAAATAACCTTCCTGGTACAACAGGCCGACACCGATTACCGGCACTCCCAGGTCGCTGGCCGCCTTGAGGTAATCGCCGGCGAGGATACCGAGCCCCCCGGCATAGAGTGGCAGTGATTCTCCGAGGCCGAACTCCATACTGAAATAGGCGATGCCTTGCAGCTTGGCATCGGGATAGGTTGTGTTATACCAGCCGGTCTGGCAACAATAGGCATCACGCTCCACAGCCAGGAGTGCTACCTGACTTTTGAATTCTCCATCTTTTGCCAGTTGCTGCAGCTGCTCCAGGGGAAGATTTTGTAAAATAACGTAGGGGTTTTCTGTCTGTTCCCAGGTTTGCGGATCAATCTTCTTCCATAAAGCGTCTCCGGCATGGCTCCATGTCCAGCGCAGGTCTGTTGCCAGGTCTTCCAAAAGTTCCAGGCCCGGAGGTAATTCTCGTATCTTGTAGCCGTGGTTGTTCATGGTTCGCTAGCTCCTTTTCACGCAGTTGGATGAGAAAAAGAGGCCTGCCAACTCATCTTTTGTGCGAGTGTTTTCCTGATTGACTTAAATGGATGCTTCATTCCTTGAAGCTCTTAACTGGTCATCTCAAATTCGTCCTTTGGGAAAAAGAATATGTCATCCACAAGAATAAAATTATTAAGCTGTAAAAGCGAGGGAAATTTCAGCTGATTCGTTGCCCGCGTTATGCCGTAGTGATTTCTGGTTGCTGGCGAAAGAACAAAAGAGTAAGTTGTTATTGTAACTTGAGTTACCAGGGTCAAAGCAATTGTTTGATCTTCACCTAGAAACAGAGACCTTCCTTCGGGGGCAGGCAGCTAACGGCTCCAATATTTAGGAGAAAATAGCATAGCCACTGGTCAGGGCGTGTCCTTTCGGGGCATTGCCTGGATTTTGATGCTGAATTTTTGCTGGAGGTAGCCAATTATTGAGCCTTACCTATATAGGTACCATTTTAATATGTAATGAAATATTTTAAAAAGTTATGAGGTGAAAAAGATGAAAAGATCGTGGTTGTCCCCGGGGAGCTGTTTTTCTGTACTTATTCTGGCGCTGTTCTGTTTTTTGGGCCTTCCCGGCTCAAGCAGTGCTGCGGAAATAAAAATCGGCGCTATCTTGGCCCAAACCGGCCCGGCCTCATTTTTAGGTGGCCCAGAGGCGAAGTCTCTGCAAATGCTTGTCGATTCCATTAATGCCAAGGGCGGCATTAATGGCCATACCATCAAGCTTATAATAAAAGATTCTGCAACCGATCCTGCCAAGGCAATTTCTTTTACCCGTCAACTCATTGAAGAGGAAAAGGTTTTTGCCATTATTGGACCCTCAACAAGTGGAGAATCTCTGAAAGTCAAGTCTATTTGTGAAGAAAACAAGACAATTCTTATATCCTGTGCCTCGGCAGAACTTATTGTGAATCCAGTCTTCAAGTATGTCTTTAAGACCGCTCCCAGCGACTCCTTTGGTGCCCAGAAAATATTTATGACGATGAATGCCATGAATATCAGCAAGGTCGCGGTGGTGACCGGTAATACCGGTTTCGGCAAGGCCGGAAAGGGGCAGCTCAAGAAATTGGCTCCCGAGTATGGCATAACCATTGTTGAAGAGGAGACCTATGATAAAAATGCTACCGATTTAACAGCGCTTATAACCAAGATAAAATCCAATCCTGAAATTCAGGCCGTGATTAACTGGTCTATTGTCCCTGCACAGGCAATTATTGCCAAGAATATGCGTCAGAGTGGATGGGATGTTCCCCTCTTTCAGAGTAGTGGCTTTGCCAATATCAAGTATGTTCAGGCCGCCGGTGCTGCAGCAGAGGGTATAATTTTCCCGGCCAGCAGGGTTATCGGAGCAGAAGAACTGAGCCCGGGACCAGTCAGGGATTTTCTCCTTTCTTACAAGACCGCCTATGAATCAAAATATGGTGAAGATATCTCAACCTTTGCTGGTCACACCTATGATGCCATGCTCCTTTTGGCCAAAGCCATTGAAACAGCGGGGCCGGATAGTGAGAAGGCTCGGGATGCTTTGGAAGAGATCAAGGGATTCATCGGAACAGCCGGTGAGTTCAACTTCTCTGCCACTGATCATTGTGGTTTGGGGATTGACGCCTTTGTCATGTTTACTGTCAAGAATGGTCAGTTCAGCATGATGCCGAATTAATGGTGGCCTGAAGACTGCCCTCTTTTTTTAAACAAAAGCCCCCTTGAACCCATAGCGGTTCAAGGGGGCTTTTTTGTTTGGGTCCGCTTCGCGAGAATACTGTCTGCCGCTGTCTGCATTATCGGCAGGTCTTCTTGTCCGGTTTTCGTGAAACAAATCGTGACCAGGTCGCCGATAACTCTAATGGGGATCGACCGAATTGCTTAGGTATGAGTAACCGTCTTGTTTCCGCTGAAAAAGAGTACTGAGAAATCACCCTAAGGGAAGGCTTTTCCCGGCCAACGAAAGAGTGCTTGCGGTAACCGTGTCATTATGACCCAAATTCTGCTCTTATGGGGGGCGTAATGACACGGTATGGCTCTTGGGCGCAGGCCTGCAGGCCTTGCGACGGCCCAAATAGTTCATTGTCAGGGAAGTCCCTGCGGCCTCGCGACCCAATCGGGTCATAATGACCCGATTGGGTCGGGGAATGTGTGGGGTAACAAGCTGGAATGGTGTTGTTTTTAAACTAGCACGATTTTTGCAAAGACTGTCGGGTGACACTTCGAGTACGATACCATTCAGTTTGTTGTTTGCCTGGAAATGGAAAAATCTGCAGCAATGAAACATAAAAGCGTACCAGTATTGATTCCTAACCTTTTTGTGCTTAAAATTATCTGGCTACTTATTTTTCTTGAAAAAAAATGGATGTGATTATGGAAACAACAAAATTTGCTATCCCTGAAATTATCTTTGGCCGGGGAAGTATTAAGTATGCCGGCCAATGTGCGCTCAGGAATGGCGCAAAAAAAGTTTTTCTTGTCAGTGATTCAGGTATAGAAAAAGTCGGCTGGGTGCAGCGGCTTATGGACGTTCTTAAAGAGGCTGGCATTGACTGGATTTATTACCCGCGGGTGACAGCCAACCCACGTGACTTTGAGGTGGAGCAGGGTGCAGAATTTTATCTGAAAAACGGTTGCGATGTGATAATGGCTATTGGCGGCGGTAGTTCCATGGATACAGCCAAAGGTATTGCTATTATTGCCAGCAACGGTGGTAAAATTCGTGATTATGAGGGGGCGAACAGGGTGCAGCGCCCCTTGCCACCCATGGTATTCATAACGACTACGGCAGGCAGTGGTTCAGATATTTCCCAGTTCTGTATTATCACCGACGTGAAAAGGGCCGTGAAAATGTCCATTATTACCAGGACCCTTGTTCCCAACATTGCCATAGTCGATCCTCTGATCTTACGCACCAAAAGTGAGACACTGATTATTCAATCGGCTGTGGATGCCCTTGCCCATGCCATTGAGGCCTATCTCTCCCGTATCTCCTCACCTTTCACGGAGCCGCAATCCCTGAAGGCCATTGATCTTATCATGCGCAACCTGCAACAGGCGGTCTCGACACGTTCGCTCGACTCCCTGGAACAATTGAGCATAGCCTCCATTGCCGCTTCCATGGCCTTCAGTAATGCCGGACTCGGGGCCGAACACGCCCTGGCCCATTCCCTCGGTGGCCATTTTGACATGTCACATGGTGTGGTGCACCCGATTCTGCTGACAGAGGTCATGCGGTTTAATCTGGATTCCTCTACTGCCAAAATGGCAGATATCGGGCGAGTGGTGTTGAATAAACGTTTGGGTTCGGATCGTGAAACAGCCTTGGCAGGAATAGAGAAACTCGAGGAGTTCTTTGCCTCTTTTGATGTTTCTCTGAAGCTGCATCAGGTGGTTAAAAAAGATGACAGGAAGTATCTGGAGCCCATTTGTCGAATGGCTGTGAATGATGCCTGTAATCTCACCAATCCACGGCCGGCTTCCTGGGAGGAGCTCCTGGAAATTTGTGAGAAGGTGTGGTGATGGCACCCAAGACAACTCTAGAAGACCTGGTTGGAATTGAGCACCATAAACTTGGGTTTTACCAGGAGTTACAGCGAAAGGTTGAGGAGTTGAAAACCTCGAACCAGGAGCTGGAGAGAAAGCGCAAAGAGATTCAGGCCTTGCTCGATGGGATTACAGACCTGATGGCAGTCCTTTCTGAGGATCTGGAAATTCAATCCGTCAATCACGTCTTTAAAGAATGGTATCCCGATGAAGATCCCCTAGGGAAACATTGTTATGAACTTTTCAAAGAAGGTGATTCTCCCTGTGAAAATTGTCCGGTAGTAAAGGCCCTTGATACTCAAGAAATCACCAAGGATTTGCGTATATGCAAAGTCGGCGATAAGCTGCGTCATTATGAACTCATCGCTTCCCCCCTGAAGACAAGCCTCACCGGTGAGCGCAATGTTTTGCTTTTTAAGAGGGATGTGACCCTGGAAAAAGAGTATCAGGCCCAGTTTTATCAGGCTGAAAAAATGGCCACGGTGGGAGCCCTGGCTGCTGGAGTGGCCCATGAAATAAATAACCCTCTTACCGCCATCAGTGGTTTTGCCGAAGGGTTGCGGCGCCGCCTGGGTCGTATCCGTGGCCAGGTTGATAATGATATTTATGATGATTTTGAAGAATATACGGATACCATAATTAAAGAGTGTCTGCGTTGTCGTGACATTGTGCGAAGTCTTCTTACTTTCAGCAGGCCGGTGGCTTCCAGTCTCCAGCCTGTGAATTTAAATTATTGTATTGAAGACACCCTTTTTATCTTGAAACACCATTTCAAAGAGCAGCATAAAATTACCGTCAAAACTGACTTGTACAAGGATCTGCCCATGATTAAAGGGGATGAATCGCAACTTAAACAGGTGATTATTAATCTCTTAACCAATGCCTTTGATGCCACGGGTGAAGATGGAATCATACTGATAAAGACCTATCCTGAAAAAGACGGAGGCGCTGGACTTATCGTTCAAGACTCAGGTTGCGGAATCCCGCAGGCAGTCAAGGATAAGCTGTTTGAGCCGTTTTTCACCACCAAGCCCGTTGGCAAAGGGGTCGGTATCGGACTTTCAACCTGCTACTCCATAGTAAAAAACCATCACGGAGATATCAGTGTCAGCAGTGAAGAGGGAAAAGGATCCTCTTTTTGTGTGCGCATACCTGGTATAACGAACTAGTGAATAATATAAAATATCCAATACTTGTCATTGATGACGAAGAATCCATCAGAAGGCTGCTGGAAAAAGAGCTGGGCAACGACAACCGTGAGATTTTTACCGCCTCCGATGCAGCTCAGGCCATGGAAATGGTACGCCGGCGCTGGTTCGATGTTGTGATTATGGACTTGCTCCTGCCAGATAGTTCCGATCTCGATTTGCTCATAAAGGTGAGAGAGTCGAGCCCCGGTACAGAGGTGGTCATGATTACCGGGCATGGAGATATTGATAGTGCGGTGGAGGCGATGAAACTTGGTGCCTGTGATTTTATCCCTAAGCCCTTCAATCTTGATCGACTCGATCTCATAGTCGAAAAAGCGCATCAACGGGCAAGACTCTCCAGAGAAAATAAGAGACTCAGGCATCATTCCGGCTTTGATCATGGGCCGACGAAATTCATCGGTAATTCAAAGTCGGTGCGCAACATTCACTATCTGGTCGATAAGGTAGCGCCCGCAAATATTCCGGTACTTATAACCGGAGAATCTGGAGTAGGGAAGGACGTGGTGGCTCATGCTATCCACGATCGCTCACCTCGTTCCGACAATCCGATTATCATAAAAAACTGCGCCTCCCTGCAAAAGGAACTGGCTCGCAGTGAACTGTTTGGTCATGTGAAAGGGTCATTCACCGGTGCAAGCCAGACCCAGGAAGGTTTGATGTCGTATGCCCATGAGAGCACCCTCTTTCTTGATGAAATCGGCGAACTGTCCTTGGGGGTGCAGGCTTCACTGCTGCGGGTCCTCGAAACTCAGCGCTATCGCCGCCTGGGAGAGAAAGAAGAGCGACAGGTGGATATCCGTTTCCTCTTCGCAACCAACCGTAACCTGGCCGAAGAAGTTCAGGGGGGACGTTTTAACGAAGCTTTTTTTCATCGTATCAATGCCTTTAACATCCATATTCCAACTCTGAATGAAAGAAAGGAAGATCTGCCTCTGCTGGTGGATTATTTTCTCACGGCCTTGAGCCCTGACGGGGGAACCTATCGGATGGTGGAAAAGGCAATGGAGTGCATGCTCAACTATGAGTGGCCAGGGAATGTGAGGGAGCTGCGTAATGTTATTGAGCGCTCTATTATTCTTTCCGAAAATGGGATGATAACGGAAAGGTGTTTGCCCCGTGAACTTGTCGAGGCCGCGGAAAGCTCTGAGGTAAGCCTTACTCTGGAGTCAGTGGAAAAACAGCATATTCTGAAAATTCTCGAATTTTATGGTGACAATCGCAGCAAGACTGCGGATGCCCTTGGAATCAGCCGCAAGACCCTGTACCGGAAGATGAAAGAGTACTGGGAAAAAGAATAGTCTCTCGATCCATTATTTGGCGGGGAGCTTTGTCCGGGAGTGGCGGAGGGGTATTATGGCCACTCTATGGACTATTTTTTTGCTTTATATGATACAGAGTGGTACTGTTTTTTGTACCGGCTTAATAGCGGTCATTCTATTTATTGATAACGCCAGAGTATTTCAAGAAGTCTTCTGGAGAGGAGACTGTCTGTGGAAACAACAGAGCGAGAGTGTGGCAAGACCTGGCAACGGGACGGAAACGGTGAGCCTGTAATAAGACAATGTCGCAGCGTGTGTGTGGTCCTGACATGATTGGGGCTTCGCCAGATGTATTGGTGCGCCTTGGTCGTTAGCTGTTGCTTTTGGTAAGTAATTTCTGGATTGCCAATAGCGCCTGGAAAAATATTGACAGAAACTTACCTTGGTGACATGGTTACCCACCAAGAGGTACTCATGAATAATAGGGAGCAAACGATGAGCAGGGATTTACTCAGTACACGTGAAGTGGCAGGGTTTCTCAAAGTGAATGAGAAGATGGTCTATGCACTGGTGGCCGAGAAAGGGCTTCCGGCAACTAAGGTTACCGGGAAATGGCTTTTCCCCAAGCACCTGGTTGAGCAATGGATAGAAAACAATACGACTAATTTTCCCCAGAGTATTGATCGTCTCTCCTCCTATAATGATCTTATCATCTTTGCTGGCAGCAATGACATCCTGCTCGACAAATTGCTTTCGCTGTACAACCGGAATTCAGGCAGTCTGGCCGTCTTTGGGAATCTTGGTTCCATGGGGGGCATACACGCTCTGCGCCGGAACCTCTGTCATATCGCGGCCAGTCATCTGATGCAGGAGAACGAAAAGGAGTACAACTTCGATATTGCCAGCAAAGAATTGGCTTCGATGCCCGTTGTCGTCAATTTCTGCAGGAGACAGCAGGGACTGTTGCTCGCTAAAGGCAATCCGAAAGGTCTGCACAGTGTCGATGATTTGCTTCGAAAAGCGGTTCAGATGGTCAATCGACCCCTTGGAACCGGTACCCGTTTATTGTTCGATAATGAACTGAAAAAGGCTGGCATCAGGGGGGAGCAGATAGAAGGGTACGACCGCGAGGTTAACAAACAACTTGATGTCGGCCTGGAAATTCTTTCGGGTCGCGCAGATATCGGGCCCGGTATAGAGGCCGTGGCCCGCCTCCTTAATCTGGATTTTATACCCATCCGCTGGGAACGTTTTGATCTGCTGGTGCATAAAGACTATTTTTTCGACAAAGCCATCCAACAGTTTCTTGCCCTGTTACATGAGCAGAAATTCAGGACCCTGGCCGACGAGACTGGTGGCTATGATCATACCCTGTCCGGAAAGATGATCTTTCCCGGGCAGGAACAATAAGGCCACTGTGCATTGGTGCATGGTGGTAACCATTAGATTTAAAAGGAGTAACAAAAGGTGTTCATGATGAAAAGATTACTGGTTACAATGTCTGTTCTGTTCTTGTGTTTTATGTTGCCTGGGCTGGCTCTTTCAGGAGACAAGGTGTTGAAGATGTCGACCACAACTTCAACACAGGCCTCGGGATTACTCGATATTCTCCTTCCTGAATTTACCAAAGATACCAATATTGTCGTAAAAGTTATAGCCAAAGGCACCGGTGCCGCAATTCGTGACGGCATAGATGGTAATGTTGATATTATTTTTGTCCACGCCAAAGAGCGGGAAGAGAAGTTTGTAAATGATGGCTTTGGGACCAAACGCTATCCTGTGATGCATAATGATTTTGTGGTCTTGGGTCCTCTATCCGACCCGGCAGGTATCAAAGGATGTGCTGTTGCTGCTGAGGCACTGCAGAAAATAGCCGCTGCTTCTGCTGTCTTTGTCTCACGGGGGGATGATTCCGGGACTCATACCAAGGAACAGGACTTGTGGAAGGTGAGTGGACTCCCCTTGGAAAAAGGGACGCAGACCATCGTCGCAAAAGGGGTAGAGAAGCAGGTGAACTTCGAAAGACCAGTAGGCGATTGGTATCTCTCAATCGGTCAGGGGATGGGCAAGGCTCTTACCGTTGCCGATGAAAAACAGGCTTATATTCTGGCCGATCGCGGTACATACATCAAATACAAATTTGGTCGCGATATTCCACTGGAGCTGGAGGTCCTCTGTGAAGGCGATGCTACTTTGGCCAACCCGTATGGAATCATACCGGTTAATCCGGCTAAACACCCCCATGTGAAAAATGATCTGGCGATGCAATTTACGACCTGGATTACCTCTGCCCGTGGTCAAAAACTGATCGGTGACTATCGCCTCCTTGGCAAACAGTTGTTCTATCCCGATGCTGCTGTACAGTAAGGCAGGATGCTCAATTTAAACTCTATAGAAGGATGAGACGTAGTGGATATTTTTGTTGATAGCCTCCACTCTGCCATTTTGCTTGTCTTTGCTCTCGACAGGGAAATGCTGGCCATTGTCATGGTTTCTTTGCAGGTGAGTTGCGTCTCAACCATTCTTGCTGGACTTGTCGGGGTGCCGACCGGATTTTTTATAGCTTTACGGCGGTTTCCCGGCAAGGCCATGCTCATTACCGTATTAAATACCTCATTGGCCTTGCCCACTGTGGTCATTGGTCTCTTTGTCTATGCCTTTATTTCCCGGCGAGGCGTTTTTGGGCCCCTTGATCTGCTCTATACGCAAAAGGCCATTGTCATCGGTCAGGTGATCTTGATTATTCCCTTGGTAAGTGCCCTGACAATTGCGGCCATCAGCCGAATCGATGAGCGTTATCGCCGTACAGCCATGACATTGGGGGCGAACCGGATGCAGACGGCCTGGGTCATTCTCTTCGAGGCCCGTTTCGGGATAACGGCAGCCATCGTGGCCGCATTCGGTAGGGTCATATCCGAGATCGGCATATCGATGATGCTTGGCGGTAATATCAAGGGGTTTACCAGGACCATGACCACCGCCATGGCACTTGAATATGATAAAGGGGCTTTTTCCCTGGCCGTGGCTCTAGGTATTGTCTTGATGACCCTGAGTTTTGCTATGAATATTCTTTTTCACTTTTTTCAGGGTAAGTACCGAACATGAAAGTTTATTCAATTCATAAGTTAAACAAATCATGCAACGGTCGCTCTATTTTAGATATTGATCATCTGGAGCTTGAGGCCGGACGAATCTATGGTCTCCTTGGCCCCAATGGTGCCGGGAAGACCACCCTTCTTAATATCCTTGGCTTTCTGGATCAACCTACCTCAGGCCGTCTTGAATTTCTCGGTAAAGCTGTCCGCTTTCAGGAAAAGGAGTTGCTGCCTCTGCGTAAAGAGATTGTGGTTCTGGATCAATATCCGGTCCTTTTTACCACCTCTGTCTATAAAAATCTGGAGTTTGGCTTAAAGCTGAGAAAGGTGGCCAAGGCGGAAAGGGAGCGTCTCATTGATGAGGTCCTTGATCTGGTGGATATGGCTTCATTCAAGCATGCTCCTGCTTATAATCTTTCAGGTGGTGAAACCCAGCGGATAGCATTGGCTCGGGCATTGGCCCTTTCTCCCAAGGTCTTCCTCTGCGATGAGCCCACTGCCAGTGTTGATGTTGAAAATCAGGCAGTCATCGTCGCCTTACTGAAGCAGATCAATGAAAATAAAAACATCACCATTGTCTTTACTACCCATGATCGTCTTCTTGCCGCAGGACTGGCTCATCATACCCTTGTCCTGAATGAAGGGCGTTTTGTCTCGACAAGCTACGAAAACACCTTTTCCTGCAGGATAGAACCAAAAGAGGATAAACAGATTTGGTGTCGTATCAGTGAAGACAGAGGGATTTTTCTTTCCTCCCCTAAGGTTGAATCTCCTGCCTTGAAATCACGTCTCTTTATTGATTCCCAAAAAATTGATCTCCACACCGGTCAAACGATGCCGGGAGTTACCAACTGCTTGCCGGGTAAGGTCGTTCAGCTCATGGAAGAGTCCGGCAGAATTCGAGTTGTGGTGATGGTTGGATTTCTCCTGACTGTCATTCTCACAAGGGAAAAATATGATTCCCTCCGTCCGGCTATTGGTGATACGGTGGTCGTCTCTATCCCTCAGGATGCTGTCACCCTGTCCAATTGAGAACAGTGGCGTCGATGAGATATTTATAAAGAGACCTTTCAGGGTGATCAGGCTGGAGCGAGAAAAACGAAGGGGAGACAATGCCGTCGCTGCCCTCTTTGACCTGCCTGGACAAAAAACCATAAGTTTGTCAGCTGCATTTTCCCTCTTTTCCTCCGGACTGCAGACTCTTCACTGCCTCCCCTGCAGAGTCCCCGGCATGTTTCCCGCCATCCAGCATTTTCCAAGAAAATTTCCTGCAAAACCATTAAGTACAGCATTTCCTTCATGAGAGGAATAACGATTTCTCATCCCAACTGACAGCTTGTCTGGCAGTAGGTTGAGGCCTGTGGTTTTGATCTCCGGTACTTTCCAGATTCTCGTAACGACCTTGATGAAAATTGTAGAGCAGACGCTTTTATTTTCGCGTCACGGGGTCATCGGTCAACATGACCCGTTTCGCCTACCATGGTGTTTCCTTTTGTCCCTTTCCCTCTAACCCCCTCTTCACAAAGGGTTTTTCTGATACTTTTGAGAACAATACTTGATTCCATAGTGGATAGCTTGGTTTTTGGCAGGGTCCTTTTGCCCCTTGGTATTTCTTAAAAATGCATGTAACATGCTGATCTTATACTAAGTATCATACTGGCACGTCGTTTGCTACTATAGGTGTGCGCAGTTTTTGGATCCAAACTGAAAACTATGAAAGTGTAGTTCAACTTATTATCTCAAACGAAGGATGGTAAATTATGGCTGTTCAAGAACAAGTTTACGGATTTTTTATCCCCAGTGTAACTCTTATCGGTATTGGCGCTCATAAAGAGATTCCTGCCAAGATCAAATCTCTCGGTGGCAGCAAACCTCTCGTAGTAACCGACAAAGGTATTACCGGCGCAGGTATCACCAAGAAGATCACTGATCTCCTTGACGAAGCTGGTATGGAATACGTTGTCTATGATGACACAATTCCGAACCCCACAGACAAGAATGTTCATGATGGCGTAAAGATTTATCGCGATAACAAATGCGACAGCCTTATCACCTTGGGTGGCGGCAGTTCTCATGACTGTGGTAAAGGCGTTGGTCTGGTAGTAGCAAATGGCGGAGTAATCCAGGACTACGAAGGCGTTGACATGTCCAAAAAACCAATGCCTCCCTATGTAGCCGTGAACACCACTGCTGGTACCGCTTCTGAAATGACTCGTTTCTGTATTATCACAGACACCAGCCGCAAAGTAAAGATGGCCATTGTTGACTGGCGTGTAACCCCAGGTATCGCTCTTGACGATCCTCTTCTTATGATGGGTATGCCTCCTGCGCTGACCGCTGCAACTGGTATGGACGCTTTGACCCATGCAGTTGAGGCTTATGTTTCAACCATCGCCACCCCCATGACTGATTGTGCTGCTGAAAAGGCCATTGAACTTATTGCCCAGCACCTCCGTCCTGCAGTAGCTAATGGTGGCGACATCGTTGCTCGTGAAGGAATGTGTTTTGCTCAGTATCTTGCCGGTATGGCCTTCAACAATGCAAGCCTCGGTCATGTACATGCTATGGCCCATCAGCTTGGCGGTTTCTATGACCTGCCCCATGGCGAGTGTAATGCCATCCTCCTGCCTCACGTTTCAAAGTTCAATCTCATTGCCAAGTTGGATCGTTTCGTAAAAATCGCTGAGCTTATGGGCGAGAACGTTGAGGGTCTTTCTACTCGTGATGCAGCAGAGCTTGCTCTCGAAGCAATCAAGAAACTGTCCTCTGACGTTGGCATTCCTTCAGGTCTCGTTGCCTTAGGAAAACGTTATGGTAAGGATGTTCAGGAAAAAGACATCGCAACCATGACTGGTAATGCACAGAAGGACGCATGTGGGTTCACCAACCCTCGTCTGCCTAAAGATGCCGATGTTGCTGCTATCTACAAAGCTGCAATGTAAAGAAGTACCAACGGATCTTTATAGGGGTACAGGCCGATTTCGGCCTGTACCCCTCCTTTTGATTTATAGGGACAGATATACCAGATAACACTCCGCATAGGTCTTATCTGCTTTGCTTGAACTCCACGTGTTTTATAGCGAGTGCAGTCAGGCAAAGATGCTTTTTACATTTGAAACGCTGCACCGACAGCGAAAAAGGCGGCTCGTAATACAATGAAAGTTATCAATATTAATTCGTCGTATAACTCTGATTTTGTCAAGCAGGTTGAAGAGGAAAGCGGCCAGAAGCTCAACCTTTGTTACCAGTGCGGAAAATGCACCGCAGGCTGCCCATATACCGATGAGTATGATATTTCCGTCAGCCAGATCATGAGACTTGCTCAGGCTGGTCAGAAGGAAAAAGTCCTGCAGGCAAACTCTCTGTGGCTCTGTGCTACATGTGAATCCTGCACCGCCCGCTGTCCTAATGAGATAGATGTGGCCAGGATCATGGATGTGCTTCGTCATATGGCCCGTCGGGAAGGGCATGGCGGTACTGGTAGGGTCAAAACCTTTTGGGATTCTTTTCTCAGTTCCGTAAAAAGTAACGGCAGAGTCTTCGAAGTAGGCCTGCTCGTAAATTACATATCTCACACAGGAAGATTCTGGACCGATATTGGCCTGGGTCCCAAAGTTCTTCCTAAAGGCAAAATTCATTTCAAGCCTACTGAAATGCAGGGCAAGAAAGAGGTCGCAAAAATCTTCATGCGTTTCAAAGAGGAGTCCGCAAAATGAATACATCTTTGAACTACGCATATTATCCTGGATGCTCAAGCACTGGAACTTCTATTGAGTATGATATGTCAAGCCGTGCCGTCTGTGCCGCCTTGGACATAAAATTGACCGATGTACCGGATTGGAACTGTTGTGGATCCACCCCGGCGCATACCGTTGACCATTCCCTGTCCTCAGCCCTTTCTGCCCGGAATCTTGACCAGGTATCATCCATGGGTCTTGATTCTTGCATTACCCCATGTCCAAGCTGTCTCGCCAATCTGAAAACTGCATCACACAGGATGGAAGATAAGGCCTTCAGGGATAAGGTGAACAACCTTCTTGAAAAGCCGGCGAACACAAATATTTCCACAAAGTCTGTACTGCAGATACTGGTAGAAGACTACGGAATTGAAAATATACGAAAAAGAGTGGTGAAACCACTGAATGGACTGGTGGTTGGGGCCTATTACGGATGTATCCTCAACCGGCCTCCTCATTTAATGCAATTTGATGATCGCGAGCATCCCATGGCAATGGACAACATAATGGAAGCGCTTGGCGCAACTGTTGTTCCCTTTCCCTTGAAGGTTGAATGCTGCGGCGCATCTTTTGGTATTCCGCGTAAAGATGTGGTGATGCGATTGTCAGGGAAATTGCTTGATACAGCCGAGGCTATAGGAGCTCAGGCTCTTGTGACTGCCTGTCCGCTGTGCCAGATGAATCTTGATATGCGTCAGAACCAGATAAACCATGCCAATGGTTCGCATCATAATATGCCCATATTTTACTTTACCCAACTTTTGGGTCTGGCCCTGGGCCTGACGGAAAAAGAACTGGGGATGAACAAACTCTGCGTCAGTCCCCGCACTTTGTTGGATGCCATGGCGAACGGAGAAAATCTCAAGGAGAAGGCAGCATGAAAATAGGAGTCTTTGTCTGCCATTGCGGAAGCAATATTGAGGCTACAGTTGATACTGCTGCGGTAGCTGCAGCTGCCAGAGAATTCCCTGGTGTGGTCTTTGCCACGGACACAATGTATACCTGTTCCGAGCCGGGACAGGACGAAATCGTTGAGGCCATCAAGGAGCATAATCTTGGTGGTGTTGTTGTTGCCTCCTGTACACCGAGGATGCACGAGCAGACCTTCCGCCGAACTGTTGAACGGGCAGGATTAAATAAATATCTTTTCGAAATGGCCAACATCCGGGAACATGTCTCCTGGATTGGAAAGGACCGCGAGGCCAACACCAACAAGTCAGTTGACCTTGTTCGTATGGCAACTGAAAAGTTGATGCGTAACCGGGCGCTCCATCCCAAAAAGTTTACGATCAATAAAAGAGTACTGGTCATTGGTGGTGGTGTGGCCGGAATCCAGGCAGCCCTTGACTGTGCTGACGGTGGCCTTGAAGTGGTTTTGGTAGAAAAGACCACCACCATCGGTGGCAAGATGGCTAAGCTGGACAAGACCTTTCCCACAGTGGATTGTTCCAGTTGTATCCTCGGTCCAAGAATGGTTGATGTGGCGCAGCATCCTAATATTACCCTCTATGCCTATGCGGAAATAGAGGAAATAAATGGCTACGTCGGAAATTTTGAGATCAAGGTCAAAAAGAAAGCAACCTACGTCGATTGGAAAAACTGTACCGGTTGTGGGATCTGTATGGACAAATGTCCCAGTAAAAAAGCCAGGGACACCTTTAATGAAGAGATAGGGTTTACCAAAGCCATCAACATCCCTTTTCCTCAGGCCATCCCTAAAAAAGCCAAGATTGATCCTGAATTTTGTACCATGTTGAAGAAAGGCAAATGTGGGGTCTGTGCCAAGGTGTGTCCATCAGGCTGTATTGATTATGAAATGAAGGATGAGTTCGTCACTGAAAAGGTGGGAGCCATCGTCACGGCCACCGGATTTGATCTTTTTGACTGGACTGTTTACGGCGAATACGGTGGTGGACGCTATCCTGATGTCATCACCTCCCTCCAGTATGAACGTATGTTGTCAGCCTCTGGTCCGACTGGTGGACATATTAAACGTCCGTCCGATGGCAAAGAGCCCAAAAACGTCGTCTTTATTCAGTGCGTAGGATCGCGTGATAAATCCGTAGGCAGGCCCTATTGCACCGGGTTTTGCTGTATGTATACTGCCAAACAGGCGATTTTGACCAAAGATCATCTGCCGCTCTCCCAGAGCTATGTCTTTTACATGGATATCCGGGCAACAGGGAAACTCTATGATGAGTTCACCCGCCGGGCCATGGAGGAGTACGACACCAATTATATACGGGGTCGGGTCTCCATGATCTATCCCAAGGGTGATAAACTGCTGGTTCGAGGTGCTGATACCCTCATGGGTACCCAGGTTGAAGTGGATGCGGACCTTGTTGTGCTCGCAGTGGGTGCTGAAGCCTCCGCCGGAGCAAGTGGACTTGCGGAAAAGCTTCGCATTTCCTACGACTCCTACGGATTTTATATGGAGGGACATCCCAAACTCAAACCTGTAGAGACCAACACTGCCGGTGTTTATCTTGCCGGTGCCTGTCAGGGGCCCAAAGATATCCCGTCTTCAGTAGCCCAAGGAAGTGCAGCTGCTTCCAAGGTACTGGGACTCTTTTCCAAGGATCAACTGGAAAGCGATCCCCAGGTGTCAATGGTCGACATCAAACGCTGTATCGGATGCGGCAAATGTATCCAAACCTGTCCTTTCGGAGCCATTAAGGAGATTGACTTCCGTGGTATGGCCAAGGCAGATGTAATCGAAACAATATGTCAGGGCTGCGGTATCTGTACCTCAACCTGTCCCCAGGGTGCCATTCAGCTCCAGCATGCCACTGACAATCAGATCCTTTCGGAGGTAAATGCACTATGCCAGTTCTAGAAGGTAAAGAACTTCGTATTGTCGGGTTTCTCTGTAACTGGTGTTCCTATGGTGGTGCTGATACTGCCGGAGTTGGACGTTTTAAACAACCAACGGACCTCCGTATTATCAAGGTCCCCTGTTCAGGAAGAATTGACCCCTTGTTTGTTGTAAAAGCTTTGATGAATGGAGCTGATGGCGTACTGGTTTCAGGTTGTCATCCCAGAGATTGCCATTATGCGGAAGGCAATTTTTACGCTCGCAGAAGATTGGAAATAATGCACAAATTTCTCCCCATACTCGGTTATGAACCGGGACGGTTTGAATATACCTGGGTTTCTGCTTCTGAAGGTCAGCGTTGGCAACAAGTGGTGACGTCATTTACCGAACAGATTCACAAACTCGGCCCGGCGCCAAAGATATTAGGACCGGAAGCCTCGGATACACTCGGCCTTATGCAGGCAGCCCTCTAAAGGGATGCCCTAAGATCTGAGCCGAATAAAGGAGACCAGGTGAAATTTCAAAAAGAACTCAAAGACAGCATCAGAAAGGCCCTGCCGGAACTCGATGTGGTCATTGGCTGGTGCGGGAGCTTTGATCCCTTGCATGCCACCCCACATTTTATCCGCCGGGAAGAAGATATAGAGAAGCTCGAGATAGGTCCGCTCAGCGTTCATAACCTGGCAACATACCTCCCCGGCCTGCGTGGCAAAAAGGTGGGAATTGTGGTCAAGGGCTGTGATAGCCGTTCCGTGATCGAACTGCTTCAGGAAAAACTCATCGCCAGGGACGATATAACCATCTTCGGTTTTCCCTGTACAGGTGTGGTGGATCAGGCAAAAATCAAAAAGGCCCTTGGCTACGTAGGAAATGTTGAGTCCTGTGATATGTCTGACAAGTCAGTGGTTATTGTTGCTGCAGGTAAGGCTCATTCATTGGAACTATCTGATGTTCTTGCCGATAAATGTCATTCCTGCAGATATCCTGATGCGATCATCAGCGATATTTTCGTCGGAGACAAGAGCGGAGAGGCAGTCCCTGCTCCTGCAGATTATGAGGCGTTGGCAACCTTTGAAAACCTATCGCTTCCCGATCGATTCGGGTTCTGGCTGAAGGAGCTTGATCGTTGCATCCGTTGTTATGCCTGCCGCAGTGCCTGTCCATTATGTGTCTGCCGGGATCATTGTGCGGCTGAAAGCCGTGAGCCACATTGGTTGTCCCAGGAAAACAATGTGCGTGATAAATTGATGTTTCAGGTTATTCACGCCTATCATCTGGCGGGACGGTGTACCGAATGCGGTGAATGTCAGCGTGCCTGCCCTGTTGATATCCCTGTTCTGATGCTCAAGCAGAAAATGAACAAGGAAATCAGGGATATTTTTAAATATGAGGCCGGAGTTGACCCTGAAGAGACTCCGCCCCTGCTCTCCTTCAAGATGGAAGAAGAGAATATTACAGAGAAGGATTGGTAATGGCTCTTGTTAAATATCTGAAATCAACGGACTTGAAGTCCTGGCTGGCTGAACTGGCACAGGAAAACCGTGTTTTTGCCCCTCGTTATGAGGGCGAGGCAGTAATTTTTGCCCCCTTTGACCCCGAGCAGGAAATATTTATAAAATACGCAGCCACTGCGCCGCCTAAAAAGACAGTTTTTCCTCAGAGTGAAAGACTTGTCGATTTCATGTACAGCAAAGATCCTGAAGATTTGAGCAGGATTAAGATCGAAGCCCAGGAAGTCCTGCCCCAGGGAACAGCTGTAGTGTTTGGTGGCCGTCCCTGTGACGTCCGCGGATTCACCATGTTTGATCGGGTGTATATGGCGGAAGAGGCAACTGATATCTATTATAAGGCCCGTCGCGATAATACCTCGTTTATCACCCTGGCCTGTGATGCAACCGAGAATACCTGCTTCTGTCACTGGGTGAACAGCAGTCCATCCGATCCGACAGGTTCAGATGTCCTGGCTATCCCTGTCGAGGGAGGTTTCCTCTTGAAAGCTGTTTCCGACAGAGGAGAAACGCTGTTGACTTCTCAGCTCTTGTCAGCAGGGGAAAACAGGGTAGAGGAAGGGGAAAGGGTATGTAAAGAGGTTGCCGATAGCTTAAGTCAGGCGCCGGATCTGGCGAATTCCCCCAAGAAATTGCTGGAAGTGTTCGACAACATTGAGTTCTGGCAGGATGTCTCAGCAAAGTGTCTCAGTTGTGGGACCTGCACCTATCTCTGCCCTACATGCTATTGTTTCAACATCACTGATGAAACTCAAGGTATGAAAGGTTCCAGGATCAGGTCATGGGACAATTGCATGTCAGCCCTTTTTACCATGGAGGCCAGTGGCCATAATCCTCGCCCGACGAAGGCTCATCGATTGAAAAACAGGGTAGGACACAAATTCAGTTATTATCCTGATCTTCATGACGGAGTTATTTCCTGTTGTGGTTGTGGCAGATGCATCAAGAGCTGTCCGGCAGGAGTGGATATTCGTGAAATAGTACTGAAGGCCATAGCATTTGAGCCGACAGTTGTAGAGGGGTAAGCAGATGAACAATAAAAATCTCTATCTTCCTGAGATGGCTACCATTCAAGAAGTCATAGAAGAAACGCATAATATTATAACCTTTAGGGTGACCCTGAATAACCAGGAGGCAATGAAGAATTTTAGTTTTCAGCCTGGTAATGTGGGTCAGCTTTCAGCCTTCGGTATTGGTGAATCAACCTTTGTCATCAATTCTCCGCCATCGCGCATGGAGTATCTCCAGTTCAGTGTCATGCGATCCGGTGAGGTGACGAGCAACCTCCATACTCTGAAGGCCGGCGATCAGATAGGCGTACGGGCACCACTGGGGAATCACTTTCCCTATGAGGACATGAAAGGAAAAGATATCGTTTTCGTCGGTGGTGGTATTGGTATGGCCCCCTTGCGGACTCTTCTCTTGTTCATGCTTGATAACAGGTCGGATTACGGTAAGATTACCCTCCTTTACGGAGCCCGATCCCCCCTTGACATGGCCTTTAATTATGAGTTGCAGGATTGGCTGGATCGTGATGATCTTGACACCTACCTGACCATTGATGCTGAATTCGAGGGCTGGAAACATAACGTTGGTCTTATTCCAAACGTCCTTCTCGATATCGCTCCCAGTGCTGAAAATAGCGTCGCGATTACCTGCGGACCACCGATAATGATTAAATTCACCCTCCAGGCCCTGGAAAAACTCGGGTTTAAGGATGAGCAGATAGTAACTACCCTTGAAAAACGGATGAAATGCGGGGTGGGAATCTGTGGGCGATGTAATATTGGCTCCAGTTATGTGTGTAAGGACGGACCAGTGTATACTGGCGCCCAGCTCAAGGAATTACCCAACGAGTTGTAGGGCTCTGTGGAAAGGTTTTTCGAGAACTGGGTGGGGAAGTGGCCTTCAAAGAATTTAAAGTTGTAGATAAAAAATGCTAAACATGAGGCCGGTTGGCTTAACGGGTCGTTGAAGATGTGTCTCTGTGGAGATTCTGACACACGCTCAAATTTTCAATCATTAAAGGAGTAAGATTATGGCTGATAAGATTTTTCGGGTCAATATGACGGATCTATCAACTTCTGTCGAAGACGTACCGGCTGGCTGGGCTGGTCATGGCGGACGTGGACTCACATCAACAATTGTCGCAGCAGAAGTTCCCCCTACCTGTCATCCCCTCGGACCCAATAACAAACTCGTTATTGCCCCAGGTCTGCTTTCCGGTACTCCTGCAGCAAACTCAGGCCGTCTCTCCTGTGGGGCCAAAAGTCCTTTGACCGGCACCATTAAAGAGTCCAATTCAGGCGGTACTTCTGCCCAGTTGCTGGCAAAATGCGGCTGTAAAGCTATCATTATCGAAGGCCAGCCCAAGGCTGATACCTGGTACAACCTGGCGGTTACCCCTGAGGGTGTCACCATCAACGAGGAAAAAGAAGTTATTGGTAAGGGTAATTTTGCCACCATCGAACTCCTTAACGAACGTCTTGGCGCATCTCTGGGAATTATCAGCATCGGACCTGCTGGTGAAATGAAGATGAGAGCTGCAAACATTTCGGTAAAAGATCCTGACGGACATATCCGTTCCTGTGGACGCGGTGGTCTTGGCGCCGTAATGGGATCAAAGGGTATCAAATTTATCAGTGTGGATCCTAAAGACGGCAAGGTTGAAATAGCCGATATCGACAAGTTTCGCGCAGCCAACAAGGCCTTTGCCAAAGCCCTTGTCGATCACCCAGTCAGCCAGGCCCTCGGTACCTACGGTACCAACGTTCTTGTTAATATTATTAATGAGTCCGGTGGGCTGCCAACCAGGAATTTCACTCAAGGTCAGTTTGAAGGACATGAGCAGATTTCCGGGGAAACCATGCACGATGTGATCAAAGAGCGTGATGGGAAGGTCAAACATAACTGTCACAAGGGATGTGTCATTCAATGTTCTCAGATCTATAATGATGTAAAGAAAGAATATAAGACCTCAGGGATAGAGTATGAATCAATCTGGGCCCTTGGCGCAGACTGTGCCATTGATAATCTGGACCAGATTGCCGAAGCAGATCATCTCCTTGATGATCTCGGTCTGGATTCCATCGAAACTGCGGTTGCCATGGGTGTTGCCATGGAAGCAGGTGTTATTGAGTTTGGCGATGGTGAAGGTCTCCTGCGCATCTTGACAGAGGAAGTTGCCAAAGGAACCGGCCTTGGTCGTATAATCGGCGGCGGTGCTGGTGATGTTGGACGCGCTTATGGTGTTACCCGTGTTCCAGTGGTAAAAAATCAGGCCATTCCTGCCTATGATCCCCGTGCCATTAAGGGAATCGGTATCACTTATGCCACATCCACCCAGGGAGCTGATCACACAATGGGCTATACCATTGCCACCAATATTCTTGGTGTCGGCGGGAGCATTGATCCTCTTACCAAAGAAGGTCAGGTTGAGCTTTCCCGTAATCTCCAGATCGCGACAGCGGCCATTGATTCAACAGGGATGTGCCTCTTTATTGCCTTTGCAGCCCTTGACGATACAACCTGTCTGCCGGCTCTCATTGACCTCATCAATGCCCGTTTCGGTATTGCATTGACCGGTGATGATGTTGTGAATCTTGGTAAATATATCCTCAAAACGGAGCACGCCTTTAATCAGGCTGCTGGCTTTACCAAAGAGGATGACAGGTTGCCTGAATTCTTTAGCCTGGAGCCCATAGCTCCCCATAACGTAGTTTGGGATTTCACCGGAGAGGAGATCGATACCTTCTGGGAATTCTAAGTAGCATTATCTGAGTTGTACGCTCTGTTTTCTGCCTATTGCCATTCTTTCCTCCTCCATCAATAGGCAGAGAGCAGACGTACACTTTCCAGTTTATTCATTTCTAACCTGTTCCATCCCCTCGCTATGTTTAACTCAGCCCAGCATATTTCCCGATTGGAACTTCTCATACCAGCCGGTTCTATCTCTCGTTATACAACTTTGTTGCAGGCCGGAATCATTGAAGAACGTCAATCCCCATGCACCTATAGAGCGTTTTTTTCCTCTTTACCGGGTGTGAACAGCCAATATATAGTTGATCGCATAGAAACTATTTTTCACAACGGGTTGCCTGTTGATGATATCGAAACAGATATTGAGGGATCTGCTCCAGTTATTGCTATTTCCGGTGCCATGCCAGGACTTGCCGGGGCAATTTTTCGAAAAAACAGTTTTCATGCAGCCTTGAGAACTGCAGAATCGCACGCTTCTTCAGACAGTTTAGAGAAGGCTGAAAAAAAAATCATCACCCTGAAATTATTCAATGTCATTGCCAGTGAAAAAGGAGGAAATTTCCTCAATAACGGTTGCTTTATGAAAAGTGACAGTGTTTTGAAATTTATTAACTATCGTCCGCAGCTCTTTTCTCATCTTCTTGCCCTCAGTTGTGATGATAACTCATTGGAACTTGAAGAGGTCAAGACCATTCTTCTTCACTCAGATATCGTCTTTTTAAAGATTCATGAAGACGATGGCCGTCTCTCCTAGTATAAAAGAAATGCCTGGCAGGCAGGGAGTTAACCCTGTCATTGATACTCTTGTTCTTCCTCCCCTGAGCATGTCAGGTCTTCAGTTTTCTCCAGATAGAGCAGGTTTAATAGTCATCTTGTTGAGGGATCATGATCACTTTCTTAGCGTTGCAAGTGGACAGGGCCTGGCAATAGGTTCTCCAGGCAGAGGGTACTTGTTCCAATGAAAAAATCCAATATTTTCGTTGGAAATAAGCCGCTTACTGCAGCGAAAGAACTTTGGCAAGCAGCTCTCGAAGACATTGAGTTTGGCAGCAGGCTGCTAACCATCCATTTTTTCCCTGTTGATGAAGCCCTGGGCTGCCGTCTCGCCGATCCGGTCTTCGCCAATCAGTCGTCACCTTCATATAATGCTGCGGCTATGGATGGAATTGCTGTCCATTTCGCGGATCTGGCCCAGGCGACTGAGGCCTTGCCTGTGCACCTTACTCAAGAGAGATTTATGCCGGTAAACACCGGCAACGTCATACCTGCAGGTTTTGATGCCGTAGTCATGAGCGAGGATGTCCATTATGTCAGCGACGAGGAAGTGGAACTGGCTAAGCCGGCAATTCCCTGGCAGCATGTGCGAACCATTGGTGAAGATATTGTAGCAACCGAGCTCATCCTGCCCGAAGGACACAAAGTTCGTCCCATCGATCAAGCGGCCTTGCTGGCCGCCGGGGTAACAAAAATTAATATCCGGCGTCCGCCCAAGGTGCTGGTTATCCCCACCGGTAATGAACTTATCCAACCCGGTCAAGGGGTAAAACCAGGTCAGGTTCTCGAGTGTAACTCCCGGATACTTGCGGGATATCTTAATGATTGGGGGGCCGAAGCCAAAGGCTCGCTCCCGGTGATTGATGATCCTCAGCATCTGCGCAAAGCAATAGATAGGGCGGTGCTGGAAAATGATATTGTCGTGATCAATGCCGGGGCCTCTGCAGGTACCAGGGATTATACCTCGGATGTGTTGGCGGAGATAGGTGAAATCATTGTTCACGGCGTGGCTATAAAGCCAGGGAAACCAGTTGTTTTGGCCATTGTCGATGATACCCCTGTTATAGGGCTGCCAGGCTATCCGGTTTCGGCCATCCTGACTATGCGTCTCTTTGTTCGTGAAATGATTTATACCTTTATGAACCTGGAAACTCCGAAAGAGGACATGATTGAGGCAGTGATGTCGCGTCCATGGCACTCGTCCAAGGTGGTTGATGAATATGTAAGGGTCACCCTGGGGCAGGTTGATAATAGCTTTATAGCCACTCCGATAGGAAAAGGGGCAGGATCCGTGATGTCTCTTGTGCGGGCCGATGGTTTATTGACCCTCCCTGCCGGATGTGACTGTATGGGTGCCGGTGACCATGTCCAAATTGAACTCCTTCGTCCTCGCCAGGAGCTAGAGTCCACTCTAGTGTTTATTGGCAGTCACGATAACATCCTTGATGTCATTGCCAATCAGCTGCACAACCAACGTCCCTCTATCAGAATCTCGTCGTCCCATGTCGGTAGCATGGGTGGCATAATGGCAATACGCAGGGGGGAGGCCCATCTTGCCGGGACGCATCTTCTCGATGACGTAAGTGGGGAATATAATATTTCCTACATCAAGCGGTTTCTTGGTGGCATTCCTCTCCAGCTCATCAATCTCTGCTATCGTGAGCAGGGACTTCTCGTTGAGAAGGGCAATCCACTGGCTATTGAGGGGTTTTCCGATATTGCCAGACGTAAGCTTTCTTTTATTAACCGCCAAAATGGTGCCGGTACCCGTGTGCTCACTGACAAGATCCTAAGGGATCTCTCTGTCGATCCGAGGGCCATTCAAGGCTATAACCATGAAGAATATACCCATATGGGTCTTGCTGCGGCCATTGCCGGCGGCAGCGTTGACACGGGAATGGGAATTCGTGCGGCAGCGGTAGCCCATGATCTTGATTTTGTCTCGGTAACTGAGGAGCGCTATGACCTCATTCTTCCCCTTCAGTTTCGAGAAGACGAAAAGGTGGATACCGTTCTCGAAATTATGAAAAATGATATGCATTTTCATAAGAAAGTGCTCACCCTTGGCGGCTATGATCTTCGCGATTGCGGGAAGGTAATGTATGAACAAAAGTAAGGGCATCGAATGGTGAGGATTGAGGGGCTGAATTTTAAAAAACCATTTTCTAATTATATGATACGCTGCTTAAAGGATTGATTTTTTCTTCGTTCTGGCACCTGGTCGATACGAAGGTCTGCATGCTGCTGTCCATCTAGTGGAAGAGATAGCCTTGAATCATCGGTTACTGGTCTGCCGCTGCAGCGAAAAAACCTTTAAAAATGTTTTTCACCTTTCCCTTGCATAGAAAAGCGTCAACACCACTTCAAACAGCCTCGTGAGAGTAACAGAGTTGCTCAGATAAGGTGTTTTAATTATTGTTAAGGAGATCCAAATGAAAGTAACCATCAAACTCTTTGCCTTCTTTCGTGAAGGTCGTTTCAAGATAGAAGAGAGAGAATACCCTGAAGCGACGACGGTCTCCGAAGTTGTTGCAGGACTGGGTATTGACTTCGAAGAAGTTGGTGTCCTTATGATCAATTCCAGGCATTGCCAGTTTGAGACTCGTATAGAAAAAGGGGATAACGTGGCAATTTTTCCGGTTATCGGTGGCGGCTGATGGGGTGAGTGGACGTATGCTCAGCAATTATCTGTGGTCACTATATCCTTCCTCTCAGTCTCTACTCTCGCATAGAAAGAGAACAGAGTCTATCTCTGAATTGGTAAAGCACCTTGGATTCTACGAAGGGGAAACCTCTTTGCTGAGATCGTTGAAAATATGAAACTGTTTCTGCAACCCCTGTTCGTTCAGGAGCGGTATCATAAGACCATCCCTGCGAACGACCTCTTGTAACCGTTACCTCTTCTCTGCTCTCTTCCCAGCTGATCCTCATAATGGATTGTATCTGTTTTTCTATCCTTAGATATTGACCGCCATCTGGGCCAGATCTGCATGGTCCACCGTTGGATGGACCCTTCCATATCAATGCTGTCAGGAACCGGCAAGAGGTCTTTGTCTTGCCAGCGGCGCTCTTTGAACAATGATGGCGAGGCACGACCATCTTATTCTGATCTCACCACTCCTCCGGCATTGAAAACTTCTCTCCAGCCGGGTGCGTTCACTGGCTCAATTCTTAAACTATTTCTGTAAAACTAAATTGATGGCAAAGAACCACTCTAACTGTTTAACAGTGCCTTGTATTTGTTCATTTGGGATTTCGAAGTATACTCTCGCTGTTCGAGAAGACCTGAATGGAGGAAGATGAAGTGCTGTTGGACAGCTGCTCAATTTTTTTGATTTTCTCCCCTGTGGGATTGGATTAGAGTTGAGATGTTATCAGGGCCTGGTGAACCGTTGCTCATCCTGGCCTGGGGGCTGAACAGGTTAACGAAAGAGTCATTCTCTAGATAAATATTCGCTAATGCAGGGGGATGGTCGACTCTGCACTCCGTAGGGGAGAAGGGTAGCCATTGCTGTAATACTCTGATATCACCTTCAATATCGGATACAAGCTAAACAATTGTCTGCACTTAACCGAAAAGAAAAGAGAAAACAGGACGATGAGAGATAAATATACAAACTGTACCTGAGACCTATGAAGAATGTTGAATGAAATTTTGTAAAGACTGCGGAGGAGTTCTCAATCTTTTCGGAAATAATACCTCATTGCTGTGCTCTTCCTGCATCCAGCATAAGAAAACTCTTTTATCAAAAGAACCAGAACCAGGACAAGAAGCAGAAACAGACGTTGCTGATCTGCTTGGCGAAACCGTAATTACCTATGAAAATGGGAAGATTATTCTCCGTTCAAAAGAAGGGTGGCTGTTGTGGAGTGCTGCCGGCGAAACCCAGACTGAACTGAAAACAGTGTTGAAAACAGCAAAATTCATTTATGAAATTCGTAAAAAGCGTAAAAAAAAGAGCTGACTGTTTAGCCCGTGCCCACAATAAGAACAAGTTTTCACTATGGCCATTACGATATCAATAGGCTCCGGCAAGGGAGGCACCGGCAAGACGATGATCCTTTGCAACCTTGCCCTCCTTCTCGCCAAGAGAGGAAAAAAAGTATGCCTGGTTGATCTTGATATCGGTGGTGCTGATGCCCATCTTCTCTTCGGTCTTTTTGAGCCTAAATACTCTCTTACTGATTTTCTGGCAAGAAGAGTTGAATCCCTGGCTGATGCCGTGCATACTTTCTATGCTTTCAATGGATTGCAGCTTATTCCAGGAACCGGCAATACCTTGCAGACTGCCAATATGAGCTACCAGGAAAAGCAACGCCTGTTGAAAGGTATTGCTTCCCTTGATGCTGATGTTGTCTTCATTGATGTCGGAGCAGGAACCAGTTATCACTCCCTTGATTTTTTCATGTGCGCCGATGTTCAAATTTGTGTAACCATGCCGGATCCCACCGCAATAATGGATTTTTATAATTTTTTGCAACTGGCAACCATCCGAAAAGTACTTGGCAGTTTTCTTTCCCACAGTCAAGTGAGTCTGTTTCTTAAAAGCAAGAACTTTTCCTCACTGGCTGATGTGTTTGAATGGGCTGAAAAGGCAGAGGAAGGTGCAAGAGAAAAGGCGCAACAGGCCCTGCATGGTTTTAATCCGTTGCTGGTGATTAACAGAAATATCACTAAAGGCAGGGTCAACAAAACAAAACTCAAAAAGCTTGTGGCAAAATATCTCGGCATTGATATACCGGCACTGGGAGAGATCCCCGAAGACCAGGCAATTAATGAAGCTCTCAGGGCGTATATGCCGGTATGTGAACTCTTGCCGGAGGCGCCCTCTTCGCTGGCGTTGATGAATATCGCCGATAAAATCGAAAAAGTCATTGAGCTCTTTCAGTACTATTCACACCAATCTGCCATCATTCCAAGAGAGTGATACCCGCATTCTCCTTCACTTGGGGCGTTTTTCGTTACCCCAACTCTATTGCAACAGCCGAGGAAAATAAGTTTGTCACAACGACAAGAGAGATGTTGTAGCCGTTCAGTATTGTGCTACTTCCTTGTTATCTGGTCGGTATCGGACTCATGCTGTTTTCTTTCGTCAAAATTCATATGGAGAAAAGGATCCGCCTGTTCCAGGAAGTCTGACGCAGTCTTTCCTCCCTTCGTTTGCGGGAATGTTTTTCCGAGGATTGCTTGGATAATTTCCTGGTGTTGGATTTGATCGGCAGGGGCTCCAGGAAGGAGCAGCCCTCTTTTGGTGCTGACCAAAAGATGGGCAGCAAGGAGTTTTTTTAAGGTCTTGTCTATCAGCTTGCTTGAGTAGGCAGGGCAATGGCCTCGAAGTTTATCGTGCTGCAATTCTCTTTTCTCGGCATAGGCGTCAAGGGTGGTTGTGAGGATGTCGAAGGCAGCGCTGAGTTGCTCCAGTGGTGAATGGTCTTCATCCTTGAGTTGATAACTGCGGTGTTGTTGACAGGCAAATGCCAGTTGGGCCCCGCCAAGGATAAATACCCAGCCGAGAAACATCCAGACCAGAAAGAGCGGCAAGGTGGCAAAAGAACCATAGATCGCATTATAATTGGAGACGCCGATCTGGAGGCCGATATAGAAATTCTGGGTAATGAACCAGAACGTTGCCCCAAAAAGGGCGCCGATAAATGCTGGCAGTGGTCTCACGTTGGTATTAGGGAAAAAGATATAAATCAGGAACAGGGTCAAAGTGATAAAAAAGAGAGGGACGAGGAGGAGGGCTGTTTGGACCCACATCTCGGGGAAAAAAGCTATAATTTTGCCGAGCAGAGCGTCGTTTTTGAGAACGGCATTGGCTGCAAAACCAAAGTTAATGGAAAAGGGCATAAGGACGAGAAAGGTCAGGTAATCGGTAAGCTTGCGTAGAAGAGTGCGACCGGATGAGACCTGCCATATGGTATTCATGGAAAGTTCAATGTTGCCGAGAACAAGAATGGCACTGAACAGGATACCGAGAACACCAAAGGTGCCAAGGGTAGCGAAATTTGTTTTATCTACGTAGTCGAAGATTTGATCGGTTGCTGCGCGGAGGTGTATGGTAATGGTGGCATTTTGCCCCGACGATGGTACCTCTTCCGGAGCCGGGGAAAGGTGTATGTCTTCTGAAAAGCCAGGAATGATAGCTTCCTGGGGGATGGGTGTGGCTCTTTCCAGGGTATCAATGTAACTGTACACGACCTGTCGCAATTGGTTGCCGCCACCGAGTCCTTTTACCACTGCCGTACTCATCGCCAGGATGGGGACAAGGGAGAGGAGAATTGTATATGTCAGAGCACTCGCCCGAATATTGAGTTCGTTCCTGTTGAATTCTTTGACAGTGATGAGGAGAATGCGAACAAAGGTGTGGAAATTATGCAGTAGAACAGAGTTCCCGGAAAAGGGGATATCTGCCCAGGTAATGGCTCGTTGGATGAGGGTCACTTTGCCGGGATCTTGCTTGTGCATAACATCACATGGGTTTTGGCAGCAGGCAATGGATGGTCTGCTGCCTTTTCTGTTGCCAGGGGCTTCGGGGGGTCAGCGTTTTGAGTATAACCATTTATCCAGGATATTAAAGACGATATCGCGTTTGATCGGTTTTGTGATATAGTCATTCATACCGGCTTCGAGACAGAGTTCCCGGTCCCCCTTCATGGCATTTGCAGTCATGGCTATTATGGGAATAGTGGTAAAACCCAAACTGCGGATTTTTCGTGTAGCCTCATAGCCATCCATTTCCGGCATTTGCACATCCATGAGGATGGTATCAAACTGGTCCGGGGTGTTGCGGAGCGCTTCCACTGCCAGTTTGCCGTTGGCTGCGATTTCTACGCTATAACCGGCCTTAGTCAGCATCATATTAGCAAGTTTCTGGTTCACCAGATTATCCTCGACCAGAAGTAACCTGACAGATTGTTTTATCTCTTCGCGAACTGAGTATTGGGTCACCAGCTTTTTATCTGCCTGCGGAATATCTTGATCGTCTTTACTGTTTAATGTTTTGGAAAGGGTGCGCAGAAGAATGGAGCGCCTGGCAGGTTTGGTCAAAAAGGCCTTAAAACCTGCTTCTTTGCATTTGCTGGCGATCTTTTCCGTTGAGGAGGTGTAGGCGAGCAGGGGGATATTCTTACTCTGCAGATCTGAGGTTTTGATCATGGTCGCCAGCTTAAAACCTGAAATCATAGGCATCTGCAGGTCAACAATGGCGAGATCAAAGGGGTTCCCCTGTTGTTCTGCAGCAGCAAGGGTTTCCATGGTTTTGGTCTCATCGAGCAGGGTGACCACCTGAATTTCCGCTTTCTTGAGAAGGTGTTCCAGGATCTCATTGTTGGCCCGGTTGTCGTCAACAATGAGCATCTTGCTTCCCTTCAGGTCCAGCTGGCTGAGGGGCTTGCTGCGTGAAATTGCTGACTTGCGCATCACTGCCGTAAAATGGAAGGTGGTTCCCTGACCCTGAACGCTTTCTACCCAGACCTTTCCCTGCATCAGGGCTGCAATTTTGCGACATATGGAGAGGCCTAGCCCTGTTCCACCATACTTACGGGTGGTTGAACCGTCTTCCTGTTTAAAGGCTTCGAAAATAAATTCAAATTTGGAGGGAGCAATGCCGATTCCGGTATCACGTATCAGACAGTGCAGGGTGATGGTCTCATGGTCTTCTTTTTCCACGTTGATGGCCAACTCCAGTTCTCCTTTTTCAGTGAACTTGGCTGAGTTGGCCAGAAGATTAATCAGTACCTGTCGAAATCTTCCCGGGTCACCTTTAAGGTTGGCGGGGAGGTTGTCATCGATGCGACAGAGAACCTCAATGGGTTTTCCGGATACCCTGGGACGTATCATGTCGCAGACATCGTGAGCAGTGATCTCCGGGTCAAAGTCAATGTATTCAAGACTCATTTGACCGGCTTCGACTTTTGAGAAATCGAGGATGTCATTAATCAGGCCCAGTAATGCCTCGCCGCTTCTTTTGATGGTTTTGGCACAGTCACGCTGCTCCTCATCGAGTTCGCTGGCTAAGAGCATTTCAGTAAAACCGATGACACCGTTCATCGGTGTCCTTATTTCATGGCTCATGGAAGCCAGAAATTGGCTTTTGGCAACTGAAGCAGCTTCTGCAGCACTTTTTGCCTTGCGTAACTGTTTGGTCTGGATTGCAATTTCGGTTTTCAAGGTTTTGGAATAATTTTCCTGTTGTTCCTGAATAATCTGGTAGTTTTTTTCATTATCCTCCAGGGTGGTCTGATATTTTTTTTCCAGGACTGAAAATTTACGATCGAATTGTTTTTTTTGTATGGCCAATTTTTTCTCAACGGCAGTCTTCTCGAGACGGCTGGCAAAGAGCCTGCAACCAAGGATGATCATCTTCTGAAAATGGGATGAGAGGTGGCCAGAAGAGGGGTGGGTGAAGAAGAGAGTCGCCTGAATATCGGCAAGAGCTATGGCATGCCAGGCGCATTCTTCTCCAGTGACGGCGAGAAAGGGTTCTTTTTCTTTGGCCAGGAGTGTTTTGAGCCTTTTCAGGAGAGCAGGGGAGGGAGGAACAGCCTCTCCTGTGCTGGATTGCTCACCCCTGTGGTCTATACACAGATACCAGCATTCGGGGACGAGTGTATGAAGGAGCTGTAACAGTTCCTGGATCTCTTTTTGATAGGAGATGACTGACTCGAAAATCGTAAAGTTGCTGATCATATCATTCCTCTTTGGCGCCATAAATATCCTGGGCTCTGATCATTTCTTCTGGAAGATCTTCGATCAGGACCTTGTATTCATCCATGTTTTCCTGGAGATGAGAAACCAGATGGAGAGGCAGCTCCGGAATGGTGTTGGCCAGGGCCGTGTAACCCAGTTGCCCGGTAATATACTCTGCAATCTGAATGATGCCAGTCAGGCTTTCGGGAGGGTAATTGTTGTCTTGCTGGTGATGATCGCGGATGGCCTCCTGGATGGTCTGGGGCATCTTCCACTCAAGGGTCATGAGGTAGCCGATTTCACAGTGATCGGTTCCCAGAAACTGTTGTTCGAGAGTGGTGATAGAGTTGCCGGTGCTACAGGCCTCACAGGTGGCCAGGAATTTTTCTCTTTCTACCTGTTCTTCGACGATCATTCCGAAATCGTGGAGTATACCACATAGATATGCGTCGTCTCCGTTGGTGCCGAAAATTCTTTCGGCGATCATTTTGGCGCAGATGCTTACAGCGGCACAGTGGAGCCACAGTTTTTTTCTTGAAAAAATATGGGATTTTTTATCTCCCCGGAAAATATTTTTCAAGGCATCGGTTACAGCCAGGTTGTGTAGATTCTTCCTGCCGATAAAGGCGACGGCTCTGCCGATGGAGTCAATTCGCTGGGTGAGTCCGTAAAAAGAGCTGTTTATCAGACGAAGCAGGCGTACCACCAGAATCGGATCCATTTTGATGACGTCTTCAAAGTCCTTCATGGTGGCATTCTCATCTGAGATGAGATGGGAGAGGGTGGTAACTACGTGGGGAAGGGGTTCGATATCATTGAATTTTCGAATTATGTTTTTTGCTGTGGCCATGGGCACCTGTCTGTTCTGAACAAAGGGTACCCACTTACATGCAAGACAGATAGAGCGCAGTTTTGGGGGGTCAGGGCTATTCGTTACTCGTTGTCTCGGTACCATATCCATCTGTCGCGAGTGGTAATTGACAGATGGATGGCAAATTCAGTGAATCCGAAGCGTTTTGCGGCTAGTGGTACGGCTCAACCTCACCTCTATTGTATTTGTCTTGTCCTGAGTGGATACCCCATTTTTATGGATTACTCTGCCATAATCTCTTTCTTGTGGACCGCTTCCGATTTGACCCGGTCGAGAAGTTCGGCCAGAACCGGTTTGATGTTTTCTCGAATATCGCCGGCCACAATGAGATAGAGTAGATCGTCTCCAGGTTGAAAACGCCCGGTCAGGGCTTCTGCAACTATGTCGTAAATTCCTTCACGTTTGAGAAATTCCTGGCGGATGGACTCAATTTTGGCAAGATCCGGAGTGACTTCAAGGGCAATGACCTTTTTTTTGTCCTTCCGTGACCAGTTACGGACCACGCCGTTATGGATGAGGATCATCCCGACATTGTCCTTGAATCCAGGTTGACGTTTCATCTCAGCAATACGTTTTGAAATATCCATAAAAAGAACTCCTTATTCAGGTAAAAAATAATGGGCAGGCAAGGGACTCCCTATCAAATAGCCTTGACAATGGGGATTGTCAATTGCTGCGAGGAACGAAGGTTGTTAAAATTTAGGTCGGTGTTATATTTTTTCAAGAGCCAGAAAGGGAGGTCAAACTTAGTACGACAGATTTCCCAGATGGTGTCACCTTTATTAACTTCATAGACTCTGACTCCGACGATTTTATAAGCACTATAGAAATCTTCTTCAGTTTCAAGGTGAAAGTCAAATCGTTTTTCTTCAAATTCGCTGGCTGATACCTTGCTTAAAAGGACATGGATTGTTTCATCAGGAACGATCTGGCGATCAGGAGGGAGTTTGTTTATCTTGCGAAGCTCCTCGCTGGGGATCTGCAACCATTTGGCGAGAAGTTCTAACGATTCTTCCGGGAGAACGGTTATTGTCCCCTGGGTGCCGTTCTTATTTGGGGAAAGATTGCGGACACTGAGTTCACCCAGGACTATTCCACGGGCCATCTGAATGGATTTCCATTCAGCTTCTTTTTTGTTGGTCTCAATCAGTACTGGTACTGATTGAGGACTGCTGGCAGTGGAAGTCGCAGTCAGGGTGGGAAGCGTGCGCTTTTGTGCCGTGGAACTGATGTTTTGTATTTCTGCTGATCTGTTTTTTGTCGGTTGCTCAGGGATGCGCAGGTTTTGGCCAACAAAAACAGAGGCCTTTTTGTCGAGTTTATTGGCTAGCCTAAGCGTTGTGAGGCTGACGCCATGGGCACGGGCTATTTTGCTGGCGCTATCTCCAGAGCGGACTTGATAGAATTTTGTTGGCTTTTGCGTTTTGTGGTAAAGACGTTGAGGGAGTGCTGCCAGTAAATTTTTCTGTTCCTGGCTCCGGGGAAGACGGAGAGTATAGCCCTTTGGCACATATTTTTCTCCCTCCAGCACAGAGCTGCGTAAGGCAGGATTCAACCCTTGTATGGTGCTCGGAGATACCTTGAGATGTTTGCAGAGGTCATTGGCTGCGATATAACCGGGGAGGGTTATGGTCAACACCTGTTGAGGCTTGTTGAGGGTGAGAGAAGAATCTTTTTCAAGTTTTTTGACTACGCTCAAGGCTGCAAGAAATTCGGAGTAAAAGTTGCGAGAGGCAAATTTAAAATATCCTTGATCGTAGTTGGCAAATATTTTCTCATAGCTCGTGTGGGCTTTTTGGGCTCGCAGCATACCTGCCGGTCCATAGTTGTAGGCGGTCAGAGCAAGTGGCCAGCTGCCAAGGAGTTGGTAGTTTTTTTTCAGGAACTGAGCGGCTGCTCGGCTTGCGAGGATGGGATCCTGTCGTTCATCTACTTCATAATTGATGGTAAGGTACTGGCTTCCAGTCTCGCGAGTAAACTGCCAGATTCCAGATGCGCCGAATTTTGAATAGGCCTTCAGGTTAAAAGAAGATTCTACGTGGGGAAGATAGGCGAGTTCTTCCGGCAATCCCTGCTCGCTGAATATTTTGCGAATCTCACTGAGATAAGCTCCTGATCGGATGTATCCTTCGAGGAAGCGCTCCTTTTGGCCAATCTGAATACGTATTGAGTTCGCGGCATCTTGCAACTGTTTTGGGGTGTGGGTGCGGAAAAGGGTGGCAATCCGTTTTTCATCATCACTGCGTGGTGGGATACCCTTGGCGAGTTTATTGAGAATCTCGGAATATTTTTTTTCAGCGCCTTCGAGTATTGGAGCGTTGATTTTAGAAGCTCCGGGAATTCGGTGGTCAACGATGGGAAGGACAGTATAGATTTTTGAAAGGTCATACGAATCATGGACCACTGCCTGGCTGGTGGAATAGTGATCGTACACCTTCTCCCAGAAGCGGACATTGTTTTCAATGACAGGATACCGGGGGAAGTCTTCATCTGCGAAAGTGGTTGCCGGGAGTATGATTGAGAGGCAGAGGGAAAAGAAAAATAAAAAAGATCCCAGGCAGGAGAATCCAGGAAAATGGATACCTGGGGCTATCTTGCGGTGGGGCCTCTTTTGGGAAGAGGTCAGGACCTGATTGGATATCAATGGTGCCATAATAAGAAAAGAGGAAGAATGAGAATTAGAGTACTGCTGCTATCACTATTTAATCACAAGGAGTAATTGATGTATAGCCCTATCTTGGCAACGCTTGGGTTTGTCCTTTCCCAGGATAAAGAAAGTGTCTTGTTGGTTCATAGAAATAAAAGGCTGGGGGATCAGCATCTGGGTAAGTATAATGGTCTTGGTGGAAAAATGGAAGTAGGAGAAGATGTTTTTGCCTGTTTGAAACGAGAGATCCAGGAAGAAGCTGGAATCATCTGTGAAGCGGCAGAGCTGAGAGGTACGGTCAGTTGGCCGGGATTCGGCCCTGGCGGAGAGCACTGGTTTGGTTTTATTTTTCTTGTTAATCGTTTTCTGGGTGAACCCTGGTCTGAAAACGAGGAAGGCAATCTGTGTTGGAAACCGCTGAGGGAACTTGAGACCTTGCCGATGTGGGAGGGAGATAAATATTTTCTTCCCTTGGTTTTTGACGGCAACGATAAGCCTTTTCATGGGCATATGCCTTATGTCAATGGCCGTCCATTGAGTTGGAATTATTCGCGGGTATAACCAGTACCGGTTCAGGTTTGAGTTGGGCCCTGAGGCTTATCAGGAGATGTTAAGGAAGGGGGGAGTTGTGAGAGCCTTTCTGCCAATCTGCAGGGGCTTGAGTAGCGAACCGTTTTCTTTTGATAGTGGAGTTTGAAATCTATTGGAGCCTACTTACCGCTCTTTTTTGAAATGAGACGTGTTTTTAGCTGAATAGCATGGAGTGAAACCTTGCAATAAAAGTCACTGAGGGTATAATCTAGCTGTTCTTTAACTGGTACTGTTAACTTTGATATTTTAATATTTTTATATTTGCTCAGGAGTATATAGAATGGCTCAGGATAATGAATTGCAACGTCTGGAAAGATTTGTTTCTTCTCTGCTCACGAAATTTAATGCTCTTCAGGAAGAGAATAGGCAGCTGACAGAACGGATAGAGAGGCGTGATGCTACCATTGATGGCCTTGAGGAGGATCTTGCCGGCATGAGGGAAGAGCGTGGAGATATCTCCAGCCGGGTAGGGAGTCTTATCGATAAAATTGAGGAATGGGAGAGCGCCAGCGGAGTCAATATCAAGGAGGAAGAATCATCATATCCCTCTGATAAGGCCGCTGATTCCGCAGTCCAGGGGAGCCTTTTCTCCGATGATTCAGAGGATGAAGATCGTTCTGAATAAGTGAAAGTATCCGTACAGCAGTCTGGTCTACTTCTCAGTCTGCAGTGTAAAATAGGTTGAAAGGAGAATCTATTGGAACGCCTCGTTCGTTTTGAACTTCTGGGACAGCCCTTTGCTTTTTATACCGGTGCTCCTGAAGAGGAGGTGAACGAAATTCTCCAGATGGTGAAGGGACTTGTCCTCGAAAACAGTTCTTCAGATATTGCCGGGAGTATATCGGTCAGCAAGGTTGCTGTTTTGGCCAGCTTGAATATGGCTTCCAAATATGTTGAGTTGAAAAGAGATTTTGAGGCCTATAAGGATGATATGGAAACTCGTTTACTTCGTCTTACGGAACAGATAAGTGGTGAGTTGGCAGAAGAAAAAAAGATACCAGAAGAATGATTGTGTTGTAAGAAACAGCTTCAGCTGTTTAGTGGTTGTTTTTTTTGCAACCCTGTTGATTGGTAATGCATTAAAATAACAGGGAAAAACGTGCCACTGTAGAGGAAGTATTTTATATATCAACAAAAACGATATTTTTTACGAGTCCATTCAGGATAATCTGTTTTCGTTTTCCGGAAACTTTGTTATACTAAATTATAATAAGTTTAAAATCTCTTTCGTTCCCTTCGGGTGACGGAAGGGATTAACAGTTTTCCCTGCGCTGTTGGTGATCTTCAGTGTCGTTGAGCCAACTCTCTTAAAAAGGGTAACCTCGCTGTTCGAATATGGAAAATCGCTTGCGAATTCCCAGAAATGGACATGGGTCTGCCCACCTATTTAATAGGTTTAACTCTCCTGATGACACGGCAGGGTGGGGAAATTTAACTTTCTCAGAACAGAAAGATTTTCTGTTCTGTTTTTATATTCCGGGAACATATCGTTATGCAAGGCGGTACTGCAGAATAAAAACGATGTCCTCCCGGAAATAACCAGCAGGATTGACTGCGGTTGAAAGAGTAGTTGTCGGAAAGAAGACGAATAAAGGAAAAGCAGAGTTTGTTTATATCAACTGTCTAACGGTGCGGCACTATCTTTTGGCCGATTTCATATATAGAGAAAAAAACGTTATTTACATGTCCTTAATGTCGCATGTGTTTTTTTGGTGATGATGTAAATGGTTGACTTTTCGGTATAACTTTTTCGGATGTAGAATGAACGGATACATCTGATTAAAGGTTGTACAACTCCCTTCCCCCTTCGTTTTTCTCCCCCTCTTTGTGGAGTTTTTTACTCCAACGTCTCTCTTTGTTCCGCTATCTTCGCTTCTGCTGCCATGGGGAACAGTTTATATGGAATTTGTAAATCAAGCGCTTGTGCTTCTGCCTCTTGGCCTGTTGGCAGGTCTTGTCGGCGGTTTTTTCCTGCGAAAACGATTTATTGAAGGGCAGCATGCCAATATTAAATCTCAAGGAAAACAAATCATTGAAGCTGCCATCGTTGAGGCTGAACAGATAAAAAAAGAGGCTCTGATTCAGAGTAAGGAAGAGGCCTACAAACAAAAGCAGATTGCTGAGGAAGAAATTCGGGCCGAAAAAAATGACCTGAAAGAAGAGCTACTTCTCCTGGATCGTAAAAAAGATCAGTTGAAAAAGGAGTGGGCTACTCTGGATAGACGTCAAGGAGATATGGACAAGCGGCTCAATAATCTGCAACAGCATGAACAGGAATTGCGAGATAAAGATAAAGAAATTGATCTCTTGATTGGACAACAGCGCAATGAGTTGGAGAAAATTTCTGGTGTTACTCAGAGTGAAGCCAAAAAGCTGCTTATGGATTCCTTGGAGAGTGAAGCGCGCATGGACGCCGCCAAACGGCTTGCACGCATAGAAAATGAGATGAAAATGGAGGCTGACCGCAAGGGGAAAAATATCCTTGCGTTGGCTATTTGTCGCTATGCCGGAGATTATGTTGCAGACAAGACCGTTTCCATGGTCCCGTTACCCAATGATGAGATGAAAGGACGGATCATTGGTAGGGAAGGACGAAATATCAGAGCCATAGAGGCTGCTACCGGTATTGATATCATTATTGATGATACCCCGGAAGCCGTTATCCTCTCGGGTTTTAATCCAGTTCGTCGCGAAATTGCCCGTTTGGCCCTGTTGCAGCTGATTAATGACGGTCGTATTCATCCGGCTCGAATTGAAGAAGTCGTCGCCAAAGTGACCAAGGAGCTTGAGGTCGTTATCCGGGAGGCTGGAGAACAGGCTACCTTTGATGTCGGTGCCCATGGCGTGCATGTGGATCTGATTAATATCCTTGGCCGCTTGAAATATCGTACCAGTTACGGTCAGAATGTCCTGCAGCATTCTCTTGAGGTGGCCTTTCTCTGTGGAATAATGGCTGCGGAACTGGGTATTGATGTGAAAATGGCTAAGCGTGCCGGGCTCCTCCACGATATAGGAAAGGCAGTGGATCACGAAGTCGAGGGTTCCCATGCCATCATTGGTCGTGACCTGGCAAAGAAATATGGTGAACCGGAAGAGGTTGTTTATGCCATTGGTGCCCACCATGAAGACCAACCCCCTCAATCGGTTCTCGATATTCTGGTACAGTCTGCAGATGCCCTTTCCGGTGCCCGTCCCGGTGCGCGTAAGGAAATGTTGCAATCTTATGTCAAACGGCTGGAAGATCTTGAGGCTATTGCCAGTTCCTTTGAAGGTGTCGACAAATGCTATGCCATCCAGGCTGGCCGGGATCTTCGTATCATCGTTGATTCGCAGAAAGTCAAGGATGCGGAGACCAATCTCCTCAGCCAGGATATTGCCAAGGCCATTGAAGAAAAGCTCACCTATCCTGGCCAGATTCGTGTCACCGTTATTCGCGAGACCAGGGCCGTTGGATATGCAAAATAGGGGCTAACGACAGAAGGCTACAGAGGTTCGTATCACAGTAAGTTTTGCATTTGCGTCCTGATTGAGCGCTTTGCAAACGTATTTTTTGAGGTTTGAGTATACGATTATGGTATCGATTGAAGAACAGATTTCCCTTCTTGAAAGAGGTGTTGTTGACTGTATTGCTCATGATGAGCTGGTCAAGAAACTAAAAAAGGCTGAGGTCAGCGGAATACCCCTGCGCATTAAGGCCGGATTTGATCCGACCGCACCGGATCTCCATTTGGGACATACTGTCTTATTGCAGAAACTGAAGCATTTTCAAGATTTCGGCCATGATATCTATTTTCTCATTGGGGATTTCACAGGGATGATAGGCGATCCCACCGGTAAGTCTGAAACAAGAAAGGCGCTTACGCGTGAAGATGTAGCCAGAAACGCTGAGAGTTACAAAGAGCAGGTCTTTAAGATCCTTGATCCGGAAAAAACACGGGTTGTGTTCAACAGCGAGTGGCTGGGAAAACTCGATTCTTTTGATATGATACGTCTGGCCTCGGAACTGACTGTTGCCAGAATGCTGGAACGCGAGGATTTCAAGGTCCGTTTTCGCGAGGGGAGTCCCATTTCCATCCATGAATTTATGTATCCTCTCATTCAGGGTTACGATTCAGTTGCTTTGCAGGCGGATGTTGAACTTGGTGGCACCGATCAGCTCTTTAATCTTCTTATGGGTCGTGATCTGCAACGATCAAGGGGACAGGAACCACAGGTGGTGATGACCCTTCCTCTGCTTGAAGGGCTGGACGGGGTCAATAAGATGAGCAAGTCACTGGGTAATTATATCGGCATCACTGAACCAGCGAATGATATCTATGGGAAGGTCCTTTCCGCCTCTGATGATCTCATGTTTCGTTATTTTGATTTGTTAAGTGACCTTGGTCGTGAGGAAATTGCAGGTCTGAAGGCGGAGATGGAGGCAGGAACACTTCATCCGAAGAAGATTAAACAACAACTTGCTCGTGAGTTGACGGCGCGCTTTCATTCCCCTGAAGCCGCCTTGCAGGCTGAGGAAAATTTTGAAAATGTTTTTGGTCAGGGAGGTTTGCCTGACGATATTCCTGAAGCAAGGATACAGGCCAAGGAAGAGATCTGGTTACCTCAACTCCTTGTGGACCTGGATCTGGTCCAATCGACCTCCGATGGCCGGCGTATGATAAAACAGAGTGCCGTGTCTCTTGATGGAGAGAAGGTTCATGATCTCAAAAAAACAATATCTCCGCAGGGGGAGATCCTGATCAAGGTAGGAAAACGTCGATTTTGCAAAGTTGTTTTCGAGGATTGAGGAGAACTTCCTTGCCGTACTGACGAGACACAACCCGGAACTACAACAAGCATACGCACAAAGGGCCTGACGAAGAAATTCGTCAGGCCCTTTGTGCGTTACAGAGAGTCTGCGTTCCCTTCACAAGGAGCAAAACTAGTTTACCGTTTCATCAACTCCCTTGGCGCTGCATTCACTGCAGACACCGGCAAATTCGATATGATGGCCAAGTACCTGATAGTGGCTTATTTCAGCCGCTGTTTTGTTAATATCGATCTGTACTGGGATATCAATGTCATCAACCTTGCCGCAGTGAAGGCAACGGATGTGATAGTGGGGAGCAATGGTGGCATCAAATCGTTTCTGGGTCCCGCCGACTTCCAGTTTCAAAATGAGACCCGTTTCTGACATGAGTTCGAGGTTTCTGTACACGGTGCCTAGTCCGATACGGGGTAGGCGTTTTCGCACCATATCATAAACTTCATTGGCTGTGGGGTGTGAGGTTACTTTTGCAAGTTCCTCAAGAATGATCTGTCTCTGTGTGGTTAAACGCATCTGTGGAGTATGTTGCATGTGGTTTCCTTTTGGCTGAAGTGGGAATTATTCCTGTTGACTAATGTAGAACAATAAACAGGAATTTCAAGGAAAAAAAGAGGGTGAAGAACAAAAACGTGAGTGTAAACTTTATGCTAACCAACGTATAAACGTCGGAATCTCAAATAGATGCTAACGAATAGGGGGATTGTAATAACCAAGTTGTAATTCTGGGAATTCCTGTTTAATGTTTTCCAGCCATTTTCTCATACCCAGGGCCGGGGCTGTCGTCTGGAATTTGATGCTGCGGAGATACCATTCAGGGTCCATATTCAAATTACGGAGTTGAATGCGATCCGGTTGATAGGTATGGAGCAGATGGCGCAGGGCTGTGTATTCTTCGATGGAGTCAGTGACACCGGGAAGGATAAAGTAATTCAGGGAGACGAACCCTCCTCCTCGCTTCATCACCTGGATAGATTCGAGGACGTCGGCAAGGGTAAAATTCTGTGGTCGGTAATAGTCGCTATGGTATTGAATCTGAGCTGAATTGATGCTGACCCGCAGGCTGTCAAGTCCTGCTTCAGAGAGACGTTTTATGGCTTGGGGGAGGCTGGCATTGGAATTGAGATTGATGGTGCCTCTGTCAGTCTTTCGGCGAATTGCTGCGATTGCCTTTTCTATGGTGTCTGCCTGCAGCAGTGGCTCTCCCTCACACCCCTGACCGAAACTGACAATGGCCTGTTCTGCATGTTGGAGATGGGGGATGGCTATTTCTGCAAGTTCTGCGGGAGTGGGGACAAAACGGATCCTATCCTGGGTGGCGGAGCATTTCCCGGATGATTGCAGGGAAATACAACCGACGCACCTGGCGTTGCAGGTCGGTGACGTGGGCAGAGGGGCTTCCCAGCGTCCCAGGAAGTAATTTCTTGCAGCTGGACATGCATAGGTGAGGCAGCATTTCCCGAGATGCTGAACCAGACGGTTGTGTTTGTACTGGTTGAGTTTAGTTCTGGTCCTGCTGTTGATCACGGTTTGATTGAACTGGGCAGCATCCTGACGGATATCAGCATCGCTGCGAAAGGCAGTGGTCCAGAAGCGATCATCGTACCAGCCAACAGCGGTATAGGCAAAAAGTGGAAGACGGGGAGCCTTCTCCTGGGTTTGATAGGCGCTGTTCAAGACCGCAGTATGCGCAGGAGACATGAAGGCGGATACGGCCTGGATTGGTTCGCCAGGCTTGAAAGGATTATCTTCCAGCAGGAGTGGTTCTCCCGAATCAGGGTCTAATCCTACTGGGAGACGACCAGGAAGGACAAAGAGCTCACTCCCCTCAGGGAGGGGAATAAAATCTTCTTTTTCCGGAAGCAGGAATTGTCCACCGCTCATGCCTGCCATGTGCAGCGCAGGAAAATCTGTGATGTTTCCCTTCAGGTCGGCATAGACGAGGCTGGGTTGCCCTGCAGGATGTCTGGTATTCTCGGGCATAAGCAAAATTTAAAACCTCGAAATGGGACTGTTCAGGTATGTTTTAGGCTGGTGCCTTTCCTGCAGGATACTTTTCCTCCCCTCTTGGGGGGGCATCATGCTCTGGGGGCATTCAATCACATATGCTGGTTTGTAAAATGTTTGTTGGCTGGTCTGATTTGGGAAATAGTTTTGGGTTGGTGGATGGTTTAACAGGCTTAATTACTGGGGCCTGAGTACCTTGAAAACGGAATCAATTGCTCTGTAGATATCAATATCATCACCAAAGATATCTTCTATGGAAGGATGGTTGATCAGATCTTCTATAACATACTGGGTAAGATAGAGACTGAGTATATTGGGGTCGGGAATAAGGGTGCGAATGGGAGCCACTTTCATCTGCAGGTCGAATTCTTCCATTTCCGGCAGTTTTTTGAGGAGACCAACAAAAACATCGCGTAAACTTTGCACAGAGTCGGTCTCAATAACCTCACGATCAATAAGTCTCTGCACCAGTTTTGCAGAAAATTCTTCAGCATTGTCGCGCGCTTTTCTCAGGATAAACCGCCTCTCTCTTTCCCGTTTTCTGTCGATGGTGCGGATGGTTTTGTCAGTAGCGTTGGTGGCGCTTATATGGATTTTTGCCATTTTTTTCTCCTGTAGACCTTCTCAGTCAGGATATATGGGAAAGCCGGAATCTCTATTTCTACAATGCCGCAGGCACAGAGTCTTTTTCAGGCTATGAATAATCTGTCGAAATTTACTGTATATGGAGAAATCTTCCAAACAAAAAATTTACAAGAACTCTCCAAAATATCCTTTAAGATACTCCCCTCTCTGGAAAATACCGTTGAGGTGTCAACAGATCTACTTTTTACTTCTTACTGGTTACTGTTGTAAAGAGCAGCAAAATTATCCATCTTCCTCTGCAGTGACGGGGAGAGTTTAAGCTTGTATTTGTTCAGGTATTCAGCTGCCATGCGATGGGTGTTAAAAATGGGAATGTTGAGAGAGAGATTCATGATTGCCTTATCGAGAAAGCGAGAGCGAGAGTCGTCTTCGTAAAATTCGTCAAGTACGGCTGGTAGCTTTTGGTAAAAGGAGGCAGAATCTTCAGTGTAGAATAAGGTCTCGGGTGATTCACTGAGATCGGCTTGATCCACAGGGCCTTCATGACCAAATTTCCACCCGGTAGCGCCATCGTGGTAACCTTCAGCCCACCAGCCGTCCATGATGGAAAAATTGGGTACACCATTCAGTGCTGCTTTCATACCACTGGTTCCGGATGCCTCCAGTGGACGTTTGGGATTGTTGAGCCAGATATGCACCCCGGCGACCATCATTTTGGCAATCTGCATATCATAGTTGGGGATGAAAATAAGATTAGCCAGACCCTTACTCTTGGTATGCAGCTCTTCCTGATAATCAAGAATAAGCTTGATTACTGATTTTCCGGGTTCATCCGCGGGATGGGCCTTTCCTGAAAAAATGAAATTAACTGGCCAATTATTTTCTACCAGAATAGCGCAGAGAGTATCAATATTGTCAAAGACGAGATCTGCACGTTTGTATGTGGAGAAGCGCCTGGCAAAACCGATGGTAAAGATAGCAGGATCAAGCTGATTATCAGAATCAATGAGGTTGGAGTAGTAGTTGGGAGGGTCTATCCAGGTACTTGTCATTTGATTACGGTGTTGAAGAAGCATGGAGTTGATATAGTCATAGAGAGTGCTGGAATCCTTGGCCCATGCACGACTGAGATACGTGCGAAAACGGCTGTTGTTTTTCAGCAGAGCAGCTTTTTGAAAGACTCCAGGGTCCTCTCTCCAGTTATCGAGTTCGGAAAAGGCATCAAAAACTTCTGCTCTTGCATCGCTGATCCAGGTGAGATGATGGACGCCATTGGTGATAGCTGTGATTTTCCCGGCGGCTTCGGGAAACTGCTTGTGGGTAACATCTCTGTGTAACCTGCTGACACTGTTAGCGGCCCTGTTGACCCGCATGGCAAACGTTGTAAAATTGTAGGAATGAGGGCTATCCACGTCATGGGCAAGGAGCTCCAGGATATGGCGACAAGATTTATGACTCATTCCTGCATATACGGATTTGTCAAATCGGTCATGTCCAGCTTTGACCGGGGTGTGGATAGTATAGACCAGCCTGCGGGAAACCTTGTCTGCTGCGGTCATGATCTGCTCGTCACTGGCTTGGGAAAAGTCAGCATGTTTGAGAGTGGCCTGCAGCTCCTCGGCGATAAGCTGTAGGGCTACGACAACGCCATGCTGCTCATTGAGATGGAGTGTATTGGATGTGATACCTAAAGCTTGAAGTACTGGAAGAATACCTGTGCCGAGCATTCGTCGTTGCGTGGCTTTTATGAAAGACGAATCTGAATTGTAGAGCTTGCCGGCGGCATCACGAATGGGGGCAGGATTATCCAGCAGGGAAAAATCGAGGAGGAGCTCTGGGACAAAGAAATCCAGGGAATGGTTGACTTCCATCTTCATCCATACCTGGGCCGAGGCTATGGTTTCCTGGTCGTATTCATTAAAGAAGGGAATCTGAATATGTAAGGGTTCCTCGGGGTTTTGAGGGTTGCGAAGGAGATAGAGCCCAGGTACCTGCTCCGGGTGCCAGTCCACCGTTTGGCATATCTGGCCGATTTTGGAATCGACTATCTGGCAAAAATAGCCATAGCGATAGAGCAGGCTGACTGCGACAACAGGTATTCGGCAGTCGGCAAAACTTTTCAAGGAATCTCCGGCAAGCACCCCCAGGCCGCCACCATAGCAGGGAATTTTTTCAGGGCCATAGAACAGCTTTTTGGTGAACTGTTTGAGGGCGGAATCCATGCTGTCGGTTCTTTCGATGTCAATCAGCCTGTCTTTGATCGGGTGAAAGACGTCAGGGTCTGCACCGATTTCCATGGAGATATAGACCACGGAATTGCCGTCTTTGGCGGTCAGGTTCTGCCAGACTTGATCAAATACTGTTTGTGGGACTCCGAAAAAAGTACCGAAACTATTTTTGGCTATCAGGCTGTGGAGGTCTAGGTCGCTGTCGTATAAGGGATTCTGAGGCATGGTATTTTTACTGGATGAATAATTTGGGGAAATATGTTGTCGATCGCTTTTTTTTCTTTATTCTGCTGTTGCCATTGGTCTGCTTTTGTATAGTCTTGTATTTAGAGGCATGGGAAATATTTATCAAGCTTAAAGCTCTCTTGTGTCTCACACCAGGTCCCGAATAAACGCTGGAAGGCTCATTTTTTCAGGAGCTTCTTGGCGGTACATGTCCCTTACAATAGTCATTAACTCTCAAATGTGGTGTTTTTTTTTGTTTTTTACCAGAACAATATTAAAAGAGTTCCTTATAACATCCTAGAAAAAGGTAAAAGTTGTCCCAGGAGATAAAAACTGAGAGGATGTGCTTTTTCTCTTCATTACTTCTCGTCCTCTAATGAAAACGTCTGGTGTTTTTTGAAAAATAGCATTAGACTAATTTTTTGATTTTTGTAAGCTGGAATTAAGGTAGATGTCATGTTGTTAGAAGAGAAGCAGGTTGGTCAAAAAATTAGCTTATCCATAAGGGGTGAGGGTATGAACAGTAGAAGCAGTATGTGCCTGGGAATTGTTGTAGCGTCTTTTTTTCTGTTTTTGGGTGGGTGCTCCGGTAAAAAGGCTTCAGAGCAGGACAGTGGTCTTGGGCAAGACCCTGCAGCAATGGGCAATGCAGAGTCATTAGAATCTCAGACCACAGGTATCATGGAAGGTCGCACTTCTGGTCCGATGTTACCGGTTTATTTTAGTTTTGATGATTCTTCAATCCGTGCTGATCAGCAACCACGGATTCAAGTAAATGCTGATTTTTTGAAGAAAGAAGAAGGGGTGAACATACGAGTAGAAGGAAACTGTGACCCTAGGGGAACCAGGGAATACAATCTGGCCCTTGGAGAGAGACGCGCACTGAGTGCCAAAAAATATCTCACCAATCTGGGAGTATCGCCGGATCGTATTACTACGGTAAGTTTTGGCGAGGAGAAAATCCTGCTTCATGGACAGGATGAGATGGCATGGGCCCAAAACCGTCGTGACGATTTTGTTATTGAGTAACATCTGGAAAAGAAAATCTTCTCTGTTTGGTTTCAATAAGATGTAATTATTCGGATTCAGAGGTGAAGGTTGATAACTAGGAAATTGCAGATGATTTCATAGTGACCTGTCAGAATAAAAAACAATGAATTATCTCATCCGGAATTTGTTGTTTATTCAATAGTATTCAGCTTGTTAGTTGAATGTCTGAGTAACTGTGATACTACTCTATACGTTATACTAACACCGGTGATGAACGGTAAGCCGGGATAAGTACCTTGACGAAATTCTTTTCAAAAAACCCGAAAAGAATTTCGTCAAGGTACTTATCATCCTCTTCTGTTGATGTAGAGTGCATTGCTAATCCATATAACATAGGAAAATAGGAGAAAAAACGATGTTGAAACGTATCTTGCTGACAGTCACCCTGGTGATTCTTGCTACTTTTGCTGTTGATAGCACAAGTGCTCGTGCCGATGGGACGAAGATTGGAGTAATGAATATTCAGAAAATATTGCTCGAATCTTCTGCAGGTCGCAAGGCAAAGGAGATTTTTGAGAAAAGAATGAATGAGCTGCAGTCCAAATTCAAGGGTGAGCAGGATGAGCTGGTTGCTCTGCAGCAGGAAATTGAAAAGAAAAGCTCCGCCTGGAGTGCTGACAAAAAAGGGGAAAAGGTTCGTGAACTGCAGAAGAAGCAGCGTGAACTGCAGGTGAAAAGCGAAGATGCGCAGATTGAGCTTAAGCAGCTGCAGGACAAAGAGTTGGAGCCCATTCTCAAAATGCTGCAGACCGTCGTCAATACCTATGGCCAGAAAAACGGTTATATCGTGATTCTGGATTCCAAAGTTGGTGTTCTTTTTGCCGCCAATGGCGTTGATGTCAGTGAAGATGTCAAAAAGGAACTGGATAAACGTATGAAATAAGAGTTGTCTGTTCGCACTGATTTTTTCTTTTTGCTAACGATGCAGGGGAGTGTATTCCTCTGCATCGTTTTTCTTTTTCCGTAACCCGGCACAAAAATCCATGCAGCCCCTTGAATTTATAAAATTGACCCCGCGCAGCAATTGCGGAAAATGTGGCTATGCTGCCTGTTTGGCCTTTGCTGCAGCCGTTACCAAGGGAGGAGAAGAGCCGGCAAAATGTCCGTATCTTGATCAGTCTCTTCTGGGGGAGGAGTTTGGCAAAAAAGAACGGGGCAAAGATGGATTGGAGGGGCTGGCAACACTCCTTGATGAGAAGGATCTGGCGTTGGTGGCTCATCTGAAGGAAAAAATCGGTGGGCTTGATTTTTCCTCGGTTGCAGGATCAATAGGCTGCAGGTGGTCCGGTCCTGAAAAAGATTGTCTCTGTTTCAGGTATCTTGGCCAGGAAGTGGAACTCTCCCATACGGGTATTCTCGTTGACGGGAGAGAAGCGGAAGATCCCAGGGATCAGATTCTCCTCTACAACTATGTCCATTTCGGTGCTGGTGGCCAGGAGCCGAAGCAGCACTGGATCGGGATGGAGTCTTTACCTAACCCAACTTTTTGCCAATCATTCCCAAACTCCTCTGGAATGCTATGTGTTACCTGAGACGCAAAACAAAAAACTCGTAACATTAGCGACATGACATTCCTTGGCCTTTTGTAGTGCCATAAAATACACTTAGTTCTTGACTTAGGGCGTTTTTTATGTCATTCTCCTTTCCATGTATATTCGAAGAACATCTATCAAGAGCAGGAAGGACGGATCACAATATTACACCTACCGGTTAGTCGAATCCCGACGTACAGAAAAGGGTGTCCGTCAATACACGTTGGTTAATCTTGGTGCCGATTTTTCTTTGCCAAGAGAACAATGGCCAGATCTGACAAAACGGATTGAGGGAATCCTCAGCGGACAGCAGAGCCTGTTTGATATTGATTGCAATATTGAGAAGTTGGCTCAGAATTATGCGTCGAGGATTGTTGCTTCACATCAGGATGATAGTGATCCTGATGTGATCGACTACCGGGAAGTTGATCTTGATAGCCTTGAGATCAGCAGGTCGCGCAGTGTTGGCGGCGAGCATGCAATGCTTGAAGCATTACGGTTTTTGGGACTTGATACGATACTGGGAGGGCTTGGTTTTAATGGACCGCAGACAGCTGCTGCCATTGGGACGATAATTGGCCGAGCCTGTGAACCTGGAAGTGAATTGGCAACCCATGAATGGCTTCAGGAACGATCAGGTCTTGGAGAATTGATTGGGTATGACTTTAATGATCTCAGCTTGTATGGCATGTACAAGGTATCCGATCAGTTACTCAAAAAGAAATCGGCTATAGAAAAGCACTTGTACGAACAAGAGCGGACTCTCTTTGGACTCCAGGAAACAATCACCCTGTACGATCTAACCAATACGTATTTTGAGGGTCAATGCAAGAGTAATGCCCTTGCAGCTCGTGGCCATTCTAAGGAGAAACGTACAGACTGTCCCCTGGTCACTCTTGGGCTGGTTCTAGACTCCAGTGGCTTCCCTCGGCGCAGTCACGTGTACGAGGGCAATGTAAGTGAACCAAAGACATTGTCGAAGATGCTTCATGGCCTTGAAAAAGGTGGAACACATACAAGCATGAAAGCTATGGTGGTCATGGATGCAGGTATTGCAACCGAGGACAATATCACCTGGCTTACAGAGCATCAGTACCCATATCTTGTGGTGAGTAGAAAGAAGCATCGGGAATTTGATGAAGACTCATCTGTTGTTGTCAAAAAGGATGACGAATGCACAGTCAGGGTGCAGAAGGTAATTGATGAAGCAACAAAGGAGACGCTCTTATATTGCCATTCTACAATGCGGGAAAAGAAAGACCAAGCAATCGAGGATCGTTTTGTCGGCCATTTTGAAGAAACCCTGCAAAAGCTGAACAATGGTCTGCACCAAAAGAGATGTCTCAAGAAATATGACAAAGTTATGGAAAAAATCGGCCGCTTGAGACAGAAATATTCCAGGGTCTCCCGGCAGTTTACAATTTCCGTAGAAAAAGATGGTACCAGCGCCAATGCTACAAAAATCACTTGGCAGCAGAAGGCTGCACCAAACACAACAGACACCTTCCCTGGAGTCTACTGCCTACGAACAAGTCAGACCGACTGGGATGAAGTCACCCTATGGAAAACATATACGATGCTGACAGATCTTGAAGCTGTCTTTCGTTCTTTAAAATCTGAACTTGGGTTACGACCGATTCATCATCAGATAGCCGACAGAGTTTCAGGGCACCTGTTTATTACTCTTTTAGCATATCATCTCGTCCATTCAGTACGATACAGATTGAAGCAAGTCAATATTCACAGCAGTTGGTCTAGTTTAAGGAAACTCTTGTCAACACAGAATCGTGTAACAGTATCCATGCAGTGCAAGAAAGGTGGCACAGTCCATGTCAGGAAAAGCACACGACCTGAACCAAAGCAGCAAGAGATATATTCAGCTCTGGGAATAAAGAGTCATCCTGGCCATACGATAAAAACGACGATATGAAACAAATTGATAGATGTAGTGCCATAACGACATGGGGTAAAGGTGTAACGTGCAGTTATTGTTGGTGATTTTGTTTTCTAGTCACAAAGTTGGGCTAGGAGTCGGACAGAGAAACGGACCACAGCAATAAACTCTCACCATTGACTCCTTCACTCCTGCAGAACAAGCACACCTCTTTTTTCCCGCTTTGCTTCAGTTACACTGGGTGCCAGCTGTCTTACAGGCGCTATGCTCCCCCTGAAAAAAGGAGATCACTTTTTTCAGCAAACAAGACAAGCCTGCCTGGGAGGAAGCATGCCCCTCCCAGGCAGGAAGAAAAGAAGAAAATACTTCTATGCCTTTCTACAGAGTCGAGCAAAAGCCCCTGGAATGGTGCCAGAAGACCAGAAGGCCCGCCCCTGCTTGTAATCCACGAACCAGTAACCACCCGGCTTGCGTTGAGCAGCAACAAAAATAAACGGTTGTTCTTTGGAAAAACAGAGTTGAAGATGGATTCCCTTACTGTTCATTCCAGGCTCCATAAGGGACATGGCCTCTTCCATGGTCGGCATCCTCCAGTCATAATAACCGGCAAATCCTTCTCTGTTCATCTTTTCAATGTTACGCTGCATGGTGCGAACTGAATTAATATCCAGACCTCCTCGTTGCCACATAAGTCCGGTTTTTTGATCGACCACCGTCAGCCCATCACCTGTGTCCACCAATTGGTTCTCAAAAAAGCCCTCTGGATTATACTCACTATCAAAAAAATTCCATTTCCTGATGACTGCACCAATCTGGTCATCATTGATAACGGCGTGCTCTGTCGGCAACCCTACCACTTTTCCATAAAATTTTGATTCCGCCAGGCCGACGAGGGGGGCACCCATATCCTCTACCTTTTTTTCGACAAACAAAGGGACAAGAGCAGAACATTCCTCAGATTCCAGAACATTGCCAATCAACCATTTCTTGATACCAGCATCAATGGCATAGCTTTTTTCAAAAAGGGATGAACTCCCCTGCTTTTTGACGCAACCCTCTAACATGTTCTCCGGCGCCTTTATTTCCGCGAGAATTTTGGCATGCTTAACCCCACGTTCCATAAGACAGAGTTTTGGCTCTTTTCCCCAGTTGTCTATAAAAAAATAATAGATCCGTTCATCATTATTCCGTACCCTCTCCCTTCCGCCCCAGGACTCAAATGTTCCAAAGGTCATATCCGGTGTCATTTCCCAATCAATTTCCGGGGTGACATCACCACCGATTTTCAATTTTTGAAACATACCCATTACTCACTCCTTTTCTTTGGTGGCAATACTACAAGGCCTGGTTGTTAAGTTCCTTATCGGTACCTAAGCTGTTCCTTGATACCAAGGTACTGATAAAGTATTTCTGCTTTTTTCTCTGCTGGTGTATCTTATTAAAAACAGTTCAGATATCTTTTCCATACTCACTCAATTATTTAATTATAATTACTATTATCATAATGAGCAAGAAAAAATACTCCTTTTCTATTAAACGCGGTGACCCTCTGCCCGGCGGAGCAACCGCCCTCGATCGTGGGATCAACTTTGCTGTCTTTTCCCGGCATGCTACGGGGGTAACCCTGGTTATCGAAATAAAAGCCCCTGGCGAAGACATACCCAGCTGCCACGAACTGGAATTGGATCCAGCAGTGAACCGCACCGGTGATATCTGGCATATCTTCCTGGTCACCGAAGAACGGGAGATCTGCTATGGCTACCGCTTCGACGGTCCAACTGATATCGAGAAACTTGGAGTGATCTATGATCGAAAACAAATCCTCATAGATCCACTCTCTCACGCCTTAAGCGGACGTAAATGGGGAGAAGATTTCCAGACTGGCCACAACCCCCTCTGCCATCTTATCAAACATGACTTTGACTGGCAGAATGACAGGCCGCTGAAGACACCCATGGTGGACTCTGTTATCTACGAACTCCATGTCCGAGGGTTTACCCAGGCTGCAAACTCCGGGGTAAAGAATCCAGGAACCTACCTGGGAATTGTCGAAAAAATCCCTTACCTGAAAGAGCTCGGTGTCACTGCAGTAGAGCTCATGCCAATCACTGAATGGGATGAGAACGATAACGTCTTTCACGATCCGCTAAGCGGCATGAGGTTAAAAAATTACTGGGGTTATAATCCAGTCTCTTTTTTTGCCCTCAAATCAGGCTATGCCTCTGAGCCAGATAACCATGTCAACGAATTCAAGTCGATGGTCCTCAGCCTGCACCAGGCCGGCATCGAAGTCATCCTCGACATGGTCTACAACCACACCGGCGAGGGCGATTACCAGGGAACCACCTCCAGTTTCCGTGGTATTGACAACCCCATCTACTACCTTCTCGACCAACACAGCCGTGAATATCTCAATTACTCCGGTTGCGGCAACACCTTCAACTGTAACCATCCCGTGGTAAGGGAATTTATTCTCAACTCCCTCCGGTATTGGGTTATAGAAATGCATGTAGATGGTTTTCGTTTTGATCTCGCTTCTATCCTTGGCCGTGACCGTCAGGGACATGTCCTTGCCAACCCACCCATGATCGAGATGATTGCTCAGGACCCCATCCTTCGAGACACCAAAATTATTGCCGAAGCCTGGGATGCGGCAGGATTGTACCAAGTGGGTAGTTTTTCCACTGATGCCCGCTGGGCCGAGTGGAACGGTAGATTCCGCGATGACATCCGAGCCTTTATGGCAGGTCACAAGGGGTCCATTGCCAACCTGGCCACCCGCATTGCCGGCAGCTCCGACCTCTATCAATCCAGCTCACGGACCCCCTGTAACTCAGTCAACTTCATCACCAGTCACGATGGATTCACCCTCAATGACCTGGTCAGCTATAACGAAAAGCATAACAGCAGCAATGGAGAAGATAATCATGATGGTGATAATCACAATATCAGCTGGAACAGTGGAATTGAAGGAAAGGAAGCCAATGCCGAAATCGAGGATTTTCGTTTTCGGCGCATGCGCAGTATGGCCCTGATTCTTATCCTCTCCCAAGGGGTGCCGATGATCACGGCTGGTGACGAATTCGGCCGCAGCCAGGATGGGAACAATAACTGCTGGTGTCAGGACAACAGGAGCAGTTGGCTGGACTGGGATCTGGCCCGCACCAATAAAGGGTTGCTCCGCTTTTTCAAAAAATGTCTCATCCTTCGTAAGAAACACCATATTTTTCGCCGTCACGATTTTTTCAGTTCACGGGAAAGTAGCCTGGGATCGAGGCAGGAAGCAGACATCAGCTGGCAATCTCTGCGCCCGGGACAAGAGGACTGGTCAGAAAATTGCCACACCTTGGCCTTTCTCCTTCGCGGCGAGAAAAAAGAAGGACAGAAAGATGATGACTTCTTTATCATGCTCAACGGCCACCGCAAAGAAAATGCCATTTTTGTTATTCCCCCCCCTTCAGACCCAAGACATTGTTGGAAACAAATCATTAACACTGCCCGGGCAGCGCCGTATGACTTCCCGCCCCCAAGCCGGGCAAGCAAGAAAAAAGGAGGTGACACCATCCTGGTCAAGAGCATGGCTGCCGTTGTCCTCCAGTCCGAGCAACCACCTGATACACTTCATATAAACGGTGCCTCAAAACAACTTACCCTTGAGCCGAGCAGAAGGTTGGCCAAAAGAGAGCGGTATACCTGATCGAGAATAGCAATTTTTCCCAGCACAGCAAAGGTACCACTCCGTAGGATACCACATTCTGAAGAGGGCTTGTTGACTTACGCTGTAATCGAGTTTCGGTTCGGTAATTAAAACCTGACAACAAACCCTTCCGTGACCAAAACAACAATCCATTTAAACAATAATACCATCACCTTGCCACCAGCATATGAGCCACCCAGAGGGTCCATGAAGACAATACATAAAGAAATCACTCGACAAGGACCAACATGACAAAAAAAAGAAATAAGTCGACTTAAAAAACACGTCAACTATCCGTTATACTAAGATATAATACATGAATGACACCTGGAACAAGGAGAGTACAAAAAAAAATACCTGGTCATATCACAATTTCTCTTGTGAAATTGGCCAAAAACCTTTTATAGTACTGCATAGGATGTGATACATATCATATGTCAGACAGTGATATCTGCACCTGCGGAAGTGCTTTGGGGAGAAGACACAATTCATCGACCCTCAGGAATATCCCTGGCGACAGATGGACCGAAAAAAAACCGGGAGGGTAAAATGAAGACGAATAAAAAGTGGTATCAATATGGGGTATTGGCAAGTATGGGAGTTCTTATGCTTGCTGCACCCGCATCCGCAAAAGTAAACGGGCAGTGTGCCATATGTCACACCATGCACAACAGCCAGGATGGAGCCCCAATGGCCATCGACGCTGCTGGTGCCCCACAGACCGCACCCAATGAGGTTCTGCTGCTCAGAGGCTGTGTCGCCTGTCATACCGGAACCAATGATGGGACCAATGTTATCCCCTATGTTTCCGACACCGCTGCACCTACCTACGGCGTCGATGGCACCACCGGCAACACCTTGGCCGGCGGTAGCTTTTACTGGGTTGCCAGTCAGACCCCAGGGTTAGATGGAGCAACCGCCGACTCGACCGGTCATAACGTGGCCACCGACAGCATGGCGGTCCAGGATGCAGTCCTCTTAAACAACCCTCCAGGAGCCACTGCCGCCCTCACCGCCCAGCTCAGATGTGCCGGCGTTAATGGTTGCCATGGTGACAGCGCTGCCAGCAGTGACTTTGCGGCTATCACCGGCACCCATCATGCCGATGATACGGTTATTGACGGCAGCACCACAGCCACCAGTTTCCGTTTTCTCCTTGGCATAGTAGGTCTGGAAGATTCCGATTGGGAATATATGCCAACAGCCACTGCCCATAATCAATACAAGGGTGTAGACAGAACCGCTGACACTCAGAATGACACCACCACCATTTCTTCCCTCTGTGCCCGCTGTCACAATGACTATCACAATGGAGCCGGAAATGTGGGTGGAACGAACCCCACCACTGGCGCCTTTGCCAGCCCTTGGGTCCGTCACCCGACAGATTTTGACATGGGCAACACCGGTGCTACTGCTGAATACCGTGATTACGGTGGAACAGGTGTCAATGCTTATGTAGTTTCTGCCCCCGTGGCCAGTAACACCATTGGCGTTGCTCCCCTGTCAAGCATTACCTTTACAGGCGACGATGCGATCGTGACCTGTATCTCCTGCCATCGCGCCCATGGTTCAGGGTATGCCGATCTCCTTCGTTGGGATTATTCAGCAGTCTCTGCCGGCGTTAGTGGTACAGGAGCATGTTTTGAGTGTCATACCAGTAAATAATATTACCGCTGTAAGGTATACACACTGACCACTGAATCCCCCTGTTCCATACCCGTGAACAGGGGGATTTTTTGTAGTACGTCCCTGTGATCCACACCTGTAGCATGCAAATTTTCATTGGCTGGTGGCGCCCATCTTTGTGGCCACTCAACAATGATAATTTGCCATATTTATCGGTATGTTGTATACAGAGAATTGCAACTCAGGATGGCCGTTGTTCCAGAAAGAGTGGCCATGACAGCATCAGGTATTAACGTATATTTTGTGTTTTTTATTTTGTAAAGGCTAACCAGGCAATTGTGAACAGTCTAGAGTTTCATAAACAGCTTCTTCTTCGCTCTTGGCTCCCCTGTTGCTGCCTGTTCGTACTTATCCCCACTCACGCCTGTGGAGAGGAAATTTCCCTTGACGCCTCCTGGCAGGCCAGCGCCAACCAAGTAGGTGAAGAGGAAGATGTCAATTCCTTTAACCAGCGCTACGGTGTGCAATGGAATCCCAGGGTAACCCGGGCCATCTTTTTTGACTCCAACGTTAACTACTCCCGGAATGAGAGTACCGGCAGCATTATCCGTGAAACGCTTTCCCCAACCGGCAGCCTGCAGGTTGAAAACGACATTTTCCTTGCCGAAGTCAGTGGTCTCATGAATAAGACCAAAAACTCCCAAAGCTATGATCTGGTCGACAGCAGTTGGGAAGCTATCCTCGCCTCCAACTGGGACTATCGCTTCTGGCCCAATCTGAGTATTAATGTAGGCCAAAACTGGTTTAGTGACAGCGAAGATGTGCACATCACGGATAACAGCCTTAAATGGTCTGAATTTATTGCCAAGTGGGAGTTGGATAGTTTTGAGGCTTATTACAGCTATTACACCCAGCTCAGAGATGACTTTGTTGAACAAAGCAATTACGATGAAAAAAAGCATTTCGGCAGGATTGATTACAGCCGGGGATTTTTTGCCAACCGCCTGAACCTTAGTTTTTCCGGGCAAGTAACCAATTCGACCACGGACATCAGCGCTGAAGGGGACACGGTCGCCATCAGAGTCGGACTCAGCCAGGCACTCGCTGGTATAGACCCCACTCCCCAATCAGGGAATCTGCCCACAACCCCCGGCCTCATTGATGGAAACACCAATAGTTCTGTCTTCACCATCACCCCCCTAGAGGTTGCCAATCTCGCAATCAAGGCAGACTTCCAACCCATTAGCACCATCTACGTCTATACCAGTCAACTTGATCCTCTGCTCGCTGCTGAAACCAGTTCCCTGAGCTGGGATCTTTACTCCAGTACTGACGGTGTAAACTGGCAGAGAGAGGCAATCAACCCAGCCACTACCTACGATGAGGACAGATCCCGTTTCCAAGTCAGCATTGGTGGTCTGCAACGAATCTATCTGAAGCTGGTGGTAACAGGCTGGCCTCTGTCTCTGGCCATCCCGGTAACCGAAATTGAGGCCTTTAATAATCAAACCAGCTCCGAGGATACTTATGCGGAAACCCAGGAATATGACAGGACATTGACCGACCTGAATCTCCGCTACACCCCAAGCACAAATACCAGCCTCAGCTACTCCCTGGTCTGGGACGACTCCGATTACACAATCGGCAACGATCGGACCCGTCTCTTTCAAACAGGAAATGTCAGATGGAGATACAATCAGTACCTGATCCCTTCCTTTACCGTTAACAACACGACCACGGAAAACAGCGCCATTGCCGATAACAGTCAGCGCTCTTATGCCTTTACAGTACAGTCCATATTCCTCCCGACCCTTGAAACAAACGTTGGCATTACCAGAAACGAAAACTCGAACGATGACGTTCTGGAATCAACCAACGATAGCTTCCACTTCAATTTGATCGCGGCCCTGTATCCGAATCTGGACACGACACTTGATATCAACACCATCTTTAACAGAAATGAAGAGGATGACAGTTCGAATGAAAACCTTGGCCTGCGCTGGACCCTCACTGCCCGCCTGCGCCCCAACCTGTTGGTTGACTTTATCGCAGAACATGGAAGTACCGAAGTCGGATTCACAGAGATTGCTGATACTGATCAATCTGGAGGCCGAACCACTCTCAATGTAAACTGGCGTCCCTCTGATCTCCTGTCCATAATGGCCAACGCCTCCCAGGGCTATGGTGATGAGTGGTCCAACTATGAAAGTTATCGTTTAGATACCAATTTTTCCCTGATTCGCACATCCAAGACCCAGTTTACGATTGGTCATAGAATCACCAGTACGGAAGACGACACCATTAACAGCCTTAACGCCAACTGGAGTTGGAACATAAGTGAATTTTTAACGATGCAGTCTATAGCCAATTACCTCATAACCCAAGAAGACAATGGCTGGTACGTAAATACCCGCCTCACAGCAAGGTTTTAGCCCATGAAAAAGATCACCTGCATGATTCTCCTGGCCTTATCCCTACTCTCAATCTATGGCTGCTCATCCAAAGATCCGTCCATCCAGACCTATCTCCGGGAAGGCACAGACCTGAGCTACGTCACCAGGGTTGCTATCCTCCCCTTTGAAAACAACACCCAGGATGAGTATGCCTCCAAGCGGATCCGTGACATAACCGCCACCCAGATTATGGCCATGGGCCTCTTTGATGTTGCGGACAAGGGAGTTGTTGACAGTGCCCTGAGCGAGATGGGTATAGACCCCAGCACCCCTCTAGATGTTCCTCTGGTAAAACAACTCTCCCAGAGACTCAATGTTCAGAGTTTAATCATTGGCACGGTCAACAATATCGGAGAAAGTCGCCAGGGCTCGTTCAGCTACCCGGAAATATCGCTAACTCTCCAGCTCCTCGATGGCGAATCTTCGGTAATACTCTGGCGAACCAGTGATACCCTGAGTGGATATTCCCTTTCCGACCGCCTGTTTGGCCTCGACCCTATGGATTCCTTTCAAATCACTGTCGAATTGCTTGATAACATGCTTTCAACTATTCCAAAGTGAACAGAATGGCAGGAAAACTCTCCACCTCTGAGGTACAGGTAAAAAGGCGGCCAACTGCAGCTTTTGCCGGATTGTACCTTAGCCTGCTCATAGCCTTATTCTTCTGGACTGGAATGGCAGTTGCCCAGTCCATTGCCTTTTTTCCCCTTCTCGACCTGAGCGAAGACCCCAATGGGATCAATAGCCCACTCACTGAAAAGGTCCGGCAGGAACTGATTTTACGCGGAAAGACGCTTATTCCGGCTGAAGAAGTCATGCAATTTCTGGTTCGCAACCGAATCAGGAGTCTTGGAAAGCTAAGCCGTTACCAGACATCTCTGGTTCACAAAGAGCTCGGCGCGGAGCTGGTGCTTCAGGGGACTGTATGTCAGATAGATAATGACACAACACCTCTCCTAAGCCTCAACCTCCAGCTCAGCAGGACCTCGGACGAACAGATTATCTGGGCCCATACAGAACAACTCTACTACTCAGACCTCACCAGCCTCCTTGGTTTGCAAGATCCCCATAACCTGGCAGATCTCTACGAACCTTTTTTTAATTCCCTCTTTGCCACCCTGCCTGAACATCCAGATATTGGAGGGGAAGCAATGAATACCTTGAATATTGACACAGTGATCATTTCCCCCAACTATCTCAGATCTGGAGAAAATGTAAGCTGCAAGATTAAGATGCGCAATATTTTGGATGACAAAGCAATCCAGCCCCAACTGATCGTTCGTTCCAACGGACAGGAGCACCCCCTCATTCTCGATGAAGAAGGCTATTACCTGCAAACATCCTGGCCGGTTGAAGAAAATGCCGGATCTTATCCCATAACCTTGAAGGCCACCTGGCCATCAGGGATCACTCAAGAAGGAATTATCGGTTCCTACAATGTTGATGTTCAAGAACCTGGAGTGAAACTACACCTGATCGGCACCGAACGTGACGGACAAATCCTATTCAGCGACAAACTCATTATTATCCCCAAACTTGTGGAACCCGAGCCAATTGACCGTTGGGAAATTATGGTCATCGACGAAGAGGAAGAAACAATAGTCATCATGGGAGCCGCCGGCAATATACCAAGACGTATCACCTGGCAGGGCAAGACCACGCTGGGTGGCATTGCAGCTCCCGGCATCTACTGGATCACCTTCAAGGTCTGGGACCGTGCTCAACGCGAATCCTACGCCGAAGCCGAAGTTCAATACAGACCTGAGCCGCCGCAGATCCTGGTGGAGGCAACCCATGAGGAGGACCGAGTAAGGGTTGGTCTCGACAACATTGTCAATACCCCACTCAACTTTTGGTGGGCCAAATTTTTTGCAGAAGACGGCCGTCTGCTTAAACTGGTCCAGGGAACTGAACTGCCTGCGACCATTGAACTTGACAACATTTCTGATCCGGAATACAAGATCCAGTGCCTGCTGACCGCCAGAGATATCCTCGGCAACCAGAGCCAACTCAATATTGCCAACCTGTTTAAACCTGTTGAGAGTGGAGTTGATGGAGAAGAAATCAGCATCGAAACCGAATGGGTAGAGGAGTTTTGAACAGTGAAGTACTGGGTCCGTTTTTTTCTTATTCTCTTTCTTTTTCTTCTTGCCGGCTGTGGTGGCAAAGCTGTGCCAATCATCCAAAAGCTGGCACCTTTACCCGCACAGGGGAGCTGTAAGATTGCCGTCCTCCCTTTCCTCAACAAGATTTCCTATCCTCAGGGCGGCCCAATTGTCAACAAAATCTTCCTCTCTGAACTCGTGGCCACCGGCCGCTTTCAAGTATTCCCCGAAGGGGACATCGACTCGATCTATCAACAGCTTCTCATCTACCCCCTTGAACAGCCCACCCGGGAACAACTGGCAATGATCGGAGGCCGAATCAATCCAGACCTCTTTATCGGTGGAACCATATTAAAGATGGATGAGAGAAGACAGGGTGACTATGTCCATACCGAAATGACCCTTATTCTCCATCTCTACGATGGTAAATCAGGGAAACTCCTCTGGTCCACTTACCACCATCGCCTCGGCAGTGAGTATCAGCAGGTCATGCATCTTGGCAGAATAAATTCCATCTCTGGTCTGGCCCGTCGCATGTCTCAGGAAATTATAGCCGACTGGCTTGAACAAGGAATGATCCCATGTACCGAATAAGTAAAATCCTCTTTTTGAGTTTTGTGCTCTCACTCTCCGCCGTCCTCTCCCTTGAGGCGGGCTGGCTTCCCTGGAGTTCCCAGACCTTTGTCACCATAGGCGGTGAAGACTACAGTAGTGATGATTTTAAATCCTGGTGGGAAAACTGGCAGGAAAAAGGCATGAAGGTACCCGAAAGTCCTGATGTTTTTATAGACTGGATACTTCTCTTTAAAGAAGCGGAACGGATGAAACTCTACGAGTCGCCAACGTACCGTAAGAAGGCACTCACCTTTCTCAAGGCCAGGACCCTGATGTACCTGAAGAGTGAAGAAATTGACCAAAAGATTCAAATCAGTGACGATGACCTCTGGAAGCAGTATCTGAAGAGCCATGCACCTCAATATCAGGTCAATATATTCTTTTTCAAGAAAGAGGAGTCAGCGCAGGCATTCGTCGACAAACTTGGCCAGGAATCCCTCAGCGATGCAGATTTCACCGTCAAACATGGGAGAGAGGATGGGTACTTCTCCCAGCGCAGCGAATGGTATCGCCCCACCGGCATTAATCCCGGATGGCTCCCTATCCTCCATGAATTGGAAAAGGGTAAAATGAGCGCACCGGTTCCCTATAAAGAGGACTTTGTCGTCTTGAGACTGCAAGATATTGTCGAGGGGAGCAGGGAAGACTTCGAGGTGGTGAAAACCCAGGTACGGGAAAAAGTCTGGAAAGATGAGGAAAACAGACTGACTGTTGACCTGCTCAACAGGCTCCGCCAACAGTACCATGTAAAGATAGACAATGAGCGTCTGGAACAGTTGGACATTGAGACAGCTGACAATACAGGAACCGAAGAAGCCCTTATTTATACAGACAGGGGAGAAATCTCGGAAATGATTGTTCTTGCCAAAATCCGTCAACTACAGCGTTTCAGAAGACAGAATGGTTTCAAGGTAGAAAATACTTTCGAATTCAAAAACCAGGTTGTCAATGGTATCATAGATCAGACCTTGACCTCTTGGGAGGCTCTGGCCAGGAACTATGAACAGAAACCACCCTTTGAAGCCATATATAAGTTCTACTGTCAACACCGGATGACCAAAGTACTTGAAGAACGCATTTTCGCCCCTCAGGCACTGGTGACAGAGGAAGAAACCGAGGCTTATTACCAGAAAAATCTGTCTCTTTTTACTCAGCCCGAAATTATCCGAATGGCAATTGTCGAAGGTGATGAAGAGGCTCTCAATAATTTGTGGCTTGAGGTGGCCCTTGGCGGAGACTTCATTCTGCTTGCCCAAAAGCGTACCGGTCACGATGTTCCCATTCGGGACATCCCGTCCAACCACCTCCACCCACAGGTCAAAGAGGTTGTTGACAAATTAACCAAAAATGAAGTGAGTAAAGCCTTTACCGTTGACAAGCATGTAAGCATTGTTCAACTCGTTGAGCGCACCCCGAAACATATCATGCCCCTGGCCGAAGTGAAAGAAGACATTAAGCAAACCCTATACACTTCAAAATTGAACGCACTCCGCCAGGACTACCTCAATAAACTACGTGAAGAATACGCAGTAGAAATCAATGACAATGCCTGGCAGAATCTCAAAAAAGAGATGGAGCAAGATGATTAATAAAAGTTCGAATAGCAAAAATATAACAATTTTTTTTAGTATTGTTATGGCGGCCTTGCTGTTCTCATGTGCACCCTCCAGCCAACAGTCGGCCAGGACAGCAAAAAAATGCCTTGACTGCCATCCAGAGATGGGTGAAAGGTTCAAAAAGGGGTATGTCCATGCCCCGGTCCAAAATGAACGCTGTGACAAATGCCACCTGCCTCACGGGCTGGTCGGCGGAGTCTTCCTACGTCAGGAACCTCCCACCCTCTGCTACACCTGCCACCAGGCAATAGCCCCTAGTAAAGATCAAAAATCAATCCATCCTCCTGTGGTGGAGGGAAAATGCAAACGCTGCCATAACTCACACAATTCGATATACCCCCGACTCTTGAAAGAGGACTCGGAAAAGACCTGCTTCAACTGTCATGAAAAAGAGAACTTCAAGAAAAAATACATTCATCCTCCGGTGCAACAGGGCTGTAAGACCTGTCATGACCCGCACAAGTCCGACAACAGCTCCCTTTTAAGCAGTGCTCCTGACACAGGCTGTCGTTCCTGTCACCAGACAGACAGGGATACCTTTAAAAAGGCCCACCATAACTATCCGGTTGAGAGCGGTTGTTTGCTGTGTCATACCCCGCATGCAAGCGATTCTCCCAATCTCCTTAAAAAGAATCTGCACAAACCTGTAAGCAAAGGCGAATGTGATTCCTGCCATCAGGTACAGGGACAGAAAATATCAACCAAGTCCCCTGCCAATGAACTCTGTCTCAACTGTCATGAAAAACCGATGAGCGGACCGGGCAGTATCCACAAGCCTTATCTCAATAAACAATGTATCAGTTGCCATGCGGTACATGCAAGCGATGAACGCCTCCTCCTGGCCCAACCTGCTGAAGAGGTCTGTCTTGGCTGCCATGGCACAGGACCGACATCCACAGTGGAAGAGAGTACAACCCAAGAAAAGCCAAAGATGACAAGTCACCACCAACCCGTGGTCAAAGGCCAATGCCTCTCATGTCATAATGGCCATAGCTCTCCCCGTAAGTCCCAGCTCAAAGACGATGAGAAAACCCTCTGTCTGAACTGCCATGAAAAGAAAACCTTCGCTGAGAGCGGTGCCAGCCATCAGCCTGCGCCCGAACAGTCCTGTAATACCTGTCACCTGCCCCATGAGTCGGCAAATCAGAATCTTTTGACCTCTCCCCAGGCCACACTCTGCTTTTCCTGTCATAAGAAAGAGGCGGACGAGAGAGGGCGTTTCAGTCTCCACCAACCCTTTGCCACCGCAAACTGCACAGGCTGTCATCAACTTCATGGAGCCAAAGAGAAGAAATATCTCAAGGCAAATAACAAAAACGGAGATCTTTGCGCCACCTGCCACCAATCCATTCAAGATGCTGGCGACACCATACAGTCCCATGCACCTGTGGCCAAGGGCGAATGCCATCGCTGCCACTCTCCACACTCGGCTGACTTTGCCTATGTGGTAAAGCAAAAACCTGGTAAACTTTGCCTTGAATGCCACAAGGATGTCAACCAGATCATCCAAAACTCCAAGGCCCCCCATAAACCGGCTGTGGATGAAAACTGCATCACCTGTCACGCGGCCCATGGTTCTCCTCACGATCATATCCTCAAAAAAGGGCAACCCGTGGTCTGTCTCAGTTGCCATAATGAAATTGCAGAGTATTGGCGTCAGGGAGTGGTGCATACCCCAGCGGTCAAAAATTGCCTGCAGTGCCATCAGGCCCACGGTTCAGATATAGAGGGGATGCTCACCAAAAAAGGGGGGCTACTTTGCGCGGACTGCCATACAGTTACAGGTCCTGAATTTCTTAAAGCCCATAAGGGCATAAAACCAGGTCAAGATTCCTGCAACAGCTGTCACGACCCCCATGGCAGTCCTGAAAAAGGCCTCCTCTATCCAGTGGGTCATACGCCTTTCAAGGAGGGCAACTGCAGCCCCTGTCATGATGGGAGGAAAAACTAATGCGCCTGATGTCTGGTCTCTTTTCAAGCCTCTTTTGTTTCAGTCTTGTTTTTCTCTGTACCACTCCCAGCCCGGCAGTGGCTGACAATGTCTGTTTCACCTGCCACGACAAGACTCTGTTCACCGACAAAATTGTCCATCAACCAGTGGCTGAATCACAATGCAGTGTCTGCCATAATCCGCATGTCGCCAAATACAAGGGCTTGTTACGTGACCATAATGGTACACTCTGCTACTCCTGCCACAAAAAGAGTAAAGAAGAATTTGGTAAAGGTATAGTCCACGCCCCCGTTGCCCAGGGAAATTGCAGTGGCTGTCACTCTCCCCATGCCAGCAGCAATAAGGGCCTGGTCAGTAACGATCTGGCAAACAAATGTTTCGCCTGTCACACAGACCTGCCTCAAGAATACAAACAAATCCATAAACCCTTTGCGGATGGTAATTGCATAGCATGTCACAGATCACACCAGGCCGATAACCTGCAACTGTTGTCTGACAAACCCGATACCCTCTGCTATTCCTGCCACGCCGCAGATACACTGCAGGCATCCCATAAGGACTATCCCCTGGCCCTCAAAGACTGCCTCTCCTGTCACAACCCACACGGAAGCGATCGCCAGGGACTGATGCGGAATTTTCTTCACCAGCCATATGTTGAAGGGTGTGCATCCTGTCATCAAGGATCAAACAAGGTCAGCATGGCCACCTGTTTAAAATGTCATGAAAATACCGGCAAAGAACTTCTTGCCAATCACAGCCATATCACCCTCCAGGAGGGCAATAGTTGTCTCAACTGCCACTCACCCCATGCCGGAGACGACAAGGCTCTACTCAAAAACAAAGAACGGCAGGTCTGTAATTCCTGTCATGCCGAGACACTTGCCCGCTACCGGCAGAAAGCTTTTCCACATCCCCCGGTTAAAAAATGCTCCATCTGCCATGACTCTCATGGCAGCAAAAATCTAGCTATGCTCAAGGGAGACGGCAATGCCATCTGCGTTCAGTGCCATGAAACCCAGGGGAAATTTACTCATCCCGTGGGACCTGAGGTCCTTGAATCCCATACCGGGCAAATGGTCACCTGTGTCTCCTGTCACAATCCCATGGGGACTGACCATAAAGATCATCTCCTTCAGGAAGGAAAACGAGCCCTTTGCATACTATGTCACCGCACCTATTGATCTTTTTTCAAGCAGGATTACCTGCCAGACGAGTCATCTCTCTGTGAGAGTTGGAACGTTTGACCAGCGGAAGGCGAATACTTAGAGAGCCAACAAAAGATATGATGACAAAACGCACATTCTGGATTCTGCAAACAGTATTAGTATTCATCCTTGTCCTTGGATACCATAACGAGAGAGCTGAAGCAGCCTCGCCCTGGCTTTGGGACCGTGTTCTCAAACAGGATATGGTAAAAGATGCCATGCAGATGCCCACCGCACTCTACATAGATGTAGACAAAGAGCTCTATTATGTAGTCGACAGCGGACGTAATCGACTCCTCTCATTTAACCGGAAGGGAGAGCTGCTCAATATTTTTAATGCCGGCAAGGCCCTCAACATCCCCTTTGACATGGTTAAAACTGAGGAAGCAGGTATTTGGATAATTGAAAAAGGAAATAATAGTCTGAGCTATATCGCTCTCAAAGAGAAAAAGGTCACTCCAAACACCCTCACCTACAAAGGAGAGCTTGTTTATCCTGAACGGATTGAGACCCATGCAGGCCTTTTATACGTCTTGAACAAGGCAACTGGAAACATCATCAGTTATTCAAAAAAGCTTGAGCCGGTCAATCGTTTTTCCTGCTCCGCCTGCCCTTGGGGATTTGTTGATTTTAAAATCTACCAAGAGAAGATATGGGCACTTGACCAGGCCAACCGAACCATCCGTTGCTTTAATCTGACAGGAGAACTGATCAAGACCTTTGAGTTGGGGGACACCATTAATTTTCCAGTATCACTGGCCATAGAAGGAACCGGATTTATGTATGTACTGGATCGGCAGAGCCGTGATATCGCTGTCTATGATAGAAACGGAACATTTAAATACCGTTTTCTGGAACAGGGTATTGCTCGGGGACAACTCTCTTTCCCAAGCGAAATCCGTTTTGATCCCTGGGGAGGACTCTGTTTGGTCGACGAAGGAAACGCCAGAGTGGAAATTTTCAAACGATAACTGAGCCGCTCCGAGAAAAAAACCGGGGTTTGAGATTTGAAAATAGGGGGTTGATGCACAACCGCCAATGAGTTCAGCTAACTCCTTACAGAGAAACAAGGGACAGAAAGTTCAGGCATTGGAAGCCAATATGGGATTCATTGCTGGAGTCAACGAATTCGATTTACCAACTCATCCTAGGCCAGGCAGATAATTCTGCCGCTGAAGGACTGTCACCGCAGGGTTTTTTGCCCGGCAAAAGAGGGGAACCAACTCAGGGAAACCCTCTATGGAATGGGAAGTTTATGCTAAATATCATCAGATTATCCACAATCATCTTTTTATCTCTGTTGCCTCTCTGTTCCTTGGCCAGAGTCACAGGGCCCTGTGTCTCATGCCACACCATGCACAATTCGCAGGACAACCTGTGGGTAACCGACAGCGGAGCGCCCAATCCTGCTCTCTTGGTGGCCGACTGTATCGGCTGTCACACCGGACAAAATAATGGTATCAATACAGTACCCTACGTTTTTTCCACCACACCTCCCCAATACAGCGACACCGGCACAGAGGCTGATACCAATACCCTGTCCGGGGGTAATTTTTACTGGGTCTCAAACGTAGACGATCGAAGAGGGCATAATATTTTTGGTCTAGCCGGACCTGATGCAACCTTAACCCTCCCCCCTGGAGGGGATGCAACCTTTACTGGTCAGCTACGCTGTGCTGGAAGTATGGGCTGTCATGGAGACAGGACTGTTTCCGAACAGATATCCGCCGTCAAAGGAAGCCATCATTACAAGGACCACGCAATCTGGCAATCTGGAAATACTCTGGCCACCAGTTATCGAATGCTGAATGGGATCCAAGGCTTTGGTGACGATAGCTACGAATATCATCCCACAGATCTCCAACACAACAAATATTACGGTCTCGACCGTACTGCTGAAGCAGAAACCGCTGAAGGCAGCATCAGCGGTCAATGCGCCCAATGCCACAAGTTCTATCACAACGGTGCCAGCAGCCTGACTACCAGTGGCACCTTCGGAACAGGGGTATGGCTGCGTCATCCCACAGACTATGACATGTCGAACGCCGTCTCTTCCAACGAATATCAACTCTATAATAACAGCGCCACCTACGGCGACAATATCTATAGTGTCATTTCTCCGGTGGCCACCGCCGATACCTCAACAACCGTCAACTCAAAAATCTTTTCTCAGGCAAATGATGCTGTGGTGATGTGTCTTTCCTGCCATCGGGCCCATGGCAGTCCCTATCCAGCGGCACTGCGCTGGGATTATAAGGCCTGGCCTGCGGCTGGATACAATGGTTGTGCAGTCTGTCATACTGCCAAAAACTGATTTCTTTTCGTTTTTGACCTGATATGAAATTATAGCGTTAACATATCGGGTAGGCTTCAACCGGACTATTGACAGGTCTTTCCTACACTACAGATAAAGTAACTACTCCATGTTCCGATATCCGTTTAATCAGCGATCTATCCTCTTTGTCGTCACCTGCCTGTATAGCCTTCTGGTAACCTCCTCTCTCTTGGCCGGTGAATATATCGATTCTGCTCATGGCTCAAGCAGCACAGGCGTTTTTCGTCCGATAATAGGCAATGCCGCCCCGGCTGGCTTTGGCTATTCTCAGGGAAACTGTGCCCATTGCCACGAACAGCATGCCAGCATAGAAGGCAGCGAACCCTTACCAGACAATGGGGGAGCCTCCTCGTATCAACTCTTTGCCAATAATTTTAACACGGCACAAACAACAACACCCTATTCCGAATCTGACAATTTCTGCTTTTACTGCCACAACGATTCCACCTCAGCCCAAGTGGTATTGAATAACGATTACAGCCAAAACTTTGGTTGCGCTGCCCAGGGACCGACTACAATCATGGCCGCCATGAACCTGCGCTCCTACCACAACCTCTACGATGTATGGAACTTTGCCAAAGATGAGTTCAGCTGGTTTACCACTTCTGCCAACCCCTGTGATGCCTGTCATAACCCACACCTGGCCAAAAGGAACTGGGCCCACGCCCAGGATCCCACCTATTCTGCCATATCGAAAACCAGCGACCACTTTAGCCTGTGGGGAACAAGCGAAACCATGGACAGCAGCTACAGCACCCGCTATCAACCACCCTACTGCTCCAGCAGTCTCACGAACCGGGAACCGGCAGCCAGTACCGATGCAGTGGCTGGTCGTGCCAACACCCCGGATTATGTAGATTTCTGCATTACCTGCCACAGCACCACCAATACGATCTACAGCACCAGTCTCGGTCGCAACCTCATTCCCATCGACTGGAGTATTACCGGTAACAAACACGGCCTTCGCCCGATGGACGGTTCTGTTGGCACCAAAGCACCCTATGACCCCACCTCAAGCGCAACCGACTTTGTCCTCTCCTGTCTTGACTGCCACGAGGCCCATGGGTCAGCCAACCTAATGCTCCTGAGAAGGCGGGCCAATGGCTCTGATCTCACCTCTTCCATTACCTCTCTCGCAGTCAAGGAAATAGGCCTCATCTGCCTCAAATGCCACAAGGACGACACCGCCTATGGAGGAAGTGCCAACAGATGGGAAGCTGTGCACCATCTTATCTCAGATGCCCCCTACCTTGAATTCCAATGCGGCTCGTGCCATTCTGGGACCCCAAGCAGTAACCCGGTCCCCTGCCAGAACTGCCATACCCATAGCGGCACAGTGACAAGGGCAGATACTCGAGGTACAAGCGTAGGAACATTCCGTATTGGCTTTTAAAACCAGGACCATAAAGCACAGACCCTTCACCTCATAAGGCTCAATGATGAACATGATAAGAATTGGCTGCCAGCAAACCTGCCGTCTGTTCCTGGGCGCTCTACTCCTCCTGCTTACGGCCTGCACAACCTCCAACGATCCATTGTCTCCCTTCAGTTCGCCACAGGGAAGTGGCTATGGGCAGGCAGATAAGCTTGGCCAGCTCTCTCTCTTCCTCAACCTCAAGGAGAAAAATGGGCCAGAGCTGAAGATGCGGATTCTCTCAATTGAGGTACTGGGTGAAGATATGCGCTGGCTTCCCCTGCTCTTTGAGCCCGTTGAAGCGGATTCACGAGTGATCCTTGGAGGACAGATTTCCCTGGCCAGGTCCTTCCTGGCCCCTGGTTATTACAGCCAGCTGCGCATGACCACCAACCAAAGTCTCCAGTCCGCTGAGACAGTACCAGATCCCGTAGTAACCACGCTGGAAATACGCCAGCCCCTCTATGTTGCCAAAGGAGACTCCCATTCGCTTTTTTTAACGTGGGACGTAAACGCTTCTTTGGCCGTAGCGGATAAGGACAGGCCCAGTCTCAACCTGGCACCCAAGCTCAAAAATCTGCTGGTGGATGTGGCCTATGTGGCCTGCCCGGATATCAATACGGTATACATGATTTGCACCGACAAAAACTGGGTCTGCGATTCGCTGGGTGTCTCTGGCGACCCCAGCTATCTGGTCAGTGATCAAACAAATCCCACAGGAAATCTTTTTGTCCTTACCGAAGAGGACAGCAACATAAAACAAATTGGACCTGCAGCCAACCGGGTTGAAGAGACGTATTATCTGTCGATGATCGGCAAACCACAGCACATGGCTATCAGTCCTGACGGTCAGTGGGCCTATGTGGTCGACCAGAATCGAGGAAATATCCTTCGCATTAATCTCCAATCAGGTTCCATAGAAACACGAAAGCGCCTGGGGTACGAACCGTCTTATATCCTCTACCTTGAGAAGCAAGGCCTCTTAGCCGTAGCCCTCTCTCTCTCTCAGTCTGTGGTTCTCCTTGATCCAGAGACCTTGACTCAGGTACAAACGATCTCTACCGGAAGCAGACCTGAGGGCTTAATGCTCTACAACGACACTTATCTCTACATCGCTGAATCGGCCGGCAATTCAGTAATGGTCTATGACCTCAGCCTTAACAGAATGCAGAGACGAATCCCGGTAGATTTATCCCCCATGCGTATCCTGGCTGCCGATGGTCTCATTTATGTGACGAACTATACCTCCCATTCCATCTCTGTTCTCAAGCACGGCCAACTGGGAGTATCAAAAACCATTTCCCTGGACGGTCCCCCCCTGGAGTTGGCCTACAGTACCAGCAATAAATGGGTTTACGTCGGGAATGAATTGACAAAGACTTTGGATATTATCGATCCCGTGAACAGCAAAGTTGTGGGTCGAATTCCACTTGGGGCTCCGCCAAAAGGTATGGCTGTCTTGCAGTAACTGAACGCCTACCCTTCCTTATTTCTTATCGCTTGGATCGGAGACCCCTGGCGGGAATTTTTTTACAGGAATGGCTCCTGATCCGTATTGGCGTATTGATTGTTTTCAATCCCCTGATAGCCGCCCTGATTCGTTACCTCTGCTATGTGAGACAGGATTTCACCTCATCTTTTTCTGACGCCCTACTCAAAATACCACGACTCGGCGGTCTGCTCTTGCCCATGCTTGTCGCCGGGAGTATTATTACCCTTGTCAGTGGCCTGGTGTTTCCCCAGAAGATTTCCGGATCCCTTTTTCGTCTCAAACAAGGCCTCTATTCATCCTGGGAGGCGACTTCACTTGGCGCACCAGCCTGCGGAGAAAAGACAGACTCCCTGGATCTCACTGAAGAGCTGAACAAGGGAACCATTAAGACCCAAAGAGGCGGCATCAGAGTAAAGAACTCTGGCAGCGTTAATTGAAATCATTGGACCCACTCCTGAGAACAATGCACTACAAAAGCACATCAAAAATCTGAAGAAGGCATTGGCCCGGTTGCGGAGCAAATAATTGGGAAAAACAGAAAGAAAAGTCTAGTTTTTTTCATTATAACTGAGTATTTGTTAAGAACTTTCAGGAAATTCCATATACAATGAAATAATCTCCAAATTGATGGGGAGCAGCGCAGGGATCACAGCACATGCCACCACCAGTAAAGAAAACTATGCGCCATCTCAAAAAGACAGTTTTCGGTTTCTTCTTCCTTTTTCTGTCTCTCTTCCTGACTGACTTGTGTTTTGCCTATACCATCGTCTCTCCTGTCTCATCCAAGCCTATCATCATCCAGGCAAGGCGTCCCCTGTCGACGATGGTACTCAAGCTCTCCAGCAAAGATGAATTAGCCAGTTTACGGGTAGCCACCGCCCAAAACAGAGCTGGAGAAGATCAAGTCATCGATCCTATGGGCCTCTATGAAAAAGATGGTCTCTCTTATATCCACTACTCACTCCCCCTTAAAAAAGGAGACAACACCTTTGTCATCAACCCTGGGGAACAGGAACTGAAAATCGAGTATATCCCCGTACGAACGCTGCTCAACATAAACTTTGAGGACTCAAATGCCTTCCTCTTCCATCGAACAGCAGTGATTCCTGAGGAGTGTGGCCTCTGTCACACCGAACAGCTCCCTGAAGGGCATGGCCTGGACGTTGAGCGTCTGAAAAAAAATGCAGACTATTCGCCCGCCTGTTTTTCCTGCCATCGCAACCTGCACAGTAAAGGCGAGTGGCTGCACGGACCAGCTGCAAACATCTACTGCATGAGCTGCCACAAGAAAGGGGTCGATGACACCAAAATCACCCTTCTCACCGGCCGAGTAGATGACGTTTGTTTTCAGTGCCACATCAACAAGATCAAATTCCGTACTCAAGAACATGTCCATGGACCCGTCGGCACTGGTGATTGCACCATCTGCCATGACCCCCATGGAGATGCCTACCAATTTCAGCTCTGGGCAGAAGGGACTACTGCCCTGTGTATAGGTTGCCATGGCAACAAGAAAAATATCGGTAAAAAATCCATTGGATTTTACCCCCATGGCATCGTCCTCGGGAGCGGCTGCGTGGCCTGCCACAGTCCCCATGCCAGCGGCAACCGCTTTCAGCTCTACAAGCCGATTAACGAACTCTGCATCAGTTGCCATATCAATTTGGCCGATGTCGAAAAAGGTCATCCTGTTGGCAATCATCCTTTGAAAAACAAAATTGATCCGCGGCGTAAAGATCGGGAACTTGCCTGTACAAGTTGTCATAACCCCCATGGTTCCAATTACCGATTCCTACTTATTGGAGATATATTAGGTGGACATGTATGCAACAAATGTCATAACAATTAGTTTTCCGAAAAGACTTCTCCTCACCGTACTATCGACAGGGTGTCTCTTTTTGAGCCTGACAAACCTGGGTCTGGCCATTGTCGAGGAAGAGGGAAAAGTTGGTGTTGAGGTTGTCGCTATCCTGAAGACAGATGAGCTCGGGAAAAAACTCCATTATCCATCGGCTGTCATGTACGACCAGGAAATGGATGAGACCTATGTGGTCGCCGGTGGTGAAGGGAAAGTAATTATCTATGGTTCCAACTTGTTTCCCACCGTCGCTCTGGGCAAGGGCCGAGGAGCTGACTCACCTAAAGGAATCTATATCGATAAATCCAGCACAGTCTATCTCTGCCAGTCCAACTCAGCAAACAAACCTGCCCGAATTACCACCTTTAACCCCGCCTTTTTTCCTGAAAAAGAAATACTCTTTTCCTCCATGCCGGAAGCGGAAAATTTCGTTCCCAAGAACATGGTTACCGGCTTGTCAGGCAACATGTATATCAGCGGCCAAAATACTCGCGGTCTTCTGGTCCTGGACAGTGAAGGAAACTTCTCTCACTGGCTGAAGCCAATGGACAAACTTATCACTGAAAACAGCTTGATAATGTCTGTTGAAGAAGGGGTCGAGGGGCTACCCAAATTGGTGGCCAATACCGAAGCAATGCAGGATACGGATCAAAAAGAAAGCAGTATAACAGAGATGAGAGAACTGCTTCCCCCCAATCTGCAACCAGCAATCAAGGAGAATGGGGAAACCTTTATAGACCAGGAACTCAAACCGGTTCAGGTGGCACATGTGGCCACGGATGCTGAGGGACACCTTTACGTCCTCAGCGAAGAAACCAGTAAGATATACGTCTACAGTCATACCGAAGAGCTGCTCTTCTCCTTTGGCCAGAAAGGTGGATCAACAGGGAAGATGAGCCGTCCCAAATGTCTGGTGGTCGATGAAAAGAAAAAGGCCCTCTACGTTGTGGATTACATGCGCCACACCATCCTGATCTTTGATCTGGGAGGCAAGTTCATGTACGAATTTGGCGGGATGGGAACTGGTCCAGGCTGGTTTCAGTATCCTATTGGCCTTGCTCTCAACAGGGCTGGTAACCTGATTGTGGCTGATCTTTTCAATCAGCGTGTTCAGATCCTGAATGTCAAGTTTGAATACCAATTCCCGACGTTTCAGATTCCAGATGAGGAGGCCATACCCAGTGAAGAAGAGTTGCCGACTCAAGATTTTAAAGGCGAAGATGGAGACACCTACTTCCCCAAACCCATCTATCTTTAGGAGTCTCTTTGAGTTAAATAATTACAGCGATGGAGCGAGAGAATCATACTAAAATGAGTGCAATCGAGATCATATTTTTGTGGATTTGAAGAATCGCTGGTCTATGTAACGAAAAGCCATTGAAACAGGGGCTCATCTGGAAAATTTGCAGCAGAGGGATGTCTCAGTCCGACAGGCTCCCCAGGCATGAAAAGACAACATGAATTGCTTGCCCATGGCAAGTAAGGAAACGTAGATGTTGCAATCGATATTCTCGCGAAAGAGGATGACCATCTTGGCCAGAGAGAAGCTTCAGTTGCAAGAGTTACCTGGGCAGGATATCAGACTCACAGCCGATTTTCAAATAACAGTCCTATAACCCTTATGGGCGAGGACAGTTAATCCGCAAAAAAGATGCGAACCCGGCAAGACGACAAGTGATTGCCAGTGAGATCCACCAAGGGCATCACAGTACCACCACCGATGAGCATTGCTGTGACACCTACAAAACTCGCAGCCACTGTCGATATACGACTCCCCAGCACCCAAGCAAAGACACAACCTTCCTAAAGGCAGGTCCGTTCAGAAAACCGAGACTACCTTCAGGAAGAATATGCTCACCTGATTATTCATGAATCAGGGTCTTGCGCTGCAGAAGATCAAAGGCCTTGCGATACGATTGGGCCGATTCTTCATACTTTCCCTGACGCTCCAGGAAGGTGCCCAGGAAATAATGCAGATCATAGTTGCGACTATTGCGAAACAACAGGTTCTTGAGGTCGAGCACGGCCTCATCAACCTCCCCCATTTCAGCACTCACCCTGGCCAGACAGATCTCCGCCTCAAGTGAATCTGGATCACCTGCAAGACCGGCCTCAAGTTCTTTGATGGCATCATCAAGGGCACCCTTTTCAAGATACAGACATCCTAAGCCGACCCTTGCCTCATGTAAGACAGGATTGAGTTCAAGGGCTGTCATATATTCGCGGATAGCAGCATCGGGCATCCCTTTATTCTTCATAACTGTGCCCATCTGCATATGACGCAGAGCAAGTTTTTCTTCTTTCGGTACCACTTTCATCACAGGATTCAGCTCAGCCTCCAGCTCTTCAGGAGTCATCAACCCAAGCATCACATCAACCTCACCACGAAGACGTTGGGCGATATCCTTGCTATAGCCGGAGCCGCCGCTGACATTTCCATCTTTATCGATCAAAAGAAACGAAGGCAGAACATAGACACCAAAACTGGCGTAGGCCTCCTGGGATGCATCCTTGTAAACAGGCATGGTCAATCCAGCCAGGGCACTCACCTCATCAACCACGTTCTGCTGATCATTTTGCATGTTAACAACTAGAACAGAGACACCTTTTTTCTTCAGGTAGGGCTCCAGCTCCTGGACTGCCTTGATGGTATTGACAGCCCTTTTTTTCTTGGCCTCCATATCCGCCCCCCCCCAAAAGGCAAGGAGCAATGGTTTGCCGGCAAAGGAATGAATAGTTTTTGCCTCTTCTCCCTTGTAACCAATAAACTTGGCTTCCGGAACCGGCTTACCAACACTCAGGGCCCGGAAGGGAAAAGATTTAGCCAGTCCACTATCGGTCAAAATAAACAACCCGGTAAAAAACAGGATCAAGACTACCAGATGTTTATTCCGATGAGCATCGGTTTCCTTTCTCAACAACATAGGTACTCCTCGCTAAATATTCATAATAATTCATCAGGGGCTATACTCGTCAGCGACATTTAAACGGCACAAATTGTAACGCACTCCAAGAAAGTTTACTTAACATTTCAGGCTATAGCCATTCTCTCTAACCCTAATCCGGAATAAAGGGGGTACAGTCTCGTTATTATCATCTATCTGAGAGCACAGCGATGCTTCGCAACTGTTCAGCCACTGTTGATGATAGTCAACCATGGTGCTTTTTTTGCAAAAAACCGTTCTAAAACCAGTTCCTCTCTCCCTCCCGTTCCAGAGAGGGAGAGAGGGCCTCCAGCGTTATCGACTCGCTTTTCCTACTGCTTTAATGCGATCATATTTTTTCGGTGCATGACAACCGACCAGACAACCGCCGCCATTCTTATCCGGAGTGAATTCTATCGGATACGACCATCTGCCAAAAGGAACTTCATAACGAACATGCTTGGCCTGATTACTGGCATGGGGATCATGACAGGCAATACAACTTCGTCCTTTTTTCATGTTCACATGGAAAAAATGAAGATTATATTCCTTATCGCGGAAGTTGGTCAACTTGTCTGTATTTCTGGTCTTGGCCACGTCCTTGTTATGGCAACCAAAACACAGATCATACTCTTCCGGGTTGTATTCGTTATAAAACTCTTCCGGGAAATATCGAACCAGAAGACGACTGAACGTTGAGCCGTGCACGTTATGACATTCAGAGCAGGCCCCAGTTTTTACTGGACCATGCATATTCTTACTACTGGCAATGACATCTGCCAGCTCTTCATGACAGGTACCGCACAGATTGATCCCTTTGCCCTTGAGCAGAGAAGCAACTTCAGAACCGTGGGGGACGTGACAATCAACACACCTTCCCTTGGCCACCGGCTCATGTTTGAAGACAGCCTTATCAATAGCCTCATAGACATCGGGAGAGACATCCCGATGACAACTCTCACAGAGTTTTTCAGAAGGAGCGGTCAGCTGAAATCGGATATCAGAACTATGGGGATCATGACAGTTCCCGCAATCCTCAGCCACTGGCTCATGCGTCACTGCTTTCCCCATCTGTTCTTTGACATTTTCATGGCACTCGAAGCAGAGCAATCCTTTTTCCAGAGGGGCAATCAACAGTTTTTTGTTGGCCGAGGCGTGAGCGAAATGACAGGCAATACAATCACCGGTGCCAACCGGGCCATGCTGATGCTTCTTGGTAAAAATTTCAGCTTCATGGCAATTGAAACAGAGACTACTGACCTGTTTTCCTTCACCTCGCAACTGGAAGCGCATGTTCGATTGATGAGGATCATGACAGTCAACACATCCCTCTTCTACTGGCGGATGCATCACATCCAGAGCAAATTCTTTACGTTTAGCCTCATGACAGACGAGACAGAGCTCCTGGCCGGTGCGCTCCATCTGCATCGGCTTAAAAGAACCATGGGGATTATGACAGGAAATACAGACTCCGGCTCCCACTGGTCCATGGACATGGGCCGCATCTTTTCCTATTTTGGGGTGACATTCTCCTGTGGTACAGGTACTACGAGCAGGAGAAATACGCCCGAAATCAAACTTGCCACGCCGGAAGCTATGGCATTCTTTACAGTCAAGTGCACTAGGTTTACTGTGAACATAAAACTGTTTATATCCCTCTGGAGCCTTCTGACCTTTTTTCAGGTCCTTTTTAGGGGTATAATAGATTTTGATCTGCTTGCTTACCCCCTCCCCGGAGACCGTAAACTGGTTACTCCCCTGCTGGAAGGTGATAAACGAACCAAAGGTCCCGTCTTTCACCGGCACTACGGCATTGGCCACCTTGATTCCGCTTCCAGAGATTTTAACACTATCCACTTTGACACCACTGATAAAACCAGACATAAAAACAGTCTGTTCCGTGACAAAGGCGCCATCCGGTGGTGCGACCACCGTCAATTTTGGAACATCCTTTTTTTCCGTCTCTGCGGCAGTACAGAGCACCGCGGATGACAACAAGATCAACAGAGCCATCACTGCAAGCAGCAGGCCCGATGGACAGTTGAAATCCAGATGTTTCCCATCTTCCTTCAGTTTTAATCCTCTCCCAACAAACATGATTCCTCCTTCAATGTTCTTTTTGCTGTAAAGCACATTTCAGGGACTACATACAATCCGAGTCTCCCATTTCTTCCTCTTCCCAGTACATTCAATTCAGTTTAATGAATAGCTCACTTAACTAAAATCGAATCTACTCCTTTTCGTTTAGAACAGGAAAAAAAGGTTTTTTCAAGACTTTCCTCGCCGAATTAGCAAGTAAGAATTGGGAATCATTCTCAATATGGCCTAAAACCTGTAGAAACATGCTCAATTCATAACCGGTCCTCTTTGTTTACTATTATGATAATACTTGAATCTGAAGAGGGCATCGAGCCCATGACAGTCTATGCACATCAACTTATATGTTTGCATGCGTAAAAAGCTGTTGGTGGCCCGGCCTTCCATATTTTCTCCTGTCCCTGCCCTGGAAACTTTTGGGTCCCAACGATGCACATCATGACATGAGGCACAGGAAATATCACCCACAGTGACCTGTTTTCCTGTTCTCTCCTGAAAGAGTGGAAAATAGTTCGATTCACCTTTGACATTTCGGCCGACGTTGGTAATCAACATTCCTTCGGGATGCGAATCCACAGTGGGCACCTTCTTTGAGCCGATATCGTTTTTATTATGGCAGGATTTACACATCTTATCCATAACCCCATTGCCTGCACCGAGTTTACGGGCCCAGAGGCGGACCCTGTTTTCTCCATTATGAACGAGATGACAGGCCCCGCAGACCCCTGATTGAGAAGGGGTCTGGCCGAGAAAGTTTTGGGAATCCGGTGCAAGAATATTCATATCATGATCTGTCATAGTCACATAGGACTGCTCGCTATGGCAGTTGGCACAGAGAATGGGGGCCGAAGCACTTTGCAAACGGAGAAAACTGTTCTTGCCATCTCCTTCCAGGCCGGCAAAATGTTCAACCCTCTCTTTGGTTGGATCCCACTGATGGGGGTTATGACAGGTAAGACAGGTCACCATACCCGTCTCTCCCTTTTTTCCTTTTTTATCATAAAGAGGAAGAGTCGTTTTCAGCCCCAGTCGCTTCGGATCGACATCCACAGGATGGGAGCGCTTGCCAAGGACCTTGGTCCCTGCCGTTCCTTCACTGTTATGGCAGGCAAGGCAAACTGCCTCTGCGGGCTGGCGTGATCTGTTTTTACTGTCTATGGCCCACAGGCTTTTTTCTTCCGCCATATGGATCAGATGGCATACTCCGCAAGGTCCAGACTCGGCCGGACTCTGCCCCTGGTTGTTCAGGGATTTTGATCCAGCCGCCAGGAGATCATGATCGGTCAATTCCACCCGGCTCTCAGCCAAATGACACTGTCGGCAAAGTTCCGGTGCGGGTTTATTCGTCAATCGCAGGAACTTGTCTCCAGCCGCGACCACCCCTCCGGGCAGTACCTTTCTCCCCTGATGGGGATCATGACAGGTCGGACAGGAGAGAATTCCTTGCTCCGGAGCGACCCGTCTGCCCTCAACATTGAAAACCGGCAATTTCGGATCCATCCCCTTATCACTTATCGATACATTATAGGGATGGGAGTACTTGGCCAGAATCTTATTTTTGGCCAGCCCCCCATCTTGATGGCAGCTGACACAGAGATCCATGGCCTTGTAGCCCGTTGACTTTTCCGGCATCTTGCGACCCCACAACATCACTTCGCTGGCTCCGTGTACCAGATGACAGACACCGCAGATTCCGGACTGAGCCGGAGTCTTTCCTTTCAGATTGGTGGAGTTTGGAGAACTTATTCGCAGATCATGAACGGTGGCCACCATTGCTTCCTTATCACGGTGACAATCAAGACAGAGTTGTCCACCTCCCTGGGCACTGTCAATAAGAAATTTATCATTGGCAGCGCCATGCACTCGGTGACAACTCTCACAGATAACCTGATTCTTTCTACCTCCCTCAATGGCACCCAGTTCTCGAAACTCGTCAGAAAACTTGATCTTGGTGGAATCGATGGGGTGATTCCCCTTGTCAGATCCACCATCTTTATCTTTATGGCACTGCCGGCACATCCCGGAATCATCATTGGAGGACCGCACAAAGATAGTTTTATCCATTCCCATTTCACTTGGCACCCCATGGGCGGTATGACAAGTAGCACATTGCATAAAACCGTTTTTATCCAGAGGAAATATCTCTGGAATTTCCATACCCTCAGGAGGTGGTTTATTGATGGGATGATGCTGATCATTATAGACCCGGGCCCTGGAGTCGGCCACACTGCCATCATGACAAGAATGACAAATCTCAGCCTCGGCCACAACCTTTTCTGCCTGATAAGGAACCAGATCAGATCCTCTGCCATAAAGAAAAAAGGTATCGATCCAACGATAATGACAGAGGGCACACTCCTTGGCCGAACTGGGATTACTGGGAGCCGTAACTTCAGCGAGGGCAATCTGAGGTGACAAGAGAAGGAGAAAAAGTAAAACACGAGAGAGAAAAAAAGAAGACTGCTTCATACCTAACTGTTCACCAAGGAAAACAACCATTTTTCTCGTCTCTCCGGCCTGAAAGAATGTATCAGTTCCACCCTCCACAGCTTCATGTGACTGGCTTAATGAATCTGGAACCTGCTCTGCAAGCCAGGCAATCAGATGAAAGTGCAAGAGTGCTCAAATGCTTCGTTCATAAAGAAGGCAAACCGCGCCTGAGAGACAAATGGAATTATCGGTTAATCTGGAAGACGCTGACACGTTCTGCAAACATTTGAACCACATAGAGACGATCTTTCTTGTCTATAAAAAGACCTACCGGGGAGTTATACCTCCACAACTCACCCTTCTTCCCGTCTCCGATCACAGAATGAAAAACTCCGTGATCAAAGACTTGAATAACCCCCATATAGGAATCACTTACATAGACCATGCCTAAAGTATCGACAGCCACTCCTTTGGGTCTGAAGAACTGTCCCTTCTCCACCCCCCAGTCACCGATGAATTGGACAAACTTCCCATCACGGGTCATTTCCTGGACCCGGGTGTTGATCACATCAACAATATAGAGATACTTATCTCTATCCATCGAGATCATGAAGGGATAGCGAAACTCCATCCTCGTAATACCGGCATTACCGATAACCTCAATCAGGGCAAGGGTTCCCAGATCATATTTATAAAGACAGTGATTGTCATTATCGACCACAAAGATCTCGGTTCCAGCACTATCCACGGCAACATCAGTTGGATCCGGCGCCTTCCCACTTTGAAATTTCAATTTGATTTCATTGAGGAAGCGACCCTTAGCTGAAAATATCTGAACCCTGTGATTCCCACTGTCGGCAACGTAGAGCCTGCCGGCGCCATCAATATCCATCCCCAGAGGGTAATGAAACTGACCGGGCTCACTACCGGCCTGACCGAATAAAAAAAGAAATTTCCCATTCGAATCAAAGGCCTTAATACACTGGTTGACACCATCCACCACATAAATAGTGCCGTCCCCAGCCACAGCGACATCACTGGGCTGACGAAAGTTGTGTTGGATATCAAAAAGAGGCGTGACCGTTGTCAGATCCAGAGAATACACCGGACCAGTCATCATTAGAGAAACAAAGAGGAAAATGAGTCCGTCACGAACAAGTCCTCCTCTTGGTTTACCCTTGGCAAATAAGATATACCAGCCAACCATTCTTTTCATACAACCTCAATTCATTCAATAAACTGGAAGCGGCCCTTGAAAGAAGAACCGCCTCCAGAGACTTTCCCGTGACCTATCCTTCCGTGCCCACAGCAGGCGGAAGACTTTCAACCTCGGGAACAGACGGGGTCAACTGCCCCGGAAGGACCGGTTCCACAGGGTCCACAGCAGGGTCTACCGGATGACTTACACCAGGATTGAGCATTTTAGGCATGTAGAATTTCGTATAATTCTTGATCATCCCCACCACTTCAGTGCTGGTAATGGAGTCTACTCTTCTCTCGGAATATCCAAGATCAGCAAGCGGCAGAAGAGGCTTCTCTTTGGAATGGCACTCCTCACATATTACCGGTTTTTTACTGACAATATTATGAATGATATTCTTAGACTTTGATTTCTGACCTTCGGTCAACTCTTTTTCATTCAACCGATATTGCTCAACAAAATCCCTCTTGGCCTGACTGTCGATCCGTACTATGGAGCCTTTTTCCATGACAAAGGGGATAATTTTGGCCTTGTATGTGCCTGGAGGCGCATCGTTCACCGGGCTTGGAATAATCTCGCCGGTCTCACGCGCATACCATTTATAGACTCCGGTGGCCATCTCCCCTTCCGGACGGGAATGACAAGTCTGACAGCCGATAAAAAAGGCATGCATATTCAAAAAAGCACGGAGATCTTTGGTTACAGAATCGTGGGGCATGTCCCCATGACAGGAACTGCAGTAGGAATGTCTGTCTGGTCCGACATCAAAGCCAATATGATGAAAATGCCCCTCTATATACTGCTGTTCGAGAACCCGGTAACCGAGATACTGCTTGGTCCGCGTCTCACTATTCAGAATCACCTGCTCAAAAGATTTAGCCACCTTTTCCTTCTGGACCAGGGATTCTTCACTATGCTCCATATTGGCGGCATGTCGTTCGTGATACTCATGAATGATATGAGCAAAGGTAAGATTCCAGATAATCACCCCGAAATAAACGACCAGGGCCATGAAGGCCAGAATATAGAGTTTCGTTAACAACTTTTTCATACTGCTGCCCCTCCTTCCTTGACGGACTGCTCTGACGACTCGGTTCCACTTACATTTTCCGGAGAGGATTGCCTTTGACTACTCTTTGGAGCATGATCAGAGCAACTCGGGGCATGACCTCCGCCATGGGGTGGCAGAATCTCTTTTTCATATCCTTCTTCCCGCATGACCTTCACATAATGTTCATAATGTTCTTCACACATCAGTTCCTCGCTCAGGTACCCTGTCAAAAACACTGTGCCCATGGGAAAGACCGAAGTGGAAAAATGAACATTATACCAATGCCAGATAAAGAGAAAGAGACCAGCCAAAAGGGCCTCATCACTGTGGGCAATCAAACAGAAGTTAATAAATTCGCCAGGAATAATCTGGGTGAAAAGCTCTTTATTCCAAATAATAAGACCAGAGGCACCAATAATAAACATACCCCAGAAGGGTGCCCAGTAATCGAACTTTTCCTTCCACGTGTACTCATCACCGTCGGGACGGACATTGGTATAGTAGAAGAGATATTTCATCAGGTCTATGATATCTTTCAAGTCTTTGAGATTTGGCACCATGGGCAGCTTCAACACCCTCATGGCGAACCGGCCTATGGTATAGGTTCCCTCCCTTTTCATGGGCAGATAGTGATCCAGATAAATCACCTTGAAGATCCAAAAGATGTGATAGGCAAAAAGGAGAAGCATAATGGCCCCGGTTACCTTATGGACCGTGGGAGCCATGGTGATACCGCCGAACAGGGCGTAGAGATAGGGAGACCAGAAGGCGTCACTGAACTTTAGCGGCATACCGCTCAAGACCAGAATCACCACCGTGGCAGCGAGAATGATGTGCTGGATTCTCAGATCCATATCAAATCTGAAAAAGTATTTTTCGTTGTTTATTATTTTTATCTGAGGATATTTAGCCATGATTTCTACCTCCTCCTTGTGAAGCTGGCATTTGGAAACAAGCGCCGCAACAGGTCAAAGAACAAAATAAACATCAGTGGCAGCAAAGTTCCTCCGGTTAGGACGTAAAAAAAGGTAGTGAACCAATAGACAACCGGGCTTTTATCCATATCGAACATAGGATGTACCTGATAATTGGCAAACTGGACAGAGGCACCGGGATGACAATCGATTGAGTTACAGATCGCCCCTCTGTTGTCCGGATGGGTGGAAGACCTGGGATCATCATTACCATACATCTGATGCACAGATTTCCCCTTGACCACATGGCAGTCAAGACAGTCAGGGATGGCTTCATCAAGTAGATTGGCAGCCTTTCCATGAAAAGTTTCCTGATAGGATGAACCGGCCATAACAGTCAAACCGTGACGCTTCACCAACTCTTTATCATCATGGCATTTCCCACAGGCCTGGGCGACATTAAGAGGGCTACGGCTCTTATGGAGGCGGGTGGTAATATGATTATAAAACCTGAAAATAAAGTCTTCCTTCTCATGACAGACTCGACATCTGCCCATGGCGTCATCGGCTATACCGGGACGCACTTTTTTAACAAAGGCAAGGGGCCTGAACAGAGGATTATCATGGCAATCCTTACAGGTCGGCATGTCTTCGTTGAATTTCTTGAGATTTCCTTCTTTGTCAACCTTGCTGTGGACCGATTCATCCATGAAGGTTTTTACGGATTTGTGTGAAAATTTCTGCTCACTGGTGGGCTCGATAATATGGCAGACTGCCAGACAATCGACCGGTTTAGCAGGTTCATGTGGGATCTTGGTGATATCAGCATGACATCCTTCACATTTAACTTTTGAATGAACACTTGTATTAAAAATATCTTCATTCACAAACATCAATTTCATATTACCGCCTTCATCAATCCGACTCAGGCCTGGATACTTATGACACAACAGACAATTCCCCATGTCTGCAGCCAACACCCATCCAGGCATCAGACAAAAGGCTACAAGCAGTGCCCTGAAAGACCAGTGCGGTCCTCGCAAAAAATTAGACAACATTCCCCCCCCTATTTTCTTATTTAGAAGTATGAATAACTCAAACTCTTTTACCGGCCATCAGACCATGATCAGGGTCAACCCTTCCTCTCCTCCCTGCTCTTGACCAAACTGGACCCCTTCCTGCATGCTGGCGGCAATGCAGATTGAACAGCAGCCCTGGATCACCGGCATCTCTGCCTCTCTCCTCCCCTCTTGTTAATTATTCTGATGACACGCCAGACAGATTTTATCTCCAACCCTTGGCACCCGTAAGCGCCCCACTTCACCTGCACCGCCTGCTCCTGTCTTTCCCACAGGGATGACTCCCCGCTCATGAGGGTTATGACACGTGACACAGGTGACCTTTCCACGGGCATCAAGGGGTAAAATAATCCCCAATTTTCGTTCAGATCTCCGCATATTTTCCAAAATTCTTGGAGGAGGCTTTTTGAGGTGATTAGCATTGATAGGATGCATCTGTATCTGCTTATAATGACAACGATAACAGAGGACATCAAGCTTACCGATAGGGGCCACGAGATCTGCCTCCCCCTTGGATTCTTCAAGAGTGGCCCGGTTGACATCTGGGACTTTCTTGTGGCAGTAAAGACATTTCTCTTTGACGACATTTCCCTGCGTATCTATCTGATTATGCGGGTCCATCATCTTGTATTCGGCCTCATGATGACACTTATAACAGATGGCAGTCCGTGACAGCAGTGGATTTACACGCAGAAAGGAACTGTTAAATTTTTCCATACTGCTATCGGCCTGGCACTGGAGACTCATACGGTGACAGGTGACACAGGTGATGGTATCGTCTTTGAGAGGAAAATCAGATGGAATTTTGGTCTGTTTTTCAGGTGATAATTTCACGCCAACGGGATGGGTGTAGGTCTCGGGTGTGTAGTTATGACACCGACAGGTTTCGATATAATCATCAAAACGCATGTCCATGGCACCCTGCCCCTCGGAATTCAGGTGGCACTCGTTGCAATAATACTTGTTGAAATGAACATTTGTGCTGGCGTTGACTCCGGGATTCACAAATGTCAACTGATTACCACTTCTTTCCTTGGCAAAGGAGACATTGCTCACCAGGAGGAAAAAAATCAAACAACCTACTCGACAACGGACTAAAGCAAATCCACTCACTATGGAAACGCTGAATGAGTTAAGAGAATGCCAGAGGGCTTTGCGCAATATAATTCCCCTATATTTTGAACAGATCAGTAACATAAGACAACTGGAGAAGTTTTTTCTTGGTGAAAAAGTGAATTCCAAGCAGACTTGACGTTAAAAAATCGGTATCATATGAAGTCACAGAGGACTTTTCTCCGAGACTCAATTGCCTATATCCGCTTCATGAATCTGAATCCAACGACAATTGGATTACACGAATAGCTGCATTCTGATTACACACACTATTGCCAGCTAAAACCGATAATGTCAAATACTTAGAAGAGGAAATGACTTCAAAAACCAAGCCAATTTCGCCACAAAGTGATACTAACACATTGTAATACAAACAAAAAAACATCAAACTGCTGCTAGGAAAAAAATTTTCATCCCTCCTCTTTTGTGCAGAGAAAAAGCAGAAGCTAATAATTACAATTTAGGAACCGTTCTCAATACAAATCTGCGCAAATAGCCCTGCTACCAAAAAATGGATCAATAATGTTGGCAGCACACTTTCCATGTAGTATGCTTGTCACCGTTACAAAGGAGACTTATTGTCTCACCTATGCCTGACCATAATTGTAAACACGAGATACCGAACAACCCTCAAAAAGAAACCGGCAAAACGCTCTATGACACAGGGAACCTTTCTTTTTCTTGGCGATTCGCTCATAGCTGATTTCAACTGGCAAGAGAGAATGCCTCATTTTCAAATCCTCAATTACGGAATGCAAGGGGAGACGGCGCAAGGACTTCTAACCAAAATACCATCTATTATAGAGACAGTTCCTTCCCCCGAACTTATTCTCTTAATGATCGGGACCAATAATCTGATCATTGAAGACTACAGCTACCTGGAATCCCTGCGTCAGATTATCGTCCGCCTGACCTCCCACTATCCGACCACAGAAGTCATTACCAACAGCCTACTCCCCTTCCAGTTACCCTGGATCAGCCTGGAAGCCCTGGAGCAGCTCAACAGCCAAATCGAAACCCTGACCCTGCAGACCGGATCCTGTTATCTTGATATGTATTCTAAATTCAAACCCAATTCAGATTTCTTCCAGAACGACGGGATTCACCTGACCTCTAAGGCCTACGACCTCTGGTCAAAATCCATCCTTGAATTTGTCGCCTTTTTGGTTGAAGATGATCGTTGAATTATTTAATCGGTGCATGAGCACTACAAACTTATTCTATTCTTACAAGGACAGATAATTATGAAAAAAAACATCACAAACGGAATCACAATCTGCCTCTTTCTCAGTTTTGCCGCATGCAGCAACGCCGACCAAGACACAAAGACAGAACAAGTAACAACTGACAAGGCAGCTGAGACCTCCGCCACAACCCAACCTGATGCGCCCATGACCAATATGGACATGCCCATCAGCGGTAAGATTTTAGAAACCATGAATACAGGTGGCTACACCTACCTGAAGGTTGACACCGGCAGCAGCCAGCCATGGGTCGCCATTCCCGAGTCCCAGGTCAAAGTCGGCGACGAGATCTCCTGCAATCCTGGTATAGCCATGGCAAACTTCACCAGCAAGACCCTGGATCGGACATTTGACAGCATCATTTTTTCCTCAGGTATTGTTGGAAGTACAGGAGGAGGACATGGTGGTATGATGGGTGGTGATGACTCCTTTAGCAGTGCCGTCCAAGCCGAAGGTGGCTCTTCTGCTGCACAGGATTCCCAGGCAGCTTCCGGTGGCAGCCAGGCAGCCACGACCCCCTTCAACGAAGTGAAGGTCGAAAAAGCCATAGGTGAAAACAGCTATACCATCGAAGAGATTTTCACAAAGACGAAAGAACTGGACGGAAAAACTGTCCGCATTCAAGGCAAAGTAGTAAAATACAGCCCCATGATCATGGGCCGCAACTGGATCCACATCCAGGATGGAACCGGTGACCCCATGAACAACACCCATGATCTCGTCATCACCAGCTCGGAAGAGGTGAATACCAATGATATCATCACCGTCGAAGGAGTCCTCGCTTTCAACAAAGACTTCGGCGCAGGGTATAAATATGTTGCCATTGTCGAAGAGGCCAAGACTCTGAAATAAAGAGAAGTACCTGGACAAGGAGAACAGTGTGCGTATCGGTATCATTGGCCCAGGAGCTCTGGGTTGCCTCTTTGCTGCCAGGCTCTATCTTACCGTCAATGAGCAGGATCAAATCCTGCTCATTGACCACAGAGCACAACGAGCAGCCGAGCTCAACAAACAGGGAATTCTCTACGAATCCGAGACAGGAACAGAGCGCTGTCCGATCGTGGTAAGCAGTTCTCCCGAATCAGTAGGCCGCCTGGATGCGCTGTTATCTTGTGTTAAATCTCATACCCTGGAACAAAGCCTTCAATTTGCAGCTCCCCTGCTCAGTCCCTCCACCCTGCTCCTCTTTCTCCAGAATGGTATCGGCCATCTGAAATATGGTGAGCAGAAACGACTCCCTGCTGTCATTGCCTATGCCACAAGCTCAGAAGGAGCAACATGTCTGGCTCCCGGCCATATCCTCCATGCAGGCAAGGGCCACACCACACTCGGATTTCTTTCTCCAGGAGACAGGGGAGAGGACGAGCAACTTGGAAAACTCTGCACCACCTTGCAAAACGCAAACCTTGACAGTTCAGTTTCTGGCGACATTCGCACCCGCTTGTGGGCTAAACTCTTTGTCAACGTCGGGATCAATGCCTTGACTGCTATTTACAATCGAACAAACGGCCAGCTTCTCACCTCTTGCGCAGCCCGCAGCCGAATCAAGACCCTGGTCCGCGAGGCAGAAAAAGTTGCACTTGCCTTAAGAATTCCCATTGAAGAAGATCCGGTGACCGCAACCTTGAGAGTCTGCAAAAAAACGGGCCGTAACATCTCCTCCATGCTTCAGGATATTCGTAACCTCCGAGCCACTGAAATAGATGCCATTAATGGGGAGATAAGCCGCCTGGGAAGAGAAACTGGTATTGCTACCCCATATAATGACGAGGCCATTGCTCAAGTCAAGAAGCTGGAAGATCGCTACCTTGTCTCTCGGTCAGATACCAATGAAAATTAAAACTGATGAAATAGGCTTTGATCTGGATGGCGTTATTGCCGATACCGCTGAAGCCTTTATCCGTTTGGCCTGTCAGGAGTTCGACTACTGTTCTTTCCGCCTGGAAGACATCACCAGCTTTGAGGTCGAAAACTGTCTGAATATTCCAGCCATCACAGTAGAACAGATCTTTTATGCCATCCTTAAAGATTCGCTGGGCACAGGACTGCAACCCATGTCGGGTGCAGTAAAGACGATCACAAATATGGCAGAAAAAGCACCGGTGACTATCATTACCGCCCGTACCCTTCATCAACCTGTGGCCGACTGGCTTGAGCACTTCTTTCCAGCCAAGACCTGTGGGCAAATAAAACTTGTGGCCATGGGAAACCACGATGACAAGGCCCGTTACATTCGGGAACATAAGCTCCGCTACTTTGTCGATGACCGCGTGGAAACCTGTCTGCAGCTTGCCGAAAACGATATTACTCCCATTGTTTACAGCCAACCCTGGAATCAAGGACGGCATAGACTGCAACAAGTCAGCAGCTGGCAGGAAATAGAAAAGAGACTCTCTTTTTGACTAGAAATTGAACGTAACAGACCGAAGATAAAACAATTCGGATTTCGTACCGATGGGCTACAGAGTACACCTTCATTCTTTAGCGCCCAGAACCTCACCTTCCACCTCAATCACCTGAAATTTGCCATGCTCTGTCCCCACTGTCACCAAGAGATTCAAACCTACCGCAACCCGGTTCCCACCGTTGATATCATCATCGAAATAGAAGGAGCCATCGTTCTTATCAAACGCAAGAACCCGCCACATGGGTGGGCCCTGCCGGGTGGATTTGTTGATTATGGAGAATCTTACGAGACAGCAGCCCAGAGAGAGGCAAAGGAAGAAACAGGACTTGTGGTGAAGAACATGCATCAGTTCCGAACCTACTCAGCCCCGAACCGAGATCCGCGCCAACATACTGCCTCCACGGTCTTTATCGCCCAGGCCGACACGCCCCCCACAGCCGGAGACGATGCAGCCGAAGCCGCCCTCTTCAATGAAGAGAACCTCCCCCACCTGGTCTTTGACCACGCCCTGATTCTAAGCGATTACTTTGCGTTCAAGAAAGAGAAAAGCTGAAACCAACTCGAAGCTGATACAATACATGCCAACAAGGTCTCAAGGGACAAGCGGCTTCAGTCGCGAAAACAGCTCACAGCACGGCAACAGGCCAGCGAGCCACACTGCCCCCCAATCGAATACGAATCAACTGGAGTGCATCTTCCACAGAAACAAGATTTACAAAAAAAAAGGTTCAATCTAAAAGATTGAACCAGCCCTAACTCCCGATAGATATACGTCCAACGCATCCCTCGGATGTAAGTGGTCCCAGGTGCTGTAGATTCGTGAGATCAGACCTGCTCGCCATAGCCTCTCTATGCGAGCAGGTCTGATCTCACGAAGATGCAGTGCCTGGGACCACTTACATTAGAAGACTGTTTTTAATATCCAGTACACAAAAAGACCCATACCTATGGATCCGTAGAGCATGAGTCAGGGAATGCAGTCATTGCCGTATTTCTTGGCAATGACTGCAAAGGTGGCTACCCCTGCCACCCCTGCCACGATAAAGAAGAGAATATCCTGCATGGGAATCAACTCCTGACACGAACACCAGTTTTTTTACGCAGTCGAATAGATTGTGGTGTCACTTCCACCAGCTCATCATCATTAATATAGGCGATGCAGTCTTCGAGAGTCATGGCTACAGGAGGAGTAAGGATCACAGCCTCATCTGATCCGGAAGCCCGCATATTGGTAAGTTTTTTCCCTTTAGCAGGGTTAACCACCAGGTCTGCTGCCCGACTGCACTCACCCACGATTTGGCCCTGATACATCGGAAATCCAGGGCCAACAAAAAGTCTACCACGATCCTGAAGGTTAAACAAGGCATAGGCAACAGAAGTACAGGCCTCTTTGACCACCAGGACACCGTTCACCCGGTTCTTGATATCTCCGGCCCAAGGCCCGTATTCGGCAAAGACATAACTCATCATGCCCATGCCCTTGGTGTCGGTCATAAACTCTGAACGGTAGCCAAGCAGACCCCTGGTGGGGATTTTAAACTTCAGGCGTACCATGCCGTTCTGGGTATTCATCTCTTCCATCTGGCCACGCAGCTTACCCAATTTCTCAATAACGGGGCCTTGAAACTGCTCATCCACATCAACGGTGAGTTCCTCGTAGGGCTCAAGGGTCTTGCCATCCTCTTGCTTGAGAATGACTTGAGGACGAGTGACCTGAAGTTCATAGCCTTCCCTCCGCATCTTTTCGATGAGAATGGAAAGATGCAGTTCACCACGCCCGGAGACACGGTATCCTACCCCATCTGTAAGCGTTTCCACCTGCAGAGCCACATCAGCCAGAGTCTCTCGCTTCAAACGTTCCTCTATATGACGGGAGGTTACGAACTTCCCTTCCTTACCGGCAAAAGGTGAATCGTTGGGAATAAAATTCATAGAGATAGTGGGCGGATCGATATCGATCAAAGGCAGAGGCCTGGGATCATCGGGATCGGTAAAGGTAACACCGACAGTGACATCCTCCATCCCGGCTATCGCTACAATCTCTCCGGTGGTAGCCATCTCAATGGGTATTTTTTCATCGCTGGAAAAACGATAAATCTTTGAAATTCGAACTGGTTTGATTGATCCATCACGTCGGGCAACGACAATGGGCTGATTGATGGACATGGTCCCATTCACCACCTTGCCAATACCAAGACGTCCCAAATAGGGAGAATAATCAATGGTTCCCACCTGCATCTGGAGAGAGGCATCTGGAGAGCCGGAAGGGGCAGGGATGTGATCCACAATCATCTGAGAAATAATATGCATATCGCCGCCAGCTACCACTGGGTCGGTATGTTCTTTCAGGGCATATCCTTCCTTAGCCGAGGCAAAGACCACGGGAAAATCAAGGGTATCGTCAGGGGCATTGAGTTTGACAAAGAGATCAAAAACCTGGTCTATCACCCAATCACAGCGGGCTGCCGGTTTATCTATTTTATTGATAACCACAATGACCGGCAGATTATTAGCCAGGGCCTTTTTCAGGACGAAATAGGTCTGCGGCATTGGGCCTTCCTGGGCATCCACCAGGAGAAGGGCACCGTCGGCCATACGCAGTACGCGTTCCACCTGGCCTCCGAAATCAGCATGGCCGGGGGTGTCGATAATATTAATCCAATAATCTTTATATTCGTAGGATCCGTTTTTGGCAGTAATGGTAATCCCACGTTCCCGCTCCAGATCCATAGAGTCCATCAAACGCTCGGTTACCTTTTGATTTTCCCTGTACATTCCGGAATGCTTAAACAACTCATCCACCAGGGTGGTTTTGCCGTGGTCAACATGAGCAATAATGGCCACATTACGAATCTTATCCTGTTTCATCTTCTGCCTCTTGAGAAACCGATTCAACCCATTCAGACAATGGGCTGAAAATAAAAAAGCACCCGTTTTCATGCGGATGCTTTCGACGCACGCCCCTGTCTTGGGGCACGAAAATTTGATAGAATAACAAAATTTCAGGAGTTTGGCAAGAGAATTAGGAAAATCACCCTTCAGCTCCCATAACTCAATTTAAGGCTACCTTGAAAAATTAGAATTTTCGTTCAAAATCGAGGCATGAGAAAAATTTTACCGCAGGCATATTTTTGATATTCCGAGGATAAAATTTTTCTCATAACGAAGAGTGTGAGCGAAAAGGCAATTTTTCAAGGTAGCCTTAATTGTTATCCAACCTCTGCTGACCTCTCTTTTGGTTGTGCCTGATCCGCCTTCATTGTCCAATTTTCTCCCCTGGCATCAGGTGACCATCAGGCAAAACCCAGCGAATCTATACACCAAAGACTCTATGGAAACCCTCCCCCAAGGATAACCGAGCCTGCCTGCTCAACAGAGAAGTCCAAAAATTCTGGGCATACACCCAGAATCAGAGCAGAGAGCTACTGTCTTCTCTTTATAGAAAAAACATGGCCAATCAAGGCGGTCAGAATCAGGCCAGGATCTTTCTCCGGCTTTCGGCAGAACGATTGAGCACAGAGACATCCTCATCCACGTAATCAAAGACCCGGGCTAATTTACCCTCTGCAGGACGCATGATCCGTCCAAGAATCTGAAGAAGCCGCCCTTCAAAGGTGATAGGAGTGGTTAGGAACAGTGTACTCAGCCCTGAGCAATCAAAGCCTTCGCCAATGAGCTGCAGAGTAGCCACCAAGACCTGAATCCGACCATTCTGCACCTCTCTGACCGTCGCAGCCCGTTGGTCTGCCGGAGTCTGCCCAGTGAGTATGGCCACCTCAACACCGCGACTCCTGAGGCCTTTTTCAAAAACCAGACAATGGCTGATCCGATCCGAGACCAGAAGCAAAGTACCACTGTTTTCCATTTGGCTGACCTGAACGACATCATTGATGATCTGTTGATTGCGGCCTGTATCCCCGATCAAGGCCGTAATCAGGGGCTGATAATCGCCTCGATAATGATATTTAAAAGCAGTTTTCCGCCGTATCAGCTCAGGTTTAACAACGGCACCAGTGGCCTCCAGTTCTCCCTGATCCACCCGGTGAATCCGATCCCCCATATAAAAATAGATAAGTTTGGTCAAACCCTCATCACTGCGAAAGGCAGTGGCAGAAAGGCCGAGGAGATAGTGGCCGCCAAAATTGCTTACCACATCAGTAAAGAGAGCGGCCGGCACCCGATGACACTCGTCCACAACCAGATGGCCAAAACAGGGCGACAGCTCCTGAACCCGCTTGCGGGCCGTATTGACAATGGCCACGCTAATCGTCTCCAGGCTGAAATGACCATCCCCGACAAGCCCGACTGCACAGCCCAGAAACTCCTGGATACGTTTCTGCCACTGATAGAGAAGCTCCTTGGTATGAACGACTATGAGAGTAGGCTGACGACGGGCGGCAATAATGGCCAGGGCCATGACCGTCTTGCCACTACCGGTTCCGGCTTCAAGGACTCCCAAAGAGCGTTTTTCAGCGGCAGCAACGGCTGCTTTCTGATAAGCCCTCAAGGTTCCGCCAAAAGAAAAATCCACCTCAGGCAAAAGCAGGCGCTCATCATGAATATCCGGAGTCTCCTGAATAATTTTACGACACAGGATCACAGCCTGGTTAGCAAAACCTCGTGGAAAACGCAGCCCCCCGGGCACGGATTCATAGAATGTGAGTTTCGGCTGCAGTTGTTTTCCAATCCAGCGACCATATTTTTTTGCCGACATATACTTGGGATTATCAATGGTCAACTGGTCCATTACAGCCTTTTCCAGGACAAAAGGAATGTCTTCGAGAAGACAGTCTGCTGCGATAGTGAGAGAGGGCATAGTAACAGTATGGAGGATGCAAGCTAAAGGAAGAAGAAATACGTATCTGTTAAGCAAACTGACCTACAAGATACAAAGTATATGCAACAAATCAACCAGAGAGATTCAAAACCGGGGGAGTATTGACACAGGGATAACGATTAACAAAAACTTTTCAATTGAGAGGAGAAGAGGTATCTTCTATGATCAAGTTACTGCCTGCCGCTGCATTTCCATCCAACAACCCACAGGAACATCCTCTTGCCCAACACACTGGCCCATATCGGAATACAGACACCTCTGACCGGACTGCTGACAAAAGAGGTGCCACTGCAGTGGATTGTTATGGGTTGTATTATTCCTGACATTCCCTGGATTGTCCAGCGTATTTTCCACACCATAGCAGAAGTCGACCCTGTCGCACTGCATCTGTATGCCACCACCCAGGCCAGTCTCGCCTACTGCCTCATTCTTTCTCTGGCAGTAGCCATGCTGAGTCGCGACAGCAAAAAAATATTCCTTGTCCTGGCCATGAACAGCCTCTTCCATCTGCTCCTCGATGCCACCCAGATCAAATGGGGAAACGGGGTCAACCTCCTGGTTCCGTTTTCCTGGGAAACGCTCCACTTCAACCTGTTCTGGCCGGAACATTTTTCAAGCTACCTGCTCACCGGGCTCGGCCTGCTCATCCTCCTGCTTCAATGGCGGAAAGCGATCCATTGCGACCTGCACCTGCAACGCCCTAATCCGGCCAAAACACTCTGTCTCAGCACCTGTCTCCTTCTTTATTTTTTCAGCCCGCCGCTACTGATTGATCGCGCCTATGAGGCAGACACACACTACAGTAAAACTCTAAGCAGTGCGAAGACCAGGACTGGCAAGACGGTGGCACTTGATCGGGCAACCTACAGTGCAGGGGATCACACACTCAGAAGCTACAGCGACCAACGATTCAAGGTTGCTAACCCACCGCCGCTGAACTCAAGCATAGTCTCCATCCGAGGCCACTTTCTGGACGGAGAAACTCTTGAATTGAGCGAGTATCATTTTCACCGTCCTTATCGGGATCCGGCATCTTATGCAGGGTTGCTGCTCGCCCTGCTTTTCTGGATGCACTCACTGGTCCAACATCCCCCCTTCAAAACCTCTTCCAGGAGCTCTCAATGAATCCCCTGAAAACATTCATCACATGCCTTCTTTTTTTCTTCCTGACCGGAACGATCGCCGTTGCCTCCACACAGCAGAAAACTATTATCATGTCCCTACCGGACAGTGTGCTCAAAGAAGTCATCTTCAAGATCCTGCCCCTGGAGTTTGGAGTCCAATCCGAGACCGTGCTCGGATCAATGTCAATTGACAAGATCGAAAACCTGCAAATCCTGGAAAACAAAATTTCCAGCCACATAACCCTGTCCGGACACAAACTGAACCTGGTCACCAATATTGCCGGTCATAACCTGCGGATGAAGATAGGCACCCTTACCCTGAGCTTTCAATGTGATGCCACCATCCGCTTCGACGCCCCCACTCAAATCCTCTATATCCGCCCAGTGGTCACCGAGGTCCAGTCTGCCGACAGCAAAAAGGCAGACGTTGCCGCTGCCCTTGTCCTTCTCTTCAACAACCGGGAATTTCCCATAGAAATCGAGAAGCTCAATCCCATTATAGCAGACACCGGCAGCAAACTGCTTAATATATCAATGGATATCGCAACGATCCAGCTCCACCCCAACACTCTGCAACTGAACATCAAACCCAGAATAAGGACTATAAATAAGGTTACCGCTAATTAACTGTCCACCTGGTCGAAGCAATTTTCGCCTCCACCGGCATAGCAACTCAACAGGTAGGATAGGCTTCAGCCGCGCCCCCACCCGGCTAAACAGACTCGCTGGTCGCGCCAAACACTTCTTCGCGGATAAATCCGTTCCCACGCCCATTGAATAAACCGCAATAGTACCTTGTGGAAGGATACTTGAAATATTCTTTCAGCAATGCTATTCTCCAGATTTGAAAATATAGCCAAACCTGTCGTGAGGCAGGGACGGAAAGCCACGGGACATAGATGTCAGCCGGGTTGCCTTACAAAACAAGGTGACCCGGCTTTTCTTTTTCCACTGACAAAAACTATTCCAATATGGCGGTTGCAGCTTTTCAACAACAACCCATGGATCTGCTCACTATCTCATGATTTTTTTCTCTTTATTTGTGTTTTCAACTTCAGAAAAAGACAATTCTTTTGCAGCCTGATCAGGAAAAAAACAGAAATCAGCAAATGTTGTAGTTAGCCCATTTTCTAACTACATAAAAAGTAACTCACAAGGAGGAAGTTAATGAGAAAAACAATAATACCTTTGATTATGTGTTATTTCGTAATACCGATCAGTGCCCCCTTCTTTTTCGGACAGGCATATGCTGCCGACAAAGTTGTGGTCATCCCACTCAATTCAGCCAGACCTCCTACCTGTGTAATACGCGAATCTGCTTATGAAAATCTAGACACATGGTATAAAGCTATAAATGTATCCTGTCTTGAAGGTGAGATGGTAATGAGTGGTGGCTTCGACAACGGGAATTACAGCACCACACGCAATTGCAGGGTTATCGAAAGCAGACCCGTCGGAAATGAATGGCATGTCACCTGGGGAATGCCTACAGAAACAGAATGTGCCGCCTATAGTGCCAAGACCTTTGCACTATGCTGCACCTGGTAACATACCCTTTCATATATGCAGGCAATTCATCGACCCAGGTTGACAGTTCGTTCACAGAACACTTCGTGACCGAAAAATTTATTGCAGGATTGATGGAGCATGGCGACGACATAAAAAAGGGGATAAGCCGACTCGGCTCATCCCCTTGATTTTTTGTTGGTACGCCAGGCGCGGCTCGAACGCGCGACCTACGGCTTAGAAGGCCGTTGCTCTATCCAACTGAGCTACTGGCGCTCACTCTGTGTCCTATAAAATATAGCGCTCAAAAAAGCAACTCCATTCTTTATCTGTATCTCACCCAAGAGCCGCTCAAATCGATCCTCATTTATGCTTCGCGTCCTATTCTTTCAACAGTAGCATATTCAACCCTGGTATTGAGATTGCCTGCGGATAAACGGAGACATCAGGGACATACTGTTTGACAAAATTGACATATGCAGAGGTGCGGGTGTACACACCATACCAGCCCAAATAGTTTTCACATGTCTTACCATAGGATACCAACCCGACATGAACCCAGACCCCATTCATTTTTGCAACAACCGGCCCCCCACTGTCTCCATTGCAGACATCCTTTCCTTCGTAATATCCGGCACAAAGCTGAGATGAAATGAGGTCAGGGGTATAGATATTGTTGCAGTAGCTGTCGGCCACTACAGGCAGATCGACCTGACGGAGCTTCGCCGGATAATACCAGTACGTGGTACCGTCAGCCATGCCCCAGCCAATTGCGGTCAGCATTACACCCAGTATATCTGACTTTCCGGAGTAAAGAGGCAGCGTTGGCAGGCTTGAGGCTTGAGAGAGTTCGAGCAAGGCGATGTCATTTTGACTGGTGGTCGAGTTGTATTGGGGATGGATTCGTATGTTTTTGACTGATATCCGACTCCCTGAAAAATTGTCCAGGTCGTATATGCCAACTGCAACGTTAATGGCACTGGCTGTCTGGCCGGAGACACAATGGGCTGCCGTTAAGATCCAAGTATCTTGGATAAGCACACCAGCACAGAATTGAGCATTATAGAGATCCGCCTGGTTGGCATAAAGAATGGCTGTCATCCATGGCCAATCCCCTGCTTTCGATTCAATACCCCCAAGTATTTTCTCGGAATTTTCTGTAATATCGGAGGGAAGGTAGGTGTGTTCACTGGCAAAAACTGGCTGAGTAAAGAAAATCAGTATCAGGAGTACCCGTAACATGTCCATGGCATTTTCCTCTAAATATTGAATTATGACAGAGCTAATCCTCGCCTGAAAGACTATTATCAACTCTGCGTAGAAACAATAACAGCACAAGATCTCAGACACATCGACTATAACACCTGGCGATGATCACAAAAAAATCTGTCCTTCACCTGCATCCAACCCGGAAATACCTTGAATCAGTCCTCACCCAATCGCTTCCATACCGGGCCAGTGGCCGTATCGATAATCTGGATTCCTTGACGAATGAGCTCATCTCGCACCTCATCGGCAGCTTTCCAATCTTTTTCCTCCCGGGCCTTTTGCCGACGCATGATAAGTGCGTTAACACCAGGGGCTAAGGGACAGCCCTTAATGCGAAAAATCTGCAGGATCTCGTTGATCTTCCCCAGACTCTCCAATATATATTTTTTCTGATCTCCATCCAGATGGTTCACATGGAGGATGGGATTGGTCCGGTTGATAAACCGGTAAATGGCCCCCATCCCCTTTGATACATTGAGATCGTCATCCATGGCCTCAAAAAACTGCTCCTCCATGGCAGATACAAAGACTGCCACCTCGGGATGGGGCCTGCCCGGAGGCAGACAGAGTAATTTACAGGTAAACTCATCCAATCGCCGCAGGGCAGTTCGCACCGCGGTCAGGCGACGATAAGAAAAATTCAAGGGCTTACGATAGTGTACCGAAAGGAGCATAAAACGTATGTCACGCGGGGTGAATCCCCGAGCGATGACATCCTTTAATGTAACCACATTCCCAGCCTCGGTAGACATCTTTTTGCCATCCACAAGCAACAATTCGGAATGGAGCCAGTATTTGGCTAATGGCTTTCCTGTCAAAGCCTCGGCAATGGCAATCTCATTCTCATGGTGAGGAAAGATCAAATTACGGCTCGAGGTGTGAATATCCATGGTCTCACCCAGATACTTGGTCGACATGGCAGAGCACTCGATATGCCAGCCAGGCCGCACATTCCCCCAGTCCGTCTCATAGAAAATCCCCTTTTTCAGCTCTGCCAGGGTGGATCGCTTGAGCAGAGTGAAATCGCGGGGGTTATCTTTTTCGTAATTGTCGAGATCCACAGTCTTTCCAAGCTGGATCTTGCCCAGATCAATACCTGAGAGACGACCGTACTTCTTAAATTTAGAGATATCAAAATAGATCGAACCATGCTTTTCATAGGCAAACCCCTTATGGAGCAGGACATGGGCGATCTCAATCATATTCGCTACATGCTCGGAAGCCAATGGATAGACGGTGGCCCGCTTCACACTCAGGGCATCGATATCCTCCATAAAGCCATCGATGTACTTGGTGGTAAAATCATGGAGCGATTCACCGACCTTATTGGCCCCCTCAATGGTATTATCGTCAAGATCGGTGAAATTCATACAGGAATTCACCTCGTAGCCCTTATATTCCAGATAACGGGTAATAAGGTCTGAAACGACAAAACGTCGACACAAGGAGAGACTGGCCGGTTCATAGGCCGTGGGGCCACAGGTATAGAAGGTGACAACCTTGTCCTTCTGAGACTGAAACTCTTCTTTTTTCTTAGTCAGCGTATTGAAAAAACAGAGCCTCGATTTTTTCTCTTCCACCTTGTTCTTACGAGTAAAAAGCGGAGTGGAAAGGTATCGTTCACCACCATCCGGAAGGATAGTGACGATGAATCCCTCTTTCAGTCCTGCGGCCAGTTCCAGGGCCGAGAACATGGCGGCACCACTACTCATGCCGACGAGCAACCCTTCCTTACGAGCCAGCAACCTGGCCATGCGAAAGGCATCCTCATCATTGATAGTCATAATTTGTGAAGGCAATGACTTATCAAATATTCCAGGGCGATAGGACTCTTTCATATTCTTCAAGCCCTGGATTTTATGGCCACGGAAAGGCTCCACGGCAATGATACGGACCTCGGGATGCTTTTCCTGAAACCACTTACAAAGTCCCATTACGGTTCCGGAAGTGCCAAGGGTGGAGACGATATGAGTAACCTTTCCCTCTGTCTGCTCCCATATTTCGGGGGCAGTATGTCGATAATGGGCCTCCCAGTTGGCCTCATTATTGAACTGATCGGTGAGAAAATATCGGTCCGGAAATTCACGGGCCATGGCATAGGTCTTTTCTATGGCCCCGTCTGTACTTCTGCGCGCAGGGGTAAGGAGGATCTCGGCCCCATAGGCCTTCATGATCTGCCTTCTCTCCAGCGAGGCGGATTCCGGCATAACGAGCAGACAGCGATACCCCTTGGCAGCACATACCATAGCCAGACCGATACCGGTATTCCCGCTGGTGGCTTCAAGAACAATCTTTTCCGATGTCAATTCACCGCTTGCCTCTCCTGCCTCGATCAAAGAAAGGGAGACCCGCTCTTTTACCGATCCACCCGGATTCCGGGATTCCAATTTCCCATATACCGGTACCTGGCTGGAATTGAGTCGATTAATCCGGACAAGGGGAGTATTGCCAATAGCATCTAAAACAGTATTACAAAGCATAATTAACGAGACAGTTTTCCTTTTCTCAAAAAATGAACAAACATAAGCACAAATCCAAGCTCTATTCTAGTTCGAATCATCCTGAGACGCAAGAAAGAAGAAGAAATGGTGGGCCATGGACCATCGAATATACAGGCAGGAAAAAACTCCCTCATTAAATCTTCGACAAAAAAAACACAGGGTCCGAAAACCGCTATAACATATGCCCAAAAAAATAAAGATTCAGTCTCTGGACTGAGACAAGGATTGTCAGAGCCTCACGGGCTCCCCTGCCTGATCCAGGTCAAGATGGCCTCAAAACTCGCCCACAGGTGGTTGACAGGCAGGCACTCAGCTCAATTTTTGAGTAAGTCCAGGCAATGGCAAAACAGTCCGTTACAGACGTTCACTCCTTGCTCTCCCCCCTCTTTTCCTTCGACATTGAACCTCCGTTTTTCGTATTTTCCTCTTTCTTACAAGCCTGTGAAAGATACCAAAAACGAATCAGCGCCTCCCGGGCCTCCAAATCAGAAATTGACTCAACCTGCCGTTCAAAGGCGGCAAGATCCTCTGCCGGTGGCGGAACGTAGCAAAGGACAGGTCCGGTCTCGCTCTTGTCTGCCTCCTCATGTTCAGCGACACAGAACCGCAACCCTTCGATTCGAGATATGCTCAAGGCATTATTCAGGATTTGTAAGAGCGGCACCGTCTGAAACTGGAGCTGCTGCAGCCAGGCCGAATTTTCCACCTCGACCCACAACACCTTCTTAACAATCTTCAAGGGCTTACAATGGAGGGCCGTATCTCTGTCCAGCAGCTCTGCCCAACGCCCAAAAAGACTATGCATATCAAGCTGCTCCTCCCAGCCCCGGTGTTTTGAAAGCTGCGGCAACAAATGAACCAGCCCCTGCAATTGTTTTTTATTTTTTTCCATAATTTATAAATAGATACCTAGAGACGACAAGACAGCGACCTTTCTCGAAACAGAGGTAAAAAAAAACCGATAGGTATATCTACCCACAAATATTTGGGTATTTCCTGCAATAGACACTTTCGCTCGAACCTGATATAATTAACCTACTAGTTTTGCAATTACTATAATTACAGTACGTTCCCTATGGGTACAAATCTTGCGACAACAAGATTTAAAATATTGTGTATCGTAAGTGTAGAATCAAAGAGAAATCAGATAATACAGATACTATACCATGGGCATCCTCAAAAAAAACAGCAACCTTTTACTAGGAATGCACCAATTTCTTGACCTGCTGGTCGTTACGGCAGCTTTCTGGACAGCCTTCTGGATGCGTGGTTTATCCCTGAATTCCTCTGTTCCCTACCTGTTTATCTATATCCTCTCTATTATTTGCTGCCACATCAGCCTGCGTCTTTTTGGTTCCTATGATTCGGTGAGAAATCAAAAATTCTCACAAATATTCTCCAAGATCATCAAGACCAGTCTCACAGGAACCACCGGTATCATTTTCGTTATGTACCTGCTGCACATGGATGCTGTAAGCCGGTTATTTCTCGCTTTTTTCACCCTCTCTCTCATCTTCTTTTTCACCGTTACCAAATCTTTTCTATACTATACCCTGCGCTACAATCGCCACCGCGATTACAACACCCGTAAGATTCTCATCATAGGCACTCGAAGCAGGGCCGTTGAGCTCATCACTGAAATCCTGAGAAACCCCGCCTCTGGCTATCGTATTTCCGGCTGTCTGGAAACAGCAGACCAGAAGGAATCAGTCGGCAACATCGTTTTCGAGAATATCGCGATCACCGGAACCATGGATGATTTTAACAATATCCTCCTCACAGAGGCCATTGATGAGATCATTTTTGCCATTCCCCTGAAAAAAATAGAAAAGATACATGAATATATTTTATTTGCTGAAAACATGGGCATCAAAGTTCGCATCATGCCGGATTTCCAGATCCAGTGCATCATGTACTATCCCGAGACAGCCAAGATCTACATCGACTCTTTTCTCGGCATGCCCACCATGTCACTGTCCTCTGCTCCGAGCAAAGACACCGAACTGCTGGGCAAATCAATTATTGACTATACAGTGGCCAGCCTGGGTGTCATTTTCCTTTTCCCCCTCCTCCTCCTCATTAGCCTGGCGATTAAGCTGACCTCCAAAGGTCCTGTCCTGTTCACCCAGACCCGATGTGGACTCAATGGTCGCCATTTCACCCTCTATAAATTCAGGACCATGGTGGCCAATGCCGAGGAACTCAAAAAGGAACTCAGTTCAGACAATGAGATGGACGGACCGGTCTTTAAGATGAAAAATGACCCTCGGATCACCTCCATTGGTCATTTCCTGCGCAAGACCAGCCTGGACGAACTGCCGCAGCTCTTCAATATCCTCAAGGGAGAGATGAGTCTGGTAGGGCCTCGCCCTCCCCTGCCCTCGGAAGTTGAACAGTACCACCTCTGGCAGCGCCGCAAACTCTCCATGAAACCCGGTCTCACCTGTATCTGGCAGGTCAGCGGCAGGAACGATGTCTCCTTTGACCGGTGGATGGAGATGGACCTGGAATATATCGACAACTGGTCCCTGCTCCTTGATTTCAAGCTGCTGGGTCTGACGGCAAGAGAAGTAACCTTTGGCGGAGGTCATTAATACAACCAATACTAGGAGCCTGTCGGACTTAGACATAAATCTGCTGCAAATTTGACAAATCGGCCCATATTTCCATGGCTTTTCGTTAAATAGGCCTGCTATTCGCCTCAAATCCATGAAAATCTGGTCTCGATTTCTCTAATTTTCGCTA
>JAHIUA010000091.1 GCA_018817385.1 Pseudomonadota bacterium
CGGGGCACTGGTCATCGGCTGCATGGCAATGGCCTGTCCCCAGATCATGGGTGACGGATACCAATTCATTGAAAGCGTACTCAATGGTGAAGGCGCTATCCCTCTCCTCTTTGCCCTCGTATTCCTTAAAATTGTTGCTACAGCTATAACCCTCGGCTCAGGCGGGGCAGGCGGAGTCTTTGCCCCTGCTCTCTTCATCGGGGCCATGATCGGCGGTTGCTTTGGCCACATTGTCAATAAGGTCCTTCCAACTCTTACTGCAGACCCCGGTGCCTATGCCACGGTGGGAATCGGTGCCTTTCTCGCCGCCTCCACCCATGCACCTATGACCGCTATCTTTCTCCTTTTTGAGATGACTGGTAACTACCTCATTATCATCCCCATCATGCTCACCTCCATCATTGGAACCATGGTGGCCACGAGGTTTAACAAAGACTCCATCGACACCGTTGATTTCACCCGTGAGGGTATAGATATCCACGAAGGAAGAGAAGCAGCCATCATGAAATCCATCCGTGTGGGTAAGGCCATCACCGAAGATGTAGATTTCATCTCCGAACGGGCCAACATCAATCATTTACTGGAGATCTTCAGGATGGCCAAGGAAGGATTTTACTTCCCGGTGGTAGACGACTCAGGCAGAATGACAGGCATTATTTCCATGCAGGATGTAAGAAATATCCTCCAGCGATCCGAGGAAGAACGCGTCTGTTACCTGGTGGGTGGTATCTGCAGCCGGGATGTGATCATGCTCACCCCTGACGACACTCTCTACACTGCCATGCAGCTCTTTGACCTGAAAGGAATCGAAGAAATCCCTGTGGTCGAGGACCTGGAGAACAAGTGGGTGGTGGGAATGCTGAAACGTCGGGATGTGATTGCCACCTATAACCATGAAGTTTTAAAGAAAGGAATCAGCGAAAAGGCAGAAAGCATCCGTATCACCTGCGGCGGCGGATGATTTTCTTTTTTGCAGAGCAGGAGACTTCTCCTGATATCATTTGACAAGGCAGCTGTTGTCGATTAAATTTCAGCACAAGATTCAGGAAGCAATAGTTCCCTGACGTCTTACCAACATCCTGATTTTTTTCAAGACATGCACCCGTAGCTCAGCTGGATAGAGCACCGGACTTCGAATCCGGGAGTCGTTGGTTCGAATCCAACCGGGTGCACCATTTTCTTCCCTGAAACAAGACGACCTAGGAGTCTGTCGGATTTAGAGAATCGTAGCGAAAATTAGAAAAATCGAGACCAGATTTTCATGGATTTGAGGCGAATAGCAGGTCTATTTAACGAAAAGCCATGGAAATATGGGCCGATTTGTCAAATTTGCAGCAGATTTATGTCTAAGTCCGACAGACTCCTAGAGGCAAAGACAAAAGTTATCACCAGAACCAACAGGCATGCCCTGTCCACCACAGTGTTCTCTTGACAACGATCTCCTTACAGTAACTCAGGTAAGAATATAAACTGCCTCCCTCTCACCTGAGGGAATTCAATGCAGAATCGACCGTCTTTTTCAAGACTGGAAATTCCGTAACCATTTCATTTCTCAAAAGTTTTTGCAGAGAAATGAGTGCCGGCCTGAGAAACTGTTGGAAAAATGGCTTATTACGCTGCTGACTGAGAAAAGAAAAGGCCCCGACAATCTGCAGATTGCGCTGCAGGGCCAAGAGGAAATACTCCTCACGGAATCCCTGGCGATCCACGGGAATCAACTCCTCCAGCTTATCCAGATAGAGTTGCTGCAGTTCTTCCTGAAAATCATCGGGAAGGCCAGCATAGGGGTCGATGAGTAAAGAAGCCAGATCATAGCCCAGAGGTCCCTGCCGCCCTCCCTGAAAATCAATAAAGCAGACCTCTTCTTCATGAATCATGATATTTCGTGACTGGAAGTCACGATGGAGAAAATACCCGGAGGCAATCCTGGCAGCCCGGTCCGCCAGTTCGATAAACTCCTCCCCCAAACCGCTCGGTTCTTCATTCCCCAATACCCCCTGCCAGAACGCCCGGAGAAAATATCCGGATTCCCGTTCAAGCATCAAGGTCCTCTCATAGCGAGGGCTATCCCAACACCATTTAGTATCAAAAGAGATCGCCCCCCTGATCTGCATCAGCGCCAACCTTTCGACAACCTGCTGATAGCAGGGACGGATAGCAGTAAGGAATTCTCTCCCCCTCCTCTTCTCCTTCAGGACAAAATCGTGGAGTTTGCAATCTCCCAGGTCTTCAAAGAGGAGGATACCAGACTCTTCATCCCAACCATACTGCTCAGGGACTCGGATATTCTGCTGTAGCAGGTGGAGGCCGATGGCCCGTGCAGCTTTGGCCTCGGCAAGATCTTTTTCACCCGGAGAGGGGGGCGCAACAGCCAGACAGAGACGTTTTTTTTCGTGGGAAATCCGCCAGAATTTCCTGCTTGAACCATCTCCGTCAAAAGGTTCTATCTGCAGCGCGTGGGCCAGCAGCTTTCTGCCCCCTGTGACCATTCCCGCCTGGATCAGGAGATTCTGTATCGTCGCCAGATTATTTCGTTCAGCATTGTCATTCATGGCCACAGTGTAACCATGGGCCCGGACACTCCGCAAGAGAAAAGACTTCTGCAAACAAATCCTCGTGTAATTCCTGAGCACTACCCTAAAGAGATCGCTACGATTTCCCGACAAATGACACCAGTGATCCATCGGTCCTTGCCGCCTCTGTCCAAGATGATCCAGTACGTTTCGTCAAACACCCTTTAATAACCTGGCCAGACAATCAAAACCCACTCAGACAATGCGACATTTTCCTCTTGCCTCAGCTTTTCCTGAAAGCAAAAAGGGAAACGAGAGAAGCAATCTGCCGTGTCCAAACCTGGCAATTTTTTTGAGCGAAAAAGATTAAGAAATTATTATCTTTTCCCTTCCCCAGCCCCTGATAAATTGATATGTATATATTGTAGCACTCAAAACAATTCTCCATTACCTACATTCAACTCGCAACTAAGGTAAACTATCCATTGAAGTTTTTTTCAACCAGTATGGGAGAGGTGAGTTATCAATTTAGAATTATTTCAATAGGTATGGTTGTAGTGGGGGTCCTTCTCCTGGCCATCTCCCTTCTTCCCACCGAAAAAATTTGTCGAAGACGAAATCAGCTGTACAAAGACTGGAAAAGCCTTGCTGCTCTCATCCTTTTCTTCATCCTCGGCTATATCCTCTATATTAACATCCTGCTCAAGAGCATATTCATCACCATCCAGCACTTGATTGTCTCAAGTATCCTCTTAAGCGGGGCAATCTTCGTTGTGATGGTGGTTCGTTTAAGTCTGGACTCCATCCGTCGTAGCGAACACCTGACCAATAGAGAGCGGCATCGAGCCCTTCATGATGATTTAACCGAACTTCCCAATCGGATTTTAATGGAAGAACGGCTGGATTATGGACTGGCGGTTGCCAAGCGTCAACGGGAACCACTGGCGGTTCTCCTCATGGATCTGGTGCGATTCAAGGAAATCAACGACTCCCTTGGCCATTTCTATGGCGACTATCTCCTCCAGGAAGTGGCCCACCGCATGCAGGGAGTAGTTAGAGAATCCGATACCCTGGCTCGTTTTGGCGGTGATGAATTCGCCATGGTCCTCCCGGCCACCACCCTCTCCCAGGCAGTGAATATCAGCCAGAAAATAGCCACAGCCGTTGAAGAACCATTCCTCCTTGAAGGCCACAACGTAACTGTGGGCATCAGCATAGGTATTGCCCTCTACCCAGAGCATGGGCTCAACAGCGAAACCCTTATTCTCTATGCCGATATGGCCATGTATGATGCCAAGCGCAATGACGTGATCTACGCAATTTTCAATCCCGATCAAGACAGGACCACCTTTAACCGTCTGGTCATGGTGGGAGAACTACGGGAAGCCTTGCAGCACAACCAGATGTTTCTTGACTACCAGCCAAAGGTTTCCATCCGTAAAGAAGGGGATATCGGGGTTGAGGCCCTCTTGCGCTGGCAACACCCCGAGAAAGGAATAATCGGTCCAGATGACTTTATTCCCCTGGCAGAACAGGCCGGACTCATCAAAAGCCTCACCACCCTTGTGCTGAACAAGGCCCTTGAACAATGCAGTCTTTGGAAAAAGGCGGGGTTGCAAATCCCTGTTGCCGTCAACCTGTCCATAAAAAACCTTCATGACCTTGAATTCCCCGTAGAGGTAACTAAGTTACTCATGAAATGGAACGTTGCTCCCCATCTTCTGGTTCTGGAAATCACAGAAAACTGTATCATCGTCGATCAGGAGCGGGTGGCTACTGTAGTGAGAGAATTAAAAAACAGCGGCATCAAGCTGTCCATTGATGATTTCGGTACCGGCTACTCATCGATAGCTTATCTGAAGAAATTTCCAGCCCGTGAAATCAAGATCGACAAATCCTTTGTGACTGACATGGTTTCTAACGAGGATAATGCGGTAATCGTCAAGTCGACCATAGACATGGTTCACAACATCGGCGGTCAGGTCGTGGCAGAAGGCGTAGAAGATGAAGCAACCCAGCACATGTTAACCGACCTGGGATGTGATTTTCTCCAGGGCTTCCATGTCTGCAGACCCCTGTCTCCCAGACTCATCAGCGAATGGCTCCAATCCACTGCCTGGCGCGCCAAAGACGAAGGAGAGACACACCCTGAGCCTGATCATCCAGAAATTGGAGAAGATGTGACAGTGGAAAGCACCGGCAAAGATAGGGTGTCAAGCCAGGTTCATGATCACACCTGTTCCTCATTCATGCACCCAAGTCAGTGAGTTCCATTAATGGTAACAACCCAATTCAATCCCTTTGAAGAACGACTTGCACGAGACATCCGCAATGGACTTTCAGGTGCTGTTTTACAGATTTTTGCGGAAATGGACATACAGCCGGCCCTGAAAATTGCCAAACACCTGCTCGACATCCCGCACGATCCTGTGCATGCGAAATATATTCATGATCGACTCTCCCGCTATGAACAGGCTCTGCAAATCATCGACAAGGAAAGATTAGTAACGGCTTGGGACAAGGCGTTGGTACTCTGGGATTTAAAACTTTTTTTCGAGGTACATGAAGTATTGGAACATACCTGGTTGCAGGCAACAGGTGCTGAAAAGCTTGTCCTCCAAGCCATGATCCGCGCAGCAGGCATGTACATCAAACTGCATGACCAGAAAAATGAGACTGGTGCACGCAAGATGGCTACGAAAGCGGCAGATGCTCTTGAGGCGAACCGAGAGGCCGTACCGCCAAATTTTCCCCTTGACCTGCTCCTGGTAAAATTACGAAACGTAGACCCATCCCCTCCTCTGCTGCGCTCACCACCACCTTTTGTCCAGGGGCTGTGAAACACACAGCAAGGACTCATTCAACGACAATAAAAATATGTCCATGTCACTGCCCGCAACTGATAGTTTCCAAGCATCCCTTCTGAACAGCGATGAGTTCACCATCACCTACGAGCTGGTGCCTGGACGGGGCTCCGGCGGCAAGCGCCTGGAAAGGATCCTGCAACTGGCTGAAGAGGCTAAAAAAGACGGCAGAATCAAGGCCCTCTCCATCACCGACAATCCCGGTGGCCACCCTGCCCTGTCTCCAACCTCCCTTGGTCTTGATATCCAGGCCCTGGGCATATCCCCACTCCTCCACTTTTCCCTCAAAGACAAAAATCGCAACATGGCGGAAAGTCAGCTTTTTGAGTGCCATCGCCACAATCTGCCCAACCTCCTTGTACTGGGCGGCGACTACCCACGCTATGGTTTCCGTGGGCAAGCCATGCCAGTTTTCGATCTGGATTCCACCCAGCTTCTGTCCCTGATTGACCATCTGCGCCACCATCCCCCCCTTGAACAAGGGGCTCCCGGCCGAGTCATGGAACTCCCACCCATGGATTTTTTTGCCGGTTGTGTCGTTTCCCCCTTCAAGACCATGGAATCAGAACAGGTGTGGCAATACGTAAAACTTCTCACCAAGATTCACTGCGGCGCCCAATTTGTCATCAGCCAGCTCGGCTTTGATATGAAAAAATATAAAGAGCTGCTTCGCCTGATCCGAGACCAGCACCTGTCAATTCCCCTCATTGCCAACGTCTTTGTTCCCACCCTCTCTGTTGCCAAAATCATGAATAGCGGACGAGTTCCTGGAGTTATCCTACCCGACAAACTCCTCCAATGCATGCAGGAAGAGGCTAAAGGAGCGGACAGGGGTGAGGAGGCCAGACTGCTGCGGGCAGCCAAAATGGTAGCGGTCCTGCGTGATATGGGGTACGCAGGTGTTCACCTGGGTGGCAACAATTTGAGTTTTAGCAGTATCTCCTTTATTTTAGACCGAGCTGAAGCCTTTACCGAGAAGGAACAGGAGCAGACAGAAGAGATTCACTTTCCTGAACCATCCACCTGGTATCTCTATGGCGATTGTTCACACGCGCCCAGGAAACGAAATTTCCCTATCTTCTTCAGCGCTAACGATCTGGCTCACAGGCAACTATTTAATAAAAAGGGGTTTCTTTATCCACTGGCAGCAAAAATCAGCGACTTAGCTGAAAAAAACCATTCGTTGCGTCATTTTTACACTCTTTTTGAGCACCTGATCAAAAGCATCCTCTTTCGCTGCCGCATGTGCGGAGACTGCACCCTGGCAGAATCCTCGTATCTCTGCCCCCAGTCCGGATGTCCAAAGAGAATGATCAATGGTCCCTGTGGAGGCTCCAGGAACGGTTTCTGCGAAGTCTATCCTAAAGAACGTCTCTGTTTCTGGGTTCGTGCCTATCATCGAGGAATTGAACCAGACTGCAACCAGATCCATGGCCTGGAATCGCTTCCACCAAAGGACTGGTCCCTCAACACCAGTTCTTCCTGGCTAAATTTTTTTTCCGGCAGAGATCATTGCAGGATTAAAAATAAAGACTGAGGGAAACACCAATTGACACCAGTGAGCCCTGTTCAGGCCCCCAGAAACATGCATTCCCTCTGGAATACATGTTTTTTTCCTGAGCCTTCCATCTTTGGCCTTGGCCCTCTCCCGTGAGAACTCCTCACCATCTTTGCTATCCCTTGATTTTTTCTCTTCTTTTCTGATAACATAACAAGATAATGCATACACTTAAAGTTCAACTGGGACTCACACTCTCTGCCCTCCTCTTGCTCAGCATGTTCCTCTTCGGCTTGGTTTTGCTGATGTTCTGGCAGCGCAGTGCGATACGACAGGAAGCCCATGCCAGTGAAAGGCTTCTCCACCTGGCTTCAGTGTATCTTCAACCTGAGAGCAACGGACAAAATGATCAACCAATTCCTTCTCAATTTGTGAATTTTTTCGAGCAAAACGGAATCGCCTGTCTTCAGTGGCGACAAAATGATTCAGCTACTCGCCATTTTCTTGGTTCTTGCGCCCCTGAGTTATCGCTGGATTCTCTGCTCCGAGATGTCACCAAGAATAATAAAACACAAACAGCATATTCCGGTGTTATCTGGAATGGTTTTTTCTTCACCAGAGAATATTTGTTACTGGCAACACCTTTTCAAGCAGGAAAAGAAAGTCAGGGGGCAATCGGCCTTGTTCGTTCTCTGCAAGATGTCTCTACCTCCATCCGTAACGTCCAAAAAATTTTCCTCGGGTATCTGGTGGTCAATGTCCTGATCTTTGCAACCATCGGTTTTACCCGGCTGGTGCATTTGGTCATTCGGCCAATCCAGCGTCTGGCCCGTCTGGCCGACTCACGATCAGACCAAACCGATACCAGCTTTTTCCCAGGTGAGGGGCTGGGGGAATTCACCCAGCTTTCCCTCAGCCTCAATCGTCTATTGACACGGATCGATGGTGACAAACAGGAGTTACGAGCAACTGTTGACTCTCTCAAAAAAGCAAACAAAGAACTGCAACGAAATCGTAAAGAGATGCTCCGTACTGAAAAACTGGCATCCATCGGCAGACTTTCAGCAGGCCTGGCTCATGAAATAGGGAACCCACTGGCTATTATTCAGGGATACATTGAACTTCTCGCAGGAAATACCCTTTCCCAGGATGACAGAGTCCTTTTCAGTAAGAAGGCGGTACAGGAACTCTCCCGTATAAATACTCTCATCAGAAACCTCCTCGATCTTTCCCGCACCCCGGCAACCTCAACTGTAACCTCTGTGGAGATACACAGCCTTCTGCGAGAACTTATTGATACTATTTGCATCAGAAAGACAACCATTGCCATCACCTTTGCAACTGATTTTCCCGCCATACACACAGAGGTCACAGTTGACAGTGACGGCCTGCGCCAGGTCTTTCTCAACTGTATCCTTAACTCCATCGATGCCATTGAAGAAAAGAAAGATGGCCAAGAGGGCAAGATCATCCTTACAACCAGTAACGAAACGACTGATGACGGAAAAGAGTATATCCTTATCACTCTTAAAGACAATGGGACTGGAATCAGTGAAGAACATCTTGAGACCATATTCGATCCATTCTTTACCACCAAAGAGCCAGGAAAAGGTACTGGCTTAGGTCTTACGGTGGCGCATAACCTTATTGAAAAGTCGGGTGGTCAGCTCAATATTTTCTCTACTGAAGGTCAAGGAACAACCCTTACCGTCAAGCTCCCCATCTCTCCCCAACCCATCACCTAATTTGGTAGATATGACACATAACAGACGGCTCCTGATCATAGATGATGAAGAGAATATGCGTCACATGCTTTCTGTGGTCACCAGTAACGCCGGATATCAGGTTACCATTGCAGAAAACGGAGAGCAGGCTCTGGCCACACAGAAGAAATCTCCGTTTGACTTTATCCTCTGCGACCTGAAAATGCCCAAGATGGATGGACTCCATTTTTTAAAGGCCCTCGGTACTGATCCTCCCCGGCCTATCATCATTATGATGTCTGCTTATGCAAGCATTGATGATGCCGTTGAAGCCATGAAAGCAGGGGCCTATGATTTTATCACCAAGCCCTTTAAAAATGCAGAAATACTCCTGGTCCTGGAAAAAGCCCGTGACCACCTGGCATTACATGAAGAAAACGTCCGCCTCAAGGCCAGAGTAAAAGAGTTGCAGGGGGTAAGCTGTTTTGAAGAGATCATTGCTCACTCCAAAGAAATGGAATCTCTTCTCCAACTCACTGAAAAAGTAGCTAAATACGACACAACAGTCCTGATCAACGGCGAATCAGGTACCGGAAAAGAGTTGATTGCTAAGGGGATTCATCAAAATTCAACACGCAAAGACAAAGACTTCATTGCCATAAACTGCGGCAGCATTCCGGAAAACCTTCTCGAAAGTGAATTTTTCGGTTATGTGAAAGGAGCTTTTACCGGTGCAGACCGGGACCGAAAAGGACTCTTCGAAGAAGCAGACTCGGGAACTCTCTTTCTTGATGAAATAGGAGAACTACCCCTCAGTCTCCAGGTGAAACTGTTACGGGTTCTTCAGGAAAACGAAATTCGCCCCGTTGGCAGTGTCAAAACCAAAAAAATAAACGTCCGGGTCATTACAGCAACTGCCAAGGATCTGGAACAGGAAGTAAAGGCAGGAAGATTTCGTGAAGATCTTTTTTATCGTCTCAATGTCCTTACCCTGAAACTGCCGCCATTGCGGGAAAGAAAGGACGACATCCCCTATCTCTGCACTCATTTTCTCTCCAGACTCAATCAAAAAATGGGCCTGAAAATCAAAGAAGTCTCTCCCGAAGCCATGACCCAGCTTCTGAGTCAGGAATGGAAGGGTAATATTCGGGAGCTGAAAAACAGTCTTGAACGAGCAGCCATCCTGGCGGACACAGATGTGATTCTGGCAAAAGATCTGAGCGACCCGCGTGATCCACGGACAGCAACACAACAGATCAAGGATATTCTAGGCACCTACTCCCTGAAAAAAGCCAAGAAAATCATCGAAGAAAAAATGATCACTCAAGCCTTGGAGGCAAGTAACGGCAACAAGAGCATGGCGGCCAGAATGTTGGAAATAAGCTACCCTTCCTTATTGGCCAAGATTAAAGAATATCTGGAGGAAGAAGCCGACACCTCAGAGCTGTGAGTGTAACGAGGCCCCACGCCTCCATTTTGCCCTTTTCCCCCTCCAGGAGGTGTATAGGAAGCCTGAAGTCGAAAACAAACGAAGTGGGCAAGGCAAAGCCCCCCCAAAATTCAGCTATGGCTCACCCCGGGCATCCTGAATTCGCCATGGACAAGCCCCCTGCGCTCCTTTTTCACCTCCCTGGGCTGATACCGAGAGCTGAAACCAGAACACTTCCCGTGACCTCCCAAGAACCGGTAAGGGAGAAAAGCAGAACAACTGTCACTCTAAATTCTCTATTTTTCTCTATAGTTATCAAGCGGTTTTCCCCGAGACGAAATCGCGCCCCGCCCCCCTTCTCCGACACTCCAAAAATTCCCTTTGTTTCTTCCACTGAGTGATGTTAGAATACTATCTTTTTACTTTTGTTCGCTGCGCATCAATAGTGTCGCCTTATCCCTCTCACCAGCAATAATTACGTGACTGGCGAAGATTGCAACCGCGAACCCATAAGAGACAAAAGCACCTCAGTTAATGACACTGAACTGCGCATCACACTACTACATATGTCGAATAAAATAATTCTTGGCCGCCTTTTCAACCTCATCCGTCCCTACAAGCTCCCATTCATTGTGGCCATGATTGCCGCTCTGATTGTGGCGGGACTCAGCGGTGCCCAGGCGTATATGGTCAAACCCCTGCTGGACAAGATCTTTTTTGAGAAAGACACCTACTTCCTGGCTATCCTGCCCTTTGCCCTGGTAGCCCTTTTTGCCATTAAAGGCTTTTTTTACGGTCTTAACTTTTTCCTCCTGGAAAAGATCGGCCAGACCGTGATCCGAGATATGCGTATCAGGGTCTTTGAGCATGTTCATCAGCAGGCACTCTCCTTTTTCCACAAGACACCCACCGGCGAACTGATTTCCAGAGTCATCAACGATATCAACCTGATGCAGGGTGCCATTTCCACTGTTGTGGTCGGCCTACTGCGTGACTTCTTCCAGGTTATCTTTCTCCTCATTGTCATCTTTTCCATGAACTGGAAACTGGCCCTGATTTCTATCATTTTTCTCCCAGCCGCTTCTTTCCCCATTGTCAAATTCGGCCGGGCTTTTCGTCGCATCAGTACAAAAATGCAGGAAGAAACGGCTGTTGTTTCAAACATCATGCACGAATCCATCACCGGTGCACCGGTGGTCAAGGCCTTTGCCATGGAAGAGTATGAAACCAAACGTTTCTCGACACAGGTCACTACACTCTTTCACGTCATCATGGAAGATGCCAGGTATCGTCGTATTCAGCACCCACTCATGGAAGTCATTGGCGGCATTGGCATGGCCTTAATCGTCTGGTTTGGGGGCAAGGAAGTCATTGCCGGAAATTCAACACCCGGCACATTCTTTTCCTTTCTCACTGCCCTCGTCATGATTTATGAGCCGATCAAGGCCGTGAGTAAAATCAACTCCACTGTCCAGCAGGGTATGGCTGCAGCAGTCAGAGTCTTTGGCCTTCTCGACAGAGCACCGGCCATAGTCAACAAATCCGACAGCATTGAACTGCCCCCTTTCCAGAATGCCATCACCCTGCAGGGGGTGCATTTCAGTTATGATGAAAGTGCAGAAGTCATTAAGGATATCAATCTCACAGTCCCCGCAGGGGAAATCCTGGCCATCGTCGGCCCCAGCGGTTCCGGAAAATCCACCCTGGCCAACCTCATTCCCCGATTTTTTGATATTCAGCAAGGCTCTCTACTCATAGATGGGCACGACATTCGCGATGTCACTCTCAAGTCCCTTCGCGACCAGATAGCCATTGTCACCCAACAGACCATCCTCTTTAACGACACCATCCGCAACAACATTGCCTATGGTGACCCGAACAGGAGCGAAGAGGATATCCGCAAAGCGGCGGAAGCAGCCTATGCCTTGAATTTTATAACAAATCTTCCGGAAGGATTTGATACCATAATTGGCGAATCAGGTATTAAGTTATCCGGCGGCGAACGGCAAAGGCTCTCCATAGCCCGGGCACTGCTGAAAAATGCACCCATCCTCGTCCTTGATGAAGCGACGTCTTCCCTGGACACAGAATCGGAACGGGAAGTTCAGAAAGCGCTGGAGAATCTCATGAAAAACAGAACCACCTTTGTTATTGCCCATCGCCTCTCCACTATCAAAAACGCGGATCGTATCATTGTGGTCAAAGCCGGAAAGATTGTTGAAGAAGGGACCCATGAGAAACTGCTGGCCCTGAATGGTGAGTATGAGACCCTCTATAACATGCAATACCGATCCTGATGAGTCCTCTGTTTTGCTCACCCACTTCCCTTAACATTCGGTCTTGATGTTTTTAACATGAATTCACTTGCCCAAAAAGCAACGGCGGCCTCTTCACCGCTCCTGGTTCTTTTTGCCTTTGCGCTTCCTCTCTCTACATCCGTTACATCTATCCTGGCTATCCTCCTCATCCTGGTCTGGATAGCAGGCGACAATTTGGGGGAAAAGCTCACAGACATTTTTCATAATCCTTTGGCTATTGCTGTCCTCGTCTATCTTGGTCTCCATGCCATTGGCCTGCTCTGGAGCGAAAACCTGGACTGGGGAACAGATCTCCTCCTCAAGCAATGGAAACTCCTCCTCTTTCCGGTTTTCCTCACCCTGGTCAAAAAAGATCAGATAAAATATTACCTGGCAGCCTTTGTTACAGCCATTTCTATTCAGGCCGCTAAAGCCTATCTGGTTTGGCTGGGAATAATCGCCCTCGCACCTGGATCCGCATTTACCACCGAGGGAACAAGCCATGTGGTATACAATCCCATGTTGGCTCTGGCCATCTATATCATCCTTCAGAACCTGCTTTTTGGAAAGAACCGTTCCCTGAGCAAGACCCTGAAAACGCTGTTGTTCCTCTTTCTTTTCTGCAATATGTTTATCACTGCGGGACGCACTGGCCACGTAGTCTTTTTTGTCCTCCTCCTGATCACTCTTTTTCAATATTTCCAGACGAGATCCAAAAAAATGCTGGTCGTGGCCCTCCTTCTCCTGCCCCTCCTGATCACCGCCATCTATCAGATCAGTCCAACTTTCAGGAGCCGCATTACGACAGCCATTAGCGAAGTACAAAATTTCAGATCCGGTGAAATCACTTCCATGGGTTGCCGACTCTGGTTCTGTACCAATACCTGGCAACTCCTCAAGGAAAACTGGTTAACCGGAATTGGTACAGGCGACTTTCCCCTTGAATATGCAAAAATCAACCAAGTTCGTTCACCGGCAATGCCTGCTACGGACAACCCGCACAATCAGTATCTCCTTGTCACCGCCCTCTTCGGCCTTAGCGGCCTTGTCAGCCTTCTCTCCATCTTTATCTGTCAACTGGTTCTGGCCATGAAACTGAAGGGCTCTCTGGCTCACTTGCGCCTGGCATTTCCGATCTTTTTTCTGGTCATCATGCTCAGCGAATCATATCTCCAGGTCTATGAAACAGGTTTTCTCTTTTCACTCTTCAGCTCCTTTCTCTATAGGCCTTTTGAAGAAGGGCAGCAATTGTCAGCCAGCTTGACTGCGAATCAGGTATGATAAAATATCATCAAGAACATATCGATTTTCAGTCCCTGCACCAGAACAACATTGACCGACTCCAGCTGGCCATGATCCCTGGCCAAAGCCATGTCCTCGAGATCGGCTGTGCCACCGGTTACATGACCGAATACCTTGCCAAAGAAAAAGGATGCCGCACACTGGGCGTGGAACCGGTACCAGAACAGGCCGAAGCAGCCCGAGCAAGAGGGTTAGAGGTCGTTGTCGGTATCATAGATGCCCCTGACACCCAGGAGATGATCACCCGTTATACCGAGGAACACGGCCTCTTCCAGGTCATCTTCATGTCTCAGGTCATTGAACATATTGCTGACCCCGCCACCACCCTCCACACCTTGAAAAGGTGGCTCGCTCCTGACGGCTGCCTTGTCATCTCCACCTGCAGTATTGTCCACTGGAAGTCTCGTCTCCAGATCCTCATGGGCCGCTGGGAATACCAGGACTATGGTATCATGGACCGGAGCCACCTCCGGTTTTTCACCATCAACAGTTTTCGTGAGCTCCTGGAAGAATGCGGCTATACCTGTTCTGATTTCGCCTATACCTTTGAGGACATCTGTCCATTTAAGATCCTTTTCGATACCCGTATTCTTGCGCCTTCAGACTTGTTGCGTCTGATCCCATGGGTCGGTATGAGAATGCGGCGAGCCTATACAGACCTCTTCAAAAATTTTCTGGCCACCCAGTTTGTCTACAAGGCCCGGATACAAACGGATAACGACGCACCTGACATCAAATGACCATGCTTTTCTCCAGGAAAAAAAAACAGCCCTTGACCAGAGATAAGATTTCCGGCCCGAATCTCTCCATTGGCAACCACACCTACGGTGAGCCAACTATCCTCACCTTTGACCAGACAACTCGCCTTTCCATCGGTCGTTTCTGTTCCATCTCCGATCAGGTCACCATTATTCTGGGAGGAAACCACCGTACCGACTGGCTGACCACCTATCCTTTTCCGGCCTTTGCCCAGACCTGGCCCGAGGCCAGTGCCATCAAAGGTCATCCCGCCTCGAAAGGGGATATAAGCATTGGCAATGATATCTGGATCGGCTATGGTGCCACCATCCTTTCCGGAGTAACCATCGGCAACGGAGCAGTCATCGGTGCCGAGAGTGTGGTTACTGACGATGTTGCACCCTACGCCATTGTAGCTGGCAATCCTGCCCGGGAGAGAAAAAAACGATTTGAGCAGAAGACCATCGAGGCCCTGCTCCAACTGGCATGGTGGGACTGGCCTGAAGAAAAAATCAGAAAGAACCTCTCTCTCCTGTGTAGCGATCAGATCAAACAGCTTTTGGCTCAGACATGAACACCCCCCGCTGCAGTGTCATTATTATCAGCTTCAACAATTTCCAGGAGACCACAGGCCCCTGCCTGCGGAGCCTGCAGCAGGACCCCACCAATATTGAGATCATCGTCGTTGACAACGGCTCTGACCGACAGACCTGCCAGGCCCTTGAACAGGCCGCTCACACGGATTCTCGAATCAAACCCATCTTCAGCGAAAGCAACAGGGGCTATGCAGGTGGCAATAACATGGGAGTCGAGGCGGCTGCCAGTGACATTCTCCTCCTCCTCAACAGCGATACCCAGATCCTGGCCGATACCATCCTCCGTTGTCTCATCCTGATGGAGGAGAATCCAGACTGGGCCATGCTCGGACCCGTCTCCAATCAAACGGGTAATGATCAACAGATATTCACCGAAGGGAAGAGTCCGGATGAGATCCTCCTCCAGGGGAAAAATTGGTGCGACCATGCCCATAACTCCCATTACCAGACCGATATTCTCAGCTTTTGTTGTGTGATGATTCGAACCACGATTTACAGAGATCTTGAAGGCCTGGACGAGGCATTCGGACTGGGATATTACGAGGATACGGATTTCAATTACCGGGCCGTAAAGGCTGGTCTGAAACTGATGATCACAGAAGATGCCTTTGTCTACCATCGCGGCTCAGGCAGCTTTTCCAATACCTGTCCAGCTGTCAAGAAGATGGTCAAACAGAACAAGAGGCTCTTTCGTAAAAAACATGGTCATGGTATTATCGCCAACCACTGGCGGATAAAAAACCTGGCCGCCATGGAACGTTACATAGATGCTGCAAACAAGGCCTATGATCGTCAAGACTTGCAGTATCTATTCAGAAACAGACACAAACTTGCCAGCCAACTGATCCCCAACAGCCCCCTCAAAAAATGGTCCTACTTTCGCAGACTCAAGCAGATAGAGAATCAATTTTCAACACGGTTGGGCCAATTCTGATCCCATGAAAATAGCCATTATTCATAACCAGTATTCCCAGGCTGGCGGCATGGAGGCCTACATGCTCTCCCTTGTCAAAGGCTTTCTTGCAGATGGAGATCAGGTGTCCATCTATGCCTATGAGGTGAACAGGGAACTGGCCGCACAATCCTCCTGCATCATTTACCAGCCCAGCCTCCTGCCCCTGCCCGGACGCTGGAAGAAATATCACTTTCTCCACCTCTGCAATACCCGTTTCAAGAGAGAGTCTTATGACATTACCCTCAGCCTGACCCGGACCAGTTGCCAGGATATCGCTGTCTGTGGAGGAGTCCATCCGGAAACGATCAGACGTATCAACCGCTCCTCACTCTTTCGCTGGCTGCACGACAAGATTGAGATATATTTTGAAAAAAAGATGTTCGCGACAGTGCCCCTTATCATGGCCCATTCCAAGGCCATTTCCAGGGAGATCATGGCCCACTACAGTGTTGCAGAAGCCAAGATCAAAACGATCTACCCCCCCATAGACACAGACAAGTTTTTCCCTGCCGACAACAAGACTATCAAAGCAACCCGTAAGGAGTTGCAGATAGACGAAAAGAAGATTACCTTCCTCCTGCCATCCTGCGGCCACCAGTGCAAGGGCTTAACCCAGCTTCTGGCGGCCTTCAAGATACTTGATCCCGGGAAATATGAGCTCCTGGTCGCTGGCACTAAGATTCCATATGCACACCCCGAAAATTGTCGTTATATAGGCTATATTCCTAATCTGGCCCCTGTCTACAGTGCAGTTGATTTTACCATCCTGCCCTCTGATTACGAGGCCTTTGGTCTGGTTATCCCTGAATCCCTGCAATGCGGGACGCCGGTCATTACAACTGCAGAGGTGGGGGCCACCGAGCTCCTCTCTCCCCGTGATGGGATCATTCTCAGCGATAACAGACCGGAAACCATTGCCCGGACCATACAGGGGTTGTCCACCACCTTCGCAGTAACGGACAACTTCGCCCAGACCCATGGTCTGACCATTGGCCAGCATATCAATACCATCAAAAAGCTTTTCGGAAAATCATGATTGCTGCCCTCAGAGATATTCTCTCCGCCTCCAGACGACCGCTGAAGATCCTGATTATCAAACCCAGTGCCCTGGGCGATATCGTCCACAGCCTGCCTTTCCTGGCTGCCGTCCATAAACGATATCCTGAAGCAAAGATTCACTGGGTAGTGGCTAAGGGACTGCACAGCTTCCTCGAAGGCCATCCTCTGATAGAACGCTTATGGATCTTGGATAAAGAGGGCTGGAAACAGATCAGGCGCTTCCGCCACATCCTTCCGGAAATCAATACCTTCCGGAAAGGACTGAAAGAAGAACATTTTGACATCTCGGTAGACCTCTCCGGCCTGCTGCGGAGCGGTCTTATCACCTGGGCAGCAGGTGCCAGATGCAGACTGGGTTTTTCCGACTCTGATGAAGGGAGCCCTTTCTTTTATACCCACAAAATAGAAGGTGGCGATCAAATCCATGCCATTGATCGCTATCTCAAACTTGCCCGTTCACTGGACTGTGATACCTCTCAGATCGAGTACCCCTTGCCACCCCTGCCCGCCGCATCTGAATTGTTAGCTGCTCTCCCTGTGGAATTCTGCATCATGGCCCCCTCTGCAGGAAAAAAGGCCAACCGCTGGCCGGCAGAGCGGTTTGGCCAACTGGCAGCAAACCTGCCACTGCCTTCGGTGGTTATCAGCAGTCCTGCCGACAGTCACATTGTCGAGGAAGTGGTAGCTGCAAGTAACGGCAAGGCGATCAATTTTGCAGGCCGGACAGGTCTTAAAGAGCTGGTCTCCCTCATTGCCAAGGCCAGTTTCTTTATTTGTAACGATACCGGTCCCATGCACATTGCCGCGGCCCTGGACGTCCCTGTTTTTGCCCTCTTTGGACCAGCTAACCCGATCAGGACAGGTCCTTACGGAAAATCTCATACTATTATTCAAGAGACACTTCCCTGCAGCCCCTGTTATGCCCAGAAGCCGTGTACAAAATACAACTGGCGGTGCATGAATGATCTGACAGTGGAAAAAGTCCTCCACATCATTCAAGTAACCAGGATGAAGACTGAAGGCTAAAACAGAGAACAGGTTTCCAGGAGAGCTGATACCATTCTTTCCTTCAGCCTTCGCCCTCGTTACTTACCTACTCCATAACAAACGACTCCTCTCAGACCTGTGCGCACATCACTCATTATAACCACTTACAACTGGAAGGAAGCCCTGGAGCTATCAGTCCGCTCCGTATTCAAGCAGACTCACCTTCCCTCTGAAATAATCATTGCCGATGACGGTTCTAAATCGGACACACGACAACTCATCGAGTCCCTGCAAAAGATATCCCCTGTGAACATTGTCCATTCCTGGCAACAGAACAAGGGGTTTCGCCTCTCAAGGAGCAGAAATAAAGCACTCTCCATTGCTCAAGGCAACTATATCATCCTCATCGACGGAGATATCCTGATTGAAGAAAATTTCATTGCAGATCACATCAATGCTGCCCGAGAAAATTATTTTATCCAGGGGTCTCGGGTCCTTCTCAACGCCGCAGCGACCCAGAAGGCCATTGCCAGAAAAGAACTCTGCTTCTGTTTAACTGATCCGGGTGTGGAAAACAGGAAGAACTGCATTCGTTCCCACCTCCTCTCCAGACTCTTCAGTTTTTCCAGCAAACGGCTCACCGGCATCAAGACCTGCAACTTTGCCTTCTGGCGTGAACATGCCGAGGCAATCAATGGCTTCAATGAAGATTTTGTTGGTTGGGGACGAGAAGACTCTGAATTTACAGCAAGAATGCTCAATTTTGGCGTAAAACGACAGAACTTGAAATTTAAAGGAGTTGCCTATCACCTCCACCACAAGATCAACTCACGGCAACACCTCGCAGATAATGATAAAATCCTTGCCAACACCCTACAAAAAAAACTGATCTGGTGTGAAAATGGACTCTCACAACATAGAGACATTACCATAGAGAGATAGTTGGTAACGCAGGGGGGATGACAGTCGCCTGATGCTCAGTTTCGAGTGAGGGGAGGAGAGTGAGGCAGTGACCAGGAAGAGTTCAGTTCATGGAGCTTGGCGTACTTAAAGAAGGTTCCTTCAAAATTTCCCACAGCAATAATAAAACCTGGCCATCCGTCAAGGATCCCCAGTTTAAGAAAATAGAGTTTCCAAAACGACCACAGTCCACGGCCTAGTGCCTTGCCCATACCACCTTTTCCCCCTTTATCTGCCAATTTTCTGGCACCGAGGCTGGAGTATTTGTTGGCCTTGTGTAATACCTCTTCTAAATCCTTGAACGGAACCTGCCAGATGGCGTGTTTCAGGTAACCGGCAGGGGCTGAGGAAACGATTTGATAGGCCTCATGAACCATATCCAGCTCAAAAACTAATTTCCCTTTTTTAAACAGTTGCGGCTGTCGGTAGTCAGGATAAAATCCAGAGTGTTTAATCCAGCGCCCCATGAAATAATTCCTTCTGGGTACATACCAGGCCTCAGTCGTTCCTGGAGCAGCAACCGTCTCCAGTATCTCATCCCGCGCCTCTCTGGTACAGCGTTCATCGGAATCAAGACTGAAAATCCATTCATGACTGCAGGCAGCCATGGCCCTGTTGCGCAGATCACCAAATCCCTGAAAATCAACCTGAACAACCCGTGCCCCCAAGGATTCAGAAATGGCTGCCGTCTCATCGGTGGAGTGAGAATCAACCACCACGATTTCATCGGCCCAGAGGACAGAATTGATGGCATCTCTAATCTTCCAGGCCTCGTTATAGGCAATAATATAGACGCTTATTTTATTCATTACCGCTTCGGCGGCTGGCGGTTAATGCCTCCAGCCAGTTTGACAATAATCTGGTTGGTCTTATGTAACCTGGTGGCCATGGTCTTGAAAAGATGGATAGAAACATCTGGATATTTTGCGATAATTTCGTCAAGCTTAGCACCGGGGTAGCGTTTTATGGTGGAACGCCCCATGGAAACAATTGATGCCGTACGCTGTTCACCGGACAAGGCGGCCATTTCACCGAAATACTCCCCGGGTTCCGTCAATTCTGCGATCTTCTTTCCACCTTTGACAACCGAAAGTCCTCCCCGAATCAGTTTAAAAAAATCAATATCTGTGTTTCCTTCCCGGATAATCGTATCGGCATCTTCATAGTTTTCCACATCCGGATTGACCAGATAGGCAGGGAGGCTTTCTTCATGGGCCACTGTCCTGCGCAAGACTTCCTCTACACTGGTAACTCCCTGGCGGACCTTTTCAATGGCCGCCTGACGCAGTGGTATCATTCCTTCCTGGTGGGCAACCTTGCGCAAATGATCTTCAGGAACCTCTGCACTGATGGCCTTGGCCACCTCGTCAGTCACTTCCATCAACTCAAAAAAACCGACCCGTCCCTTATAGCCCAGGCCATTACATTCAGGGCAACCCACAGGACCGTAAGTGACCACATAATCGACCTCTTCCTCTTTGAAGCCCATACTGAGCAAATCCTTGGGATCATGCTGTTCCGGTTTTTTACACTTCTGACAGAGCTTGCGCCCGAGTCGCTGGGAAAGCACCATGGTGACGGAAGAGGCCAACATAAATGATGGAATGCCTATATCGATGAGACGGCCAATGGTTGCAGCACTGTCATTGGTATGGAGGGTGGAAAAGACAAGGTGACCGGTCATGGCAGCCTTGATGGCAATCTCGGCAGTGTCCATGTCTCGAATCTCACCAACCATGATAATATCAGGATCCTGACGGAGGAAGGCCTTCAAGGCGGCAGCAAAGGTCATCCCCACCTCGGCATGGACGTTAACCTGGTTGATCCCCTTGAAGTTGAACTCGACCGGATCTTCAGCAGTCAAAATCTTGATATCCTCTGAGTTCAGAGAATTCAAGGCCGAATAAAGGGTAACGGTTTTACCGGAACCGGTGGGTCCTGTAACCAGCAGCAGCCCCTGAGGACGTTTGAGACAACGCTTCAAAGCCTCAAAGGTCTCCACTTCAAAACCGAGTTTGGTCAGGTCGACATTGAGGGAACTCTTATCCAGAATACGAAGGACAACAGATTCACCAAACAGGGTGGGGAGGGAGGAAACACGGAAATCCACTGATCGATTTCGTCCAAGTCGCATTTTAATACGACCATCCTGGGGAACACGGCGTTCGGTGATATCGAGATTTGCGAGAATCTTGAGACGGGCCACCATGGCATTTTTGATGGTCAAAGGCAGATTCATGGACTTAAAAAGCGAACCGTCCTTACGATAGCGGACCTGCATGGATTTCTCATAAGGCTCGACATGAATATCAGAGACCCCATCCTGAACTGCTTTGACGAGAATACCGTTGACCAATTTGATGATGGGGGCGTCAGAGGCAGCAAACTGATCGCCTCCAATATCCTCTTCATCCTCTTCTATCTCAAAATCATCAGCGGCCTCGGCCACGATACTGCCGAAGTCATCAATCTCCGTAACGGACATCTCGTCATCATAATCGTTACGAACAGCATTAAAAAAGCTCTTGGCTTCCTCCGCATCAATTCCATAATACTGTTTATAGGCATCGACCAGATCGTCTTCCATGGAGACACAGACGGAAAGATCCTTCCCCATTATACTCTGCAGCTTTTCCACGGCCTCGGTATCCGTGGGCTCGGCCATGGTAATCTGCATGGTCTTTCCAGCCAGACGCAGGGGAAAGGCCATGAAACGCTTGGCCACTTCATAGGGCATCAGGGCGACGGCTTCCTTACTCGGTGGCTCCTTGCTGATCTGAACCGAAGTAAAGTTGTGCTGACGACTGAGAAAGGTATAGATGGTGTCGCTATCGATATAATCGAGCTGACGAAGGATGGCTCCGAGCCTGCCACCTTTTTCCTTATGCTCTTTTTTGGCCGTGGCAAGCTGGGCCGGAGTGATATAGCCAGCCTTACTCAAAAGCTCTCCGATCTTGACCTTCCCTGCACCGGATTGATCTTTTACGGTCCCTTTAAGAGAACTTTTTTTCTTGGGTATAATATTTTGTTTTACTGCCATATCAAGTGGATATAAAAAAGAGAGAAAAACAAACCATCAGACACTGTGCCTGGTATAGTCAGGACATAATAACAATACAAGCTTTTTACTAAAAAAACAAACGGGTTAAAAAAAGATCACCTTTTTTTAACCCGTAATCTGGCAGCACACTGACTCTGGCCAGGAAACTACCTCTTAGCTGTTCTTCTTTTCATCCACATTTTTAGAACACGCCTTTTACCTTTCCGGTCTCCACATCCACATCGACTCTCCGATAGGCAGGATCAGATGCAGTACCCGGCATGAGGCTGATGGCCCCGGCTACAGGAACAACAAATCCAGCGCCCTTGTAGGTGAGGATATCACGTATGGGAAGGGTCCAACCTTTAGGAGTCCCCTTCAAGGCAGGATTATGGGAAAGGGAGAGATGGGTCTTGACCATACAGGTTCCCATTTCCTTCATATCAGGATCATCGCCAAGGCGCTTCAGTTTAGCCTGGGCCTCCGGGGTATAGGAGACACCATCTGCTCCGTAGACCTCCCTGGCAATGAGATCGATACGTTTCTCGAGGGGATCGGAGAGATCGTAAAGGAATTTGAAGTCATTAGGTTCTTCACAGGCATCAACAACGGCATCAGCAAATTCAAGGGCTCCGTCACCACCATGCTCCCAGTGACGGGAAAGGGCAACACGGGCACCGGCTGCCTCGCAGATACGACGGACGGCCTTGATTTCATTATCAGTATCCGTGTAGAAGGCATTAATACAGACAACCGGATTGATGCCTGCCTTCTTAACGGTTTCAATATGATGGATGAGGTTTTTACAACCCTCTTCAACCCAGCCCACATTCTCTTTGCCATACTCCTCCGGCATTGGCTTACCTGGGACAGGAATCGGGGCTCCACCATGACATTTAAGGGCACGAATGGTGGCCACGACAACGGCACAGTTCGGCTTATTGCCTGAGAAACGACACTTGAGATTCCAGAATTTCTCAAATCCGATATCAGCACCAAAGCCGGACTCGGTAACATTGTAATCAGCAATTTTCAGACCAACACGGTCAGCGATAACAGAAGACTGACCAATGGCAATATTGGCAAAAGGACCGGCATGAACAAGAACGGGCTGTCCTTCCAAGGTCTGCATAATATTGGGGTTCAGGGCCTGAACCATCCAGGCAGTCATGGCACCGTCAACTTCCAGATCAGCGGTGGTGATCGGCCTATCCTGTCTATCATAGGCCACAACGATTTTGCCGATACGGCGGCGCATGTCAGCCAGGTCATTGGCAACAGCGAGGATGGCCATGATCTCTGAGGAAACGGCAATGGCAAAGGAGGACTGCATGGTAAAACCGTCCATTTTGCCGCCGATACCAATGGTAATATTTCTCAGCGCCTGGGCACAGAAGTCCATGATCCAGTTAAACTCTACCTTTTTCGGATGGATATCCAACCGTTTCAGGTTCCGCTGCGCCAGTTGCTCATCGGTGTAATTGGCCTCATGCTGCATGCGCGAGGTCAGTGCCACCATGCCAAGGTTATGGGCGTTCATGATGGCATTGATATCACCAGTCAGACCAAGAGAAAATTCAGTGAGGGGAATACACTGCGCCAGGCCACCACCTGCAGCAGAACCCTTGATATTCATGGTCGGTCCACCAGAAGGCTGGCGAATGGCACCAACAACAGACTTGTTGCGTTTCCCCAGCCCCTGGACCAGACCCATGGCACATGTTGACTTTCCTTCACCGAGGGGCGTAGGACTGATAGCCGTTACGTCGACATACTTTCCATCAGGTTTATCACCAAGGCGCTTCATGATTTTGGTAAAATCAAGCTTCCCGACATAATGTCCGTAAGGGAGTACCTCCTCTTTTTCAAGACCGAGGATATCGCCAAGCTCATACACTGTTTTCATACGTGATTCCGCCTCTTGGGCAATCTCCCAGTCGGCGTGTTTTGTTGGATCAAGAACCATATTGATCTCCTTTTGCAGCAAGGGTTAGTTTGTTAGTGCCCAGATAAGATCTCATTTCTCCGTCAGGCAAAGAGATCTCTAATGACACGAATCCAAAAAGTTTAGCACCCCAGACAAGCTGGGCAGAGTGGATCGACTCAGCTTCGAATCAATGCCAATCTCTATTTCATCAGAATTGATGATCTATATAACTAATTCTTAATAAAGTGTCAATACAGGGAGAAAGCGGCACACACAAAAAAAGCCCTCATCCCCGAAGGAGACAAGAGCTTTTCAAAAAAAAAGAGGGGACAAACGTCACGAAAAGACGGACGGATAGCGTTCTTTCATCTCGACTGCAAGAGGTATCATGACTTCCCGCATGGATGGTTCAGCAGCAGGACTGGTGCGCAGATTAAAGATATGTTTCCATTCTGCCAGATTGCAGTAGACGATAATCTCTGTCTTACAGGAGTTGGGCAATACAGTTCGGGCAGCCTGAGGAGTGGATGTCTCCAAGAGTTGGAGGTAGAGCTGCTCGCTCTCTTCCATGGCTTTTTTCCAGAGGGAGTATTCCTCTGTCCCCTCCTCGTAAAAGATGGGTTTTATAAAGGTCACCTGACTACCAAACTTGTCTTGGCTATATCGACAATAGCGCTGGCTTTCCTGTAAAAATGAACAGGGACGATGTCTAACTATTTCATGGGTGACAGCGCGATTGACAACAAACTTCACCCCAGTGAAACGATGCCGAGCCAGCAACTGCGGAGGAAGAGCTTCCACCTCCTGCAAATCCAATTTTTTAACTGCAATGGTAGTGCCTTCACTCAGCCCATGTCCGCCATCCCATACCCCTTCAAAGAGGTATGGGTGACCACTGGTCAAAAAGCTGACCAGTGCCTCCACCAGCAGCGTATTTCCTGCCCGCTGATAGAGTTCACGAAAAGAACGAATGGAACCGGTGACCAGCATTCCCCCATCAAGACGATCAACAAAAAAATATTTGGGTTCAAGCAACAGAAAGGCATCAAACTGCTCCGCAGAACACTGCACCTGCAACGAGACCACTGCCATTTCCATGACCGAATTGTGGCCATGCTCCGCTATTTTTTTGACAAAGGGTAAAGCCGAGTCTTTGGTGATCTTCTCCTCACTCTTATAGCAGATCCGACCACAGGCCTCCAGCCTGATTACCAGTGAGGCTTGATCCAGTTCGTCCTGGATCTCATAAGAGGGGTCAACAACATGCATGATTACTCCGCATTCCAGAAGGGTGACATTTCACGAAGCTCCGCGATAATGGAAGGCATCTTCTCCAACACGAAATCCACCTCGGCCTCGGTGTTATAGATACTGAGGGAAAAACGAATGGAACCGTGGGCAGCAGTAAAAGGAACCCCCATGGCCCGGAGAACGTGAGACGGTTCAAGGGAACCGGAAGTACAGGCTGACCCCGATGAGGCGCAGATATTATACAGGTTCATGTGCAATAAAATGGCCTCCCCTTCCACAAATTCGAAACTGATATTGGTGGTATTGGGAAGTCGATCTGTCTTATGGCCATTGAGCATAGATTTGGGGACAGAGGCCAGGAGCCCCTCTTCAAGTCGATCACGCAGTGCCTTGACCCTGCTGTTTTCTTCCGCCATCATTTTCCCGGCCAGCTCACAGGCCTTGCCAAGTCCGACAATGGAGGCCACATTTTCTGTTCCGCCACGCCGACCTTCTTCCTGGTGCCCTCCTGCAAGGAAGGGAACAAAAGGGGTGCCGCGCTTCACATAGAGAACGCCCACCCCTTTGGGAGCATGAAGTTTGTGACCGGAAAGAGAAAGAAAATCGATATCGAGCTCTCCCAGATTGATGGGAATTTTGCCCACGGCCTGGACCGCATCGGTATGAAAAAGAATCCCCCGCTCTTTGGCCATGGATGCCATTTTTTCCACAGGAAAAATAACCCCGGTCTCATTGTTGGCCCACATAACAGAAACAATGGAGGTATCATCGGCCAATGCCTCTTCATAGCGCGCCATGTCGAGCGTTCCATCAGACTCGACCTGGAGACGAGTCACTCGATGCTTGTGACCGGTACGCCGATCCACATTTTCACAAAGATTCTTGACCGCAGGATGCTCCACCCGGGTCGTAACAATATGTCTTTTCTCCGGAAAGGCCTGCAGGGCAGAGAGAATGGCTGTGGAGTCACTTTCCGTTCCGCAGCTGGTAAAGATGATCTCTGAAGACTCCGCACCGAGCAATTCCGCAACCTGTCCCCTGGCCTTGGTTATGGCCTTTCCCACCTGGCCGCCAAAGTTATACATGCTGGACGGGTTACCGTAACAGTCCGTTAAAAACGGCATCATGGCATCCACCACCTCAGGTGCAACCCGGGTGGTGGCATTATTATCCATATAAATTACTTTATCTGCATCACAGTTCATTAGTTAACAAAGTCCCAATAAGATAAGATTTCAAATGGCTAAGCGGAAAGCCTTCTTTGCAACACCCAAAGAAATACCGTTTGGGGGCAACGCCATCATTATTTGGCTGCCTCCACAATCAGACTCTCAAGCACCAGTTCTCTCAATTTTTTCTCCACATACTCTTTCAGGGTGGTCTGAGATTTGGCACAGCTGGTACAGGCTCCGCGCAGTGAAACCATGACGAAGTCACCATCCACATCCACCAGCTCAATATCACCTCCATCCTTGCGCAGAACGGGTTTGATCTCGCGTTCAAGGACCTCCTCAATCTTTTTGATCTTTTGCAGAGTCGTCATCCGTTTAGGACCCTCGATCTGAACCGGAGTAACAGTCCCTTCACTCACTGTCGCCTGCAGGATATCCCGCAACCGATCCTCGCATTTGCCGCAACCGCCGCCGGCCTTGGTAAAATTGGTGATCTCTTCAACCGAGCGCAGATCCGATTCCTTGATCGCTCGTATCACCTCAAGATCGGTAACCCCGAAACACTCGCAGACCACCTCGCCCTCAGCCATGGGCAGCGTCACCCCTCGATAATCAGCAATGGCGGCCTCCAGGGCTTCACGACCCATGACAGAGCAGTGCATCTTTTCTTTTGGCAACCCACCAAGGTAATCAGCAATATCTTCGTTCGTGATCTTCTCGGCCTCGGAAACAGTCATTCCGGTAACCATTAAGGTCAAGGCCGAAGAGGAGGCAATGGCAGAGGCACAGCCAAAGGTCTTGAACTTGGCATCAACAATACGTTCGTCTTTATCTATCTTCAATGTCAGCTTCAAGGCATCCCCACAGGCAAGGGAGCCCACATCGCCTGTGCCACTGGGATTCTCAACTTCTCCAACATTGTGGGGATGCAAAAAATGCTGCTGTACCTTGTCCGTATATTCCCACATAATCTCTACTCCTGATCGATCAGTCTTGTATTTAACCAATCCGGTCCGAGTGGCCCGGATGACTTATTGATAAACTTGTTGTAACAAATCAAATTCGTTACAGGACAACTCTTGTCCCATAGTTTTCCTATTCTAATACCGGAAGGTCAAAAAGCAATGACGATTTCCATAACAGGGGGAATTTACAAAAGACCGATCTCTTCGAGCATGGCCTTGGCAGCCTGAACCAATGCGGCAGTGCCGCTAGCCGTCCGCGACTCCACATAAAAACGCACCTTCGGCTCAGTTCCAGACGGTCTGATCATCAGCCAGGAACCGTCTTCAAGAATCATCTTCCGGCCATCAATTGCTATCACCTGGCTGATAACCTGCTCCCGGTCGCCGACACGGATCACACTCCCAACATCATATTTTTCAAGTTTAGCCAAGGTGGCTGTCAGCTCCTTCCCCTGAGCACTGACCAACAAGCCGTCTCGGTCTGGGTAATAGGCCCCAAATTCCTCTTCTATCTCAGCCAGATAATCGCCCAGATTCTGTTTGCGGCTCAGTACCATATCCAGAGCAAGGAACAGACCGATGTAGGCATCTTTTTCCGGAGTATGACCAATAATAGAAATTCCATCCGACTCCTCGAAATAGACCAGGGCCTTGCCGATAACAGGCTTGAACTCCTTAAAACCCACCCGTGGTTCATAGGTTTCTTCATTAAAGACCTCAGCCAGTCGATTGGCAAGATTTGAGGTGGCCACAGTCTTTGCAACCATACCTCTTTTTCCTTTTCCCTCATGGAGAAAATGATAGGCCATGGCCCCGAACTGATTCATACTGATTTCAGTGCTTCCGTCCGTGAACCTGATTCGGTCACCATCAGGATCAATAATGGCCCCCAGCTTAAGAGATTCATGGCGCGAGGCGAGAAGATCTCGCACCCCGGCCATATTGGCCGATGAGGGTTCAGGGGCAATCCCGTTAAAGGTGGGGTCTGCATTGGCCCGCAACTGGACCAGGCGCTCACTTCCGGCACCTTCAAAAAGGGCAGCAACATGAATCCTGCTGGCCCCGTGAACGGAATCGATAACCACCACAACGTCCCTGTCCTCGGCGAATCGGGCCAATATGTCATCGTAATTCACCCCATGCCTGGAAACATTTCTGCGGACAAGCTGCTTCCAGGTGTTCAGGGCATCAAAAGGAAGCACATCATTGCGTGCAGCAGGGGACAGTACAGGTTTATCAAGAACAGCCAGCGGTGACTCGCCGGCGCCAATAATCTCCCGGGCCCGAGCCGTGATTCGTTCGGTCAACTCTGTCGCTGCAGGACCGGCGTCTGCGGCGTTATATTTATAGCCACCATACTCAAGGGGATTATGGGATGGTGTAAGGTTAATCGAAAACGCAGCCTTCAATTCAAGGACTGCAGCGGAAAGGACGCCGGTGGTAGATTCGCCGGCATAGTGGACAGTAAAGCCCGCCCTGATCAGAACCTCGGTCACGGCTCCAGCCAAGATTTCTCCACCGAAACGATTATCAAATCCCAGCACACAGCCCCTTTTTTGGGCCTCGGCCAGACTGGATACGCCAAGAAATGCAGCCAGCTCAGGTTCATTATCGACGGCCAGATACAAATCAACAATTGCGGCGGTGACAAAGGACACTGAACGCAGGAAAAGGTCTTTTCCCAATATGCCGCGCCAGCCGGAGGTACCAAACTTGACAGCTGTCTTCGGCTGACTGCTGTTGGTAACAATCTCATCCATGATCAGAACATAGACCTGCTCAATAAATCGCTGCCACTCAACGCCTTCCTCACTGCGCAGACGAACCAGCTCTCTGATCAGGGAAAAATAATCGCTTTGGGAGTGAACACTGCCTATTTTGCATTGCTGATAGAGTGCTTTAACCTTTGCTGCCTGAGACATACCTTCAACCCTCCGCTTCTCCTCATAGAGGAGTTTTTTTCAATCTAACTGAGTAAATACGATCCTTCAGGATGTAAAAACAATATCATACTTTTTTCTTCTCTTCTACCAATTCATCCCCACAATATCTAGAGGACATCCCAAAAAAATCTTTCTCCCCTTCCTTGTTGCAAATTTTCAAGCATTATGGCATATCGTATCTATGCTTCATTCCTTCAAATTTAGAGACCTCTGATAATAAGGATTCACCTGATCTGTACATATCTACCTAGCTATCCTTAAATTCGCTATTTTATGATTCTCTTGTATCCTGAAAAATTCGATTTCCTATTCGACATCAAAAAAAAACCACCTCCAGGGCTATGCCACTGAGAGAAAACCAGTGGCATGACTCCAGGCAAAGTCTCCCCCTAACACTTGACGAATTGACAGTTTTCCTTATATAATACTTCAATATTATTTGAGCCCCTCATTTAAGCCTCTTGAGAGGAGACCTGATTTTTTTTATCTTAATGATTCTAAGACAGATTCGGCCCCCGAATCTGTCACCTCAACAATCTATTTCCAGTAGGAGAAATAACGATGGGCAGTAATCACGACAAGGAATTTATTCTATGGTTTGATGATATAGGCATTGATGATGTCCCCCTGGTCGGTGGTAAAAACGCATCACTTGGCGAGATGTATCAGCATCTTACCGTCAAAGGTGTTGCAGTGCCCCACGGTTTTGCCATCACCGCCTACGCCTACCGCTATCTCCTGAAAGAAGCCGGTATCGAGGACGAAATCAAGCAGATCCTTGCCGATCTGGATATTGAAGACATGCATAATCTTGCTGAACGAGGAGAAAAATGCCGCGATATCATTCGCCAGGCCCCCTTTCCTGATGAGCTTCGCGATGCCATTATCAAGGCGTATCAGAAGATGGAAGCCGAATATGGTAAAAATGTTGATGTCGCAGTGCGATCCTCCGCCACGGCCGAAGACATGCCCGACGCCTCCTTTGCCGGCCAGCAGGAGACTTATCTGAACATCCACGGCTACGAAAATATCATCCAGAACTGCCGAAAATGTTTTGCCTCCCTGTTCACCAACCGTGCAATCTCCTATCGCCAACATCAGGGTTATGGCCAGTTTGATGTCTACCTCTCCATTACTATCCAGAAGATGGCCCGTTCCGACTCTGCCGCCTCCGGTGTCTTATTCTCAATTGACACCGAGTCCGGTTTCGAAGATGCCATCTTCATTACCGGCGCCTGGGGCCTGGGAGAAAACGTCGTCCAGGGTGCAGTCAATCCAGATGAATACTATGTCTTCAAGCCCACCCTCAAAGAGGGTAAACGCCCTATCGTTGGCAAGAAAGTGGGTTCTAAAGAGATCAAGATGATCTACGACAATGACCCGACCACCGCCGAACCGGTGAGAAACATTGCCACCACTGAAGAGGAGCGCAAATCCTACGTCATCAGCGATGATGAGATCCTTCAGCTTGCCAGGTGGGCCTGTATCATTGAGGACCATTACGGCAAAGGCATGGATATCGAGTGGGCCAAAGATGGCGACGGTGTCCATGTCGGTACCGGTAAACTCTTCATCGTCCAGGCCCGTCCCGAGACCGTCCATTCTCAAGCCAACAAAGGTGTCATGGAGACCTATAAGTTGCAGGAGAAAGGAACTGTTATTGTCGAGGGTCTGGCCGTTGGTACCAAGATCGGCCAGGGAATCGCCCATTGCATCAACGATGTCAAGGACATCAGTACCTTTAAGCAAGGTGAAGTTCTAGTCACCGATATGACCGACCCGGACTGGGAACCGATCATGAAGATCGCGGGCGCCATTATCACCAACCGTGGTGGTCGAACCTGTCATGCTGCCATCATCTCCCGTGAGCTCGGCATTCCTTGCGTTATCGGCACCGGTGACGGCTCAAAAAAGATCAAAAATGGTCAGGCAATCACGGCATCCTCAGCCGAGGGCGAAACCGGCTATGTCTATGATGGCCTTCTCAAATTTAACATCGAGAAGATTGATCTCGGTGACATGCCTGCCACCAAGACCAAGATCATGATGAACCTGGCCATCCCTGAAAAGGCCTTTACCGAGTGCCAGATCCCCAACGATGGTGTGGGCCTGGCCCGTGAGGAGTTTATTATCAATTCCCACATCGGCCTCCATCCCCTGGCTCTCGTCAATTATGAGGAACTTAAAGCCTCCAGTGATCCTGAAAAACAGGAAATTGTCAAACTGATTGACGCCAAGACAGGTGCCTACTCCGACAAGAAACAGTTCTTCATCGATAAGGTGGCCGAGGGTGTAGGCCGTATCGCCGCCGGGTTTTATCCCAAGGATGTTATTGTCCGTCTCTCTGACTTCAAGAGTAACGAGTATGCTAATCTAGCAGGAGGCACCCTCTACGAGCCCCATGAGGAAAACCCGATGATCGGCTGGCGAGGAGCGTCGCGCTACTACGACCCCAAATATCGTCCAGCCTTTGAACTGGAGTGTCAGGGCCTGCTCAAGGCACGAAACGATATGGGCCTGAACAACATCAAACTGATGGTCCCCTTCTGCCGCACCCCTGCAGAAGGTAAAAAAGTTATTGAGGTCATGCGCGAATGTGGTCTGGTTCAGGGTGAAAACGGCCTGGAAGTCTACGTCATGTGTGAGATCCCCAGTAATGTCATCTCCGCCGATGCCTTTGCCGATATCTTCGATGGCTTCTCCATCGGCTCCAACGACCTGACCCAGCTCACCTACGGTCTGGACCGTGACTCCGGCCTCATCGCCGGTATTGCCGACGAGCGTGACGATGCGGTAAAAGATATGATCCGCATGGTCATCAAAACTGCCAAGCGGCGGGGCAAGAAGATCGGTATCTGCGGCCAGGGACCGTCTGACTTTCCCGAGTTCGCCACCTTCCTGGTAGAACTTGGTATCGACTCCATGTCGCTGATCCCGGATACAGCTATCAAGACTCGACTGGCTGTACACGAAAAAGAAAAGGAGATGGGTATAGCGCCCTGATCTCCTCCCCTTTTTCAAGTAAAAACAAGAAAGCCCGGTTCCTGATGGAACCGGGCTTTCTTGTTTTTACTCCTTTTCGCTCTCTTCCGTTACGATCCGATCACATCTCAATAAGATCTGATTGATGCGGAGTCAGTTCCTTACGGGCAAGGTTAGCCTCACCACTCCTGACATAGACATCCCGCTGCGGTAAAGAAATAGAGATACTGTTCTCATTAAAACATCGATAGATCTCTTTCAACAAAAGATGGGTCTGGCGGCCCTTCTCTCGAGGATCACGAACCCAGAGAAGGAGCTGAAAATTAACCGCAGAATCGCCAAAGGAACGGAGCCGGAGTCACGGGGCAGGCTGCCGGATCACCTGATTATTATCAGCCACGATCAGCAGGAGCAGTTCTTCCACCTCGTCCAGATCCGTTCCATAGGCCACAGCAATATCAAGCGAATCCGGAACATTGATTGCGGAGCTGATTGATTAATAATCTTAGAGTTAGCCATGATAGAATTGGGTATGGTAATGAGGACATCGTCTCTGGTCTGAATCTTAGTGGACCGGATTCCAATCTCCACCACCTCCCCCCGTTCCCCTGAATCAAGAATAATATATTCCCCCACCTTATAGGCACGACCCATAAAAACAGAAATGCCACCAAAAAAATTGGCCAGGGTATCTTTAGCTGCCAGTGCTATGGCTATACCGGCAATCCCGGCGGAGGCAAAAATAGGGGAGAGATTCACCTTCCAGATAAGAAGGATCCAGACAAGAGTAAGAAAGAGGATGAGAATTCTGGAAACATTTTTAAAAAGCAGGAAGAGATCCCGATCAATGGACTTCGCACCAAAGAGTTCCAGGGCCTCCTCATGGGTCAACCTGCTGAGACTGCGAGAGATTGCTCCGCACCATATCAACAGGATCAGGGTCTTGACCCCTCCTGTAAGAATAAAAGTAGACACTGCAGAAAGTTTCGGCTCAACCGACAAGGCATGGAGGACACCGAACATAGCCACTGTGACAAGCAAAGGCATGTGAAAGAAGGCCACCAGATAATCATCAAGATGAAATGTGGTTTTATGGGCCAAACTTTTCAAGGCTCGAATAAGAATCAGATCGATTACCTTGGCCAGGACAAGGTAGACAAAGATAATGACCAGCCTCTCGAGCAAATCGTATTCCTGAAACAGCGAAAACTTGCTCAGGTAGGCCTCCCAGGCGGCCTATAGAAGAAAAATTCATATGCTGCTTCTTTACGTCAGTTCATCCACTGGTTTTGCCTCGTCCACTAACATTACAGGGATATCATCCCGAATCTCGTAGAGCAGATGACAGGTATTGCAGACCAGGCCATCACCAGCTTCATTGAGAAGTACCGGGCCTTTGCATTGAGGGCAAGCGAGAATATCCAGTAATTCTTGATTAACCATTCTTTTTTCTCCTTGAGATCCTTATTTTTCCAGCATCATAATGGAGAGAGCGACACCGTCTTGCGCTTGAAGGAGTCCATCCCAAAAAGTCAGCGTCCGCATCCACTCCTGTTTTGACCTTGTAACAACTCATCTATCCACTGATCCAATCACCCTCGACACAAGCAGCAAAATTCTGTCAGACCACTGCCGGCATCATGCCTCTTGCGATCACAATTTCTGTCATCCTTCCAATTCGCCAGCATGAGTAATCGTAATTTATTTCAATAGGATTGAGAGAGCATATCATAAATGGCTTCTTATTTCATCACGAATCAAAAGCCCTACTTTCCTCTGTGGACTGTTCCTCCAATACATGGTACATTCTGACACATTTCTGGAAGCCCTGACAGAGAGGAGCTTGCAAAAGTACACTAACGAGGACACGAGAATGGATAACAGAATTGGTTTTATCGGTGGTGGCCAGATGGGCGAGGCCCTGGTTCGGGGAATCATCAAATCTGGTCTTTATGCTCCTGAGGCCATTTCCGTCACAGAACCCAACCCAACCCGACGGCAATATATTACCAGCACCTATGGGGTGCAAGGATTTGAGGAGAGTGCAACTCTTTGGGAGACATGCACCACAATCATCCTGGCCGTAAAACCGCAGATCATGGATATTGTACTGGCAGCCAGTAAAAAGCTGGCAGGCCCGCAGCACCTGATCATCTCCATAGCTGCAGGACTCCCCATCTCTTTTTATGAGCAGGGGCTGGGACGTGACGACTGTAAGATCATCCGGGTCATGCCCAACACCCCGGCCCTTGTTCTTGAAGGAGCATCAGCACTGAGCGGCAACAAAAATGTCAAAAAGAATGATCTCCAACGTGGCGAAGAAATTTTCAACAAGGTTGGCAAAGTAGTCATCCTCCCTGAACAGGCCCTGGATGCGGTTACCGGACTCAGTGGTTCAGGACCTGCCTATGTCTTCACCTTTGCCGAGGCCATGATCGATGCCGGAGTGGAATCAGGCCTGACCCGCCCGGTTGCCGAAACATTAGCCCTGCAAACCATTCTCGGTTCTGTAAAACTCCTCATGGAGAGCAACAAACACCCCGCTGAACTTCGTGCCATGGTCACCTCTCCCGGGGGAACGACCATTGCCGCCCAGCACGTCCTGGAACGCAGTGGATTCCGAGGGATCGTCATGGATGCCATTGCCGCAGCAGTGAACCGTTCAACTGAACTTGGAAAACGCTGAGATGTCTTTCTCAAACGAACCCTTCCGCAGTGTTTGCAGCTTTTCTCTGCGCCATGCCGGAATCATCAGAAAAAAGGATGCCGCTCCAGCTGCCACTCTGGCCGACACCCTCTCAAAAAAGTTAAAACAACAGGGAATTACTGTCTCTGTGGACAGATTGGATGCAGAGATTGATGTCCTCATCGTTCTGGGAGGTGATGGCACCCTCCTTCATGTGGCAGACGAGGCTGCGCGACATTCTATCCCGGTACTCGGGATCAACATGGGAAATCTTGGATTTCTTACAGAACGGACTGAGCAGGAGGCCCTGGCGGCAATAGATGAACTGATTTCTGGAACGGTCACCATTGAAAACCGAATGATGCTGAAGGCCACTCTCGACCGAGAAGGAGAAGCAAGCAAATCCCACTACGCTCTCAACGAAGTGGTTATCTGCAAAGGGACACTCGACCGGGTGCTGGAACTCTCCACCATGGCCGATCAGGAGTACATCACCACCTACAAGGCAGACGGACTCATTTTTTCCACTCCCACCGGATCTACAGCCTACAATCTCTCCGCTGGAGGCCCTCTGGTCTACCCAGGCCTGGCATCAATCCTCGTTACTCCTATCTGTCCCTTTATGCTGAGTTCCAGACCGGTACTTTTACCTGCAGACAGCCAACTGCGGACAACACTCAAAACCGGCCATGGCCATAAGGCTCAAATTATTATCGACGGCCAGCCCGCCTGGAATATGGTGGAAGAGGATTGTCTGAAGATTGAAGTGGCAGGGCAACCCCTGCGCCTCATCATTGCTCCGAAAAGGGATTTTTTCGCCATCCTCAGAAACAAACTGCACTGGGGCATCCAGCGCTGCTGATTCACGCATTGGGACTCGCTGTTATTTCTTCTTCTTTATCCCGTATTTTTTCATCTTATACTGTAGCAGGCTCTTGGTGATCCCCAGTTTTTCAGCAGCTCGGGCCTGCACATGGCCAACATCTTCCAGAGCCTGGTTCAACATTTTATCTTCTATGGCATAGAGGACATCATTGAGGCTGGCATTCTTCGGGATGAGTTGCTCCAGATCAAGATCCCGACTCCAGGCCTGTTGTTCATTGTTGGCCAGTGATTCGGGCTGGACATCGTCCGCCTCTATTATATTATGATCACAGAGGATAGCTGCCCGCTCAATGGTGTTTTCAAGTTCTCTGACATTCCCTTCCCAAGGCAAGGTAACCAGAAGTCGCATGGCATCACTACTGATTTCCAGGTCAGGTTTATCAAGGCGATCAGCAAAACTTGTCACAAAATATTTAACAAGCAGAGGAATATCATCCTGACGCTCCCGCAGGGCAGGCAGGCCAAGATGAATCACATTCAGGCGATAATAGAGATCTTCACGGAATTTTCCCTGGCTGACTTCCTCTTTCAAATCCCTGTTAGTGGCACTGATAATGCGTACATCGACACTCAAGTTTTTATTCCCACCCACCCGCTCGAAGCTCTTTTCCTGGATAGCCCGAAGCAGTTTTGCCTGAAGGGCCAGAGGAATTTCGCCAACCTCATCCAGGAACAGAGTACCGCCGTCTGCCATCTCAAAACGTCCCTTACGCATGGATACGGCCCCGGTAAAGGCCCCTTTTTCATGACCAAAAAGTTCACTTTCAAGGAGATTGTCAGCAAGGGCGGCACAGTTCACCGTGATAAAAGGTTTGTCAGCCCGCGGACTGTTAAAATGAATGGCCTTGGCCACCAACTCTTTTCCCGTTCCACTCTCCCCGGCGATCAAGACCGTTGAAGGTGTCGGAGCCACCTTTTCGATCAGTTCATACACATGCCGCATACTCTTATTTTTACCAACCATACCGCTGAAGCCAGTACGGGTCATCATCTCCTGGCGCAGTCTGCTGTTTTCCCGGATCAGGGAATAATGGTGCACTGCCTTATTGATATTGACCAGCAGCTCATCATTGGAAAAGGGCTTGGAAAGATAATTATAGGCCCCGGCCTGCATGGCGGCGACAGCCTTCTCCACTTCTGCAAAGGCTGTGATCATAATCACTGGTAGATCATTGTTAATCTGTTTGATCTTCTGCAAAAACTGGAGGCCATCCATACCCGGCATCTGCATATCCGTGATCACCAGATCAAGATCTACCTCCTGAATCACTGCCATTCCCTCTTTGCCGCCAGGAGCGGTAAAGACCTCAAAACCTTCATCTCGAAGCAGTTCCGAAAGAACAACGAGATAATTGGGCTCGTCATCAACTACGAGTATTGAATTCATAATGTAATGCCTTCTGAGTGTTTTTTTTGACGTTCCGGTAAATACGAACCAGCAATACAATTCCAAAGCAAGCCCCCCCTGATGAGGAGACGGCAACGAGTCCTTTCCATTGAGATAACTGGACCCGCCATTTTTTTAAACACGTGAGGGGTACAGGCGTTGCTGCAATCGGGCCTTCATCTTATCAAGGAGTCCCGGGGGAACAAATACATTATTCCCTCCGGCAAGACGGGTACCCGGACGAATGTCCCCATGATAATCACTGCCGCCTGTGAGCACGAGATCAAAGACATCGGCCAATTGTCTGATTTTCTTGCGCATTTTTTTCGATTGAGTTGGATAAAAAGTCTCAATCCCTTCCAGTCCAAAGTCCTTCAGCACAGCAAGCAGGGCAGGCAAAGAGTTCAAAGTCTTATCCACCTGAACAGGATGGGCCAGGACTGCAATCCCACCCGCCCGCACAATCAGGCCGATTGCCTCTTCAGCGCTATAGGCAAACCTGTCCACATAGGCCCTTGCATCCTTCTTCAGATATTCATCAAAGGCCTGCTGCATCGACCTGACCACGCCATGAGCCATGAGCAACTTGGCAATATGGGGGCGACCAGTCTGGCCCACCCCTGATATCTCTGCTAACTCATGAGCAGAAGCGTCTATGCCAAGCGCCTGTAATTTTGTGATTATTTTTCCATTTCTCTGATCCCTGGCCCTCTGCAAAACAGTCAGAGCAGCAGACAGTTCACCGTGCTCGGGATCCATCCAGTAGCCTAGAATATGTAACGATTTTTGCTTATGGACAACACTGAGTTCAAGTCCGGGCACCACTTCCACCCCATACTCTATTCCCACAAGCACGGCCTCTTCCACTCCCCCCATGGTGTCATGATCTGTCAGAGACAAGGCCGAGACCCCGCTGCTTGCGGCAAGACGAACTAATTCGGTCGGACTTTTAGTGCCATCGGAATAATGGGAATGGGTATGTAAATCAATAGACATAAGAAAAAAGAAATAACTCGTTGGAAAGGGACCGTTCAATAGAGGCAAAACAAGCTGAAGGACTCGATACCGGTGAAACGACTTCACTGGAAGAGCTGTCAGACGAAACGAAACATGCCTTTTAAGACCACCTGAAGATTATAGTCACTCAGGCCTGATTGGGCAATAGTGAATACAGACACCTCTCCCCCCTTGACAGATCTCTTTTTCATTCACATTTTTTGCTGCATTGAGATCCCAACCGACAATGCGATGCCAAGTAAGGAGTTTTTCATGAACAGTGTCATTGTTTCCTGTCCGTCCTGCGCTACAAAAAACAGAATACCAACTGCTAAACAGCATCTCTCCCCAAAATGCGGTAAATGCAGGAGAGAGATAAATATGCATTCCCAGGCCAGCCCTGTGGAACTCACTGACACTGAATTTCAATCATTTATTACCCAGGCTTCATTGCCGGTGATGGTAGATTTCTATTCCCCCACCTGCGGTCCCTGCAAGTCCATAGCCCCCTTGATCTTGAAAATAGCCAAGGACTATTTTGGCCGAGTACTTATCGCGAAACTGGACACCTCCAGCAACCCCGGGACAGCTATGCATTACCAGATACGCGGTGTACCCAGCCTCCTGTTTTTCAAAAACGGCAAGCTCGTTGACCAGATAGTTGGAGCGCCTCCAGAATCTCAGCTGCGGCACAGCCTTGAGAGTCTCAGCGAAAAATGACTTCAAAAAGGCTTAAGGAGAAAAAAGAGCTTTTCCCTTTACTTCTTCAGCAGATCATCCGATAACGTCTTTATAGACTACCATAAAAGAATGGAACAAACCCGCCAGGGACACTGAGGGCTGCAGTACACCCCAAAGAAGTATTGGCTCACGCTCTCGGTGCTCCATGAATATATCTTTGACACCGTTAGAAACATGACACCCAGACTTCTTTTCTTTTTCCTTCTTATCCTCCTCAGCGGTTGTACACGTATTCCACAGCCTGCGTCCTATGCCTACTCTGAACAACAAAAGATGCAGGCAGCACAGCACTGGGATATTCTGGCCAGTGACGTAGCAAACCAGATCAATAACCAGCTTATCCGCAGTGACTATATTGACAAGGCGGTCTTTGTCAAAACAACCTGCGGCAGCGATGCCATTCCCTGCGAGCAAGGAGCAACTTCGCAATTTAATGAAGGCTTCCGAGATCTCCTTATTACCAGGCTTGTCCACTTCGGCGTTCCTACCAGCATCGAGAAAAAATTATCTGACATCGAAGTAAACTACAAGGTGCAGGTAATCTACCACAGCACTTCCAGCTCCAGCGTGCCCCCGGGGGTACTGACGGCAATAACTGCAGCAGTCTCCGTCCTTCGCCACGTTCCAAGCGATATCCAGAGCATAGCCCTGGCCGCAGGACTCGACCTTGCCAACTCAGCTGCACCGCGTATTGGCCATTATGAAGTGATTATCACCACATCCATGGTTGCCAATGAAAAATACCTCTTTAGAACTTCTGATATTTATTACATCAATGACCCTGATTTCTGGCACTATCAAATTACACCGCAGGGAAAAACTATTCAGATGGTGTCCAGCTACAGATAACATTTCCCTTTACAGGACAAGCACCTCAACACTCAAAACCGATAGCCAATCGCCATGATGAGACCCTGCAGCAGATTTTTTACAATCCTGACTTTTTTTGTCCTCCTTTCCGGCTGTTCTTCCTTCAATTGTACCCGCCTTGAGAATCTTCTCGGCGGCGATGTCAACCTTATCGGTCTGGCAGAAACAATAGCCGACGACCTGATAAATGAGGCGCTCCCGCCTCTGATTCCCAGACATCCTGATCTTCCAGTCCTTACCTCTACCTTTGTATACAATGATAATCTAGAGCAGACTTCACGTTTTGGCAGACTGCTTCAGGAACATATTGGAGGGCGCCTGGTACAGCTTGGGTATACGGTACGAGAAGTAAAACTCCGCGACACGATGAAGATCAGTCCTGGGTCTGGTGAAACAATACTTTCACGAGATCTGTCCCTGATCACTGCCGACCAAGCAGCTCAAGCTATTCTGGTAGGCACGTATTCTCTTATCAACCGCACCCTGTATATCTCAGCCAGGCTGGTAAATCCCGCCAATAAAAATATCCTCTCAGCACACAGCTACCGCCTCTGCATGGATGACAATCTGCTGGCCATGTTTGGTCTGCAACGGGAAATGGAAGACGGAGACACCATCGAGGCACCTTCCGAGTCAATTCTTGATAAAATATTCTACTGATATTGATTAACGCAACCAATATCAGTAGAGGAATGAGTCAATTCCTCCCAAGTCGTCGAGCCCCTTGCGGTATTCAGCTGCAGGCACCCAGTCGAGAGTCCGCCGCTGTCTCAAAGAACCAATAACCAAGATGGTCTGCCTGCAGAAAGAAGGAGGCACAATCCAGTGCACTTGTGGCGAAAAATCGAAAGCAACAAAGGCTGCTCTATCAAGAAGATTGCCAGGGCATTCACTGGCAAGGGGAGCACGCGAAGGAAAAATTAAGAACAAAAGTGCCATTTCCCTGGACATTTCATCCGCTTGTTGATTAAATTCTTTTTATTGGCTTTGGCTTACATACCAGTTTCTCTTTTTCTGAATCTCATTTTTCAAACAATGCGCCATTTTTCTATTCAGGTTTTAGTTTTTTTATCTCTTCTTCTTCCAACCACATATCTGCAGGCAGAAGAATGTCGTATTCCCAGCAGTAAAACCTCCCAGGAAGCATACATACGAGTTGCCCCGCGACTGATTTGTGAAATGCAAAAAATGGGTGTCAAACTCGGTGATCCTGTCTTTATCCGAATTTTCAAAAATGAAAAGCAGCTGGAAGTATGGACTCAAAAAGGACTCAGCTATAGACTCTTCAAGACCTATAGCATCTGTGACCATTCTGGTACCCTGGGCCCTAAGATCAAAGAAGGTGACAAACAGAGTCCGGAGGGATTTTATACTGTTCAAGTAGAGCAGCTGAATCCCTATAGTGACTACCATCTTTCTTTTAATCTTGGTTTCCCTAACGAATTCGACAGGAGTCACAATCGAACCGGGAGTTTTCTAATGGTACATGGCCGCTGTTCTTCTGTTGGCTGTTTTGCCATGACCGACTTCCGCATGGAAGAGATATACACCATTGTCGAATCAGCCATGATCGCAGGTCAACTTCAGGTGCCCGTACATATCTTTCCCTTTCGCATGACCTGGGAAAACATGGCTGCCCACAACGACTCCAAGTGGGTACCCTTCTGGGAAAACCTTAAACAGGGGTATGATTATTTTGAAGGTCACAGATCGCCGCCCCTGGTAACCGTTCAGGACAAACGCTATCAATTCCTCACCTTCCGTCCCCTGCTTTTCGGCGGCAATCTCCCTGCCATTGCTGCTGACAACAATTATGCCCAGTTGAAGCCAGCAACTCGTACCGCAGACACCCTGTAACCAACCTTTCTCGCCAAAGTCGTTCCACTTGTCCCCTCATTCCTGGAGAACAGAGATGACAATCTCAACATATTGAGTCAGTGATTTCAGATCCAGCTGTCTCGTGACATCCAGCTGTTTTTCATTTTTGTAAATTCGCAGACAAACATTCACACCATACTGACAGAGACCATAAAGGAGAAATCCGTTCATCAAGGCAGGAAGCTGCGACACAGAGAGCAAGTAACTTTTCGCTAAATTCTCTTCCCTCTCGACACGCTGATCTGCTTCAGCTCCTGTATTTTTTTACCTGCCGCCACTATCTTTCTGTGAAAGGGGGAGGAGAGCAGTAGAAGAACCCCTCTCAATATTCCGCTCCCGACTTCATTCAAGAACGTAATGATTTGCAGCCCTCCAAGGAAAACAAAATCCACTAACTGAACATTTTGTTCCTTGTTCCTCCTGAGGGAGTTTGCTACTATACTATAGTGTCTTCCCTTGTTGATCCTCTTCATGTCTTGCAAAACAGCACTATTTATTTTGAAGACAGAGATGAATTCAGCAGGCGAAGGGTATGCATCATAAACGCATCGAAACAAACCCGGAAAACCTACAAGATAGGGGTTTGGATCAATAACAAATCGTTTAACCGGTAGTACTGGAGAAATGAGTTGATACCTGAACACCAAGATGTGAATTCTTCCCAAAAGAACAGGTCAAAAAAACTTGCTGCATTTCGTTTTTTTGTTCATGAAGCCCTGACCTCCTGCCACCCTCGGCAATGGACCTTAAAGACTAGAATTCTTTATCTGCCGGGCTTTTTGATTATATTATTCGTCATCCTCCTCCTTTTTTATCTCAACCAGGCATTCACTGTTCAGGCCAGACATTCGGCCAGAAGTCAACTTTCTCTCCTCTCCCAATGGATCAATAATGACATTGCTGAGCACAGAAAGAATATTATGACAGAGTCGTTATTCATCGCAGATCAGCCAGATCTAGCAGCAGCACTCGCCAACGAGGACCTTAAAAAGTTAGACAGCTTATTGTTGTCAGACATGAAAAAATCGTTGCAACATGCAAGCCATCATCAAAACTTCTTCTATCATTTTTACAAACCACCAGCTATTTCCTTTTACCAACATAGTAAACTCAACCTTGGGGGAGAAGATCTGTCCCAGGCAAAACCATTGGTGGTGAAGGTTAACCATGAACTTCAGCCATACAGTGGCTTCGAACATGATGCCAATGGGGTTTCAATCATCGCTATTTCACCGGTTTTTTTCAACGACAACCATGTAGGCGCGGTTGAAGTGAGAATGAGCTTGGAACATGCGTTTGAGCATATAGAGATAGCCGAGCCATTCGGATTACTCCTCGTGGAGGATTCAGGAAAAACCACACCTGTTACGGAACAGGATCGAACCCCTGACAACCTAAACATATTGCTGAGCAAGGGACACATCAACTCGAAAATGATCAGCCAGAAGTTGTCATTCCGGTCCGCCACATTGGAATCCGGAAAATTCCTCCATAAAAGCATTGAACTTGATGGCGGCGTCAATTCACCTCTGGCAAAAATTTATCTCATTTATGATGCCTCCTCAGGTGTTGGTATTTACAACAAGGACGTCTTCAGTTTTCTCCTCGTTCTCGGGTCTGTTCTCCTGATCCTGATTCTCTATTCCAACCTTATGCATATCGGTAGTTTCTTATCTCTCTTAAAGAAAATACTGATCGGTTCTTTCAGCAATGACTTTGTAAAACGCTTTGAGAGTGATCACATTCATTGTCTCCATGTTCTCAATTGCAAGCACGAGGAATGCCCCGTGCATCAAAATCCTTCCCTGGTCTGTTATCTGGAGACCGGTTCCCTGGCCATTTCGCCGAAATGGAGGGGAACGTGCATTTTTCTTAATAAATATAAAGATTGTGTTCACTGTCCCGTTTATGGCAGACGTATCAGAGATGAGCTGACCGAGATGCGTAACGTAGTAAATACTATCATGCATTTATGGAGTGACTTCCTTGACAAAATTCAAACATTGCTGGCAGACGCTGATGTATTGAGAAGTTTTACCTACCAACATAAAAAATTATCGCTGGACAATGTTTCCACCTTTCTTGAACAAATGGAGAAAGTGACGGTTTTCGGCCGTGACCTGCAGGGAGCGAGAAATGAGGAGGAAGTCTATAAACAACTCAGCTTCATCTTTGAACGTGAATTCAGCATTGATTATTATCTGCTCCTTGGTGTTAATAAAAAAGATAGTACAATGAAGGTGCTGATGGATAATAGGAACACAGAACCACTCTGTATCAAGGAGGTGAACCTTAATGCAGAGTTCTGCCGGGCCCAGAGATTGGGAGAAGTGGTCTATTCGTATAATAATCAGATGTTATGTCCCTATTTCAACATCAATCACAATGAATATCATCGCTACTGTCTGCCCATGGTCATGGGAGGGAGTGTGGGGGTTGTCTTTTCCTTTATGGCCCCCAAAGAACAGCTGGAGGTCCGCAAAAAACAGATAATGCTCATGCGCAAGTATCTTGACGCAAGTGCTCCGGTCCTCAACTCCCTCCGCCTCCTAGCGCTGTTAAAGAAACAGACCCTGAAAGACCCGTTGACCCGTTGCTATAACAGACGTTTTCTTGATGATTATGTCAAACAGTACGAACCGCTGGCCAAGAGGAATCGGAGCGAAATCGGATTATTCATGCTCGACATTGATTATTTCAAACTCGTCAACGATACGTTTGGACACCCTGCGGGAGACAAAATTTTACAAGATATCGCTGCTATTATCCGTGAACAAATCAGGGCAAGCGACCTGTTGGTTCGTTATGGCGGTGAGGAATTCCTTGTAATTCTCCTGGAAATGAAAGACACCATTTCTTCGGAAAATATGGCTGAAAAAATCCGCCTTGCAATCGAGCAATATCATTTCACACTTCCGGATGGAGCAGTCATTCAGAAGACAGTAAGTATCGGAGTAGCTGATTTCCCAAAGGATGCCGACTCAATAAAGCAAACTATCAAATTTGCGGACGTAGCCTTGTATGAGGCCAAAAAAAGCGGAAGAAACAAAACCATCTTGTTCAAACAGGAGATGTGGAAGGAATAGAGTAAGGACAAAACTAGCGGTTTTCTTTAGGCAACCGATGCCGGTCCCCGGACAAACACCCGGCTGTCATCAGCCACCAGAGATCCTTGCAGCTCCTGAGGACGGATCCTCCACGAGATGTCCTCATTTCAGTATTACAACAGGAAAATTTCGCAGAGGTGACGACCTCACAGGCAGTTCACCCAGGCCTGCATATAAGGCCATTGCTCCAGTGGCAACTGTTGCAGCCAGAAGAACACCAAAATTCATTGTATTGGTAACAAATTCTTATGCGAACCAAGATTGCAGCGGCAACAGTCTGGTCGCAGTCCATAATTCCCGGGCAGTACAACCAGACAAGGATGAAGAATTAAGCAGATAAGCAAAGATTAGCAAAAAAAATCTGACAGGAAACAAACCACCTGCAATCGAAGATAATGCCACCGGGTTTCAGCGGAGTAACAGCACGCGGTATGCTAATGGGGGGACGCCAATCTCTGCTTCAACAACGACCGTGGCCAGACAACCGGCCTTTTCAGTTCTTCCCCCCCCCCTTATTCTTCAAGGCACAAAACAGGGTTATCGCTTCCGCGACAGACGCTTAATGGCCAGTGCAGAGCAAAAAAACAAAAAACGACAGCCCTGTTGCCCGAATTTTTTTCGTTATGCCAGTCCAGAGGGTTCCATTTTCCCTGTCTGCATAAGGAATTGCCTCCAACCTGGAGGAGCGGAGTCAATTTTTGCACCGAGTTGTTTGCCTGAACTGGTCTCTAATACCCATTTTGGTTTCACCAATAAATTCTGGTCACCACCTTCCCCTCTGATAACAATCGTCAACTTATCCATTTTATCAAAAAAGATATCCGGAATATTTTTTAAACTGATACCCAGACGGGAAATATTACATACCAGACCGGTACAGGTCATGTCTCCTGCCCTAATCTCGGCAAATGCGCCTGCAGAGGGGACGAAACGTGGGTCGCTTCTTTTTTCTTTAGCGACTGCCTTTCTCGAAGGGAAAAGACGGCGTATCAGATCGAATAAAAAACCGCCGGTAGCCAGGATCAAGGGCAGGATCAGAAGAAGAAAGACAGGAAATAGCCAGAAATAAAGTACAAGATCCAGATTATGCAACATCGGTCAATTCCTCCCACGTCTTTACTATTTTTCTTTGAGATGATAGCAAGTCATCTATCACCCACGCAAGCATCGGACAGACCCAGCCCGTTTTTTATTCCACCTTAAATGATATCACTTTAAAGTCTCTTTGCAAAGCATTAATTTAATGTAATTCCAGCTAGGTATATTTACCTACTCCCTGGAAAAAAGGTTCCAATATTTTTTCTAGGGAGTTTCTCCGAAGCAGGAGATAAAAGGAAAAAAAGAGCGACTTCAGCTGCGAACTGCCCTCTCAAACAGCTCAAAAAGCCGCCCGGAGCGCGAACCACCTTCTGTTCAATCATAGCCTCACAGAGAACAAGAGGAGAGAGCATTTCCTCTGGCCTTTTAACTGCAGACGTATCCTTTTCCACTTGAGCATGGCACCGCCAAAATGAACGTTCCCGGCAACAGTCAATGATTCGACAAGAGGGTACCGCTCTCAAAGGAAAGAGCAAAGGGAGCACGGGGATATTTTGGGATGTCGAATTCCTGGACACTGGGAAGGAATTCGTTCTCCAGAAACAACATTTTCCGATCAGAATAACTCCAAGAAGAGAATGATGCATTTCCTTATTTCATGGAACATCATACCACGCTTTGAAAGTACAGACTAAAAGGAGGAGAGAGAAAACCCTTGACTTCACCTCCCGGAATATCCGAAAATAAGACAATGAGTTAGGTTCATTCAATAATACTATCTCATCCACTAGGAAAGAAAAGAACCCATGCCATGATCCGAGATCACCACGTTCCCAGAGGTTCCACCTTATTCGACGTCAACCGACACTCTTTTCTCCGTATCCTTGTCTTCTCGGCAGTCTGGTGGGTCTTGACCGGCTCCGATATCTCAAGTTGGATTGTCGGTATCCCTGCAGTATTGATCGCCTCTAAGCTGAGCCTCATGCTGTCCCCCCCTTCTCAGTGTCCTCTCAGTCTCTTAGGCGCCCTCCATTTTATTCCTTTTTTTCTGTACCAATCTTTTCGAGGCGGTATTGATGTCATGCGACGTACCCTCTTAAGACAACAACTTCTCGACCCGGGACTGGTCTCCTATGTCACTATCCTCCCGCGAGGATCAGCCAGAATTTTTTTTGTCAACACCATCAGCCTGCTCCCCGGCACTCTGAGTGCCAAACTGGATGAAAACCAAGTGACCGTCCATACCCTTGACCGAGGCATGCCCGTCTGGGCAAATATCCAAGCTCTTGAGTACCATGTTGCCGCCCTGATGAACATATCCACCCAAAAAAAGAACTGTCTATGAGCTGGATGCATACCATCTTCGCCCTGATTTTACTCCCCGCCATTGCCACTGGTATGTTTCGCATACTAAGAGGCCCGACAGCCGCTGACCGCATGATGACAGCCCAGTTATTCGGTACCTGTGGCGTAGCGATCCTGCTCCTCCTCAGCACCGGTATGGGAAACCCAGTACTCCTCGACATTGCCCTGGTCTTTGCCCTGCTGGCGGCGCTGGCCACAATCACCTTTGTCCGCCGCACCTGGCATGGCAGCAACAAAAGAAACCATGGAAATCCTCTATAATTGCGGTACACTGTTCATCATCCTCGGGCTGCCGTTTTTTTTATCCGGCACCGTAGGCCTGATCCGCTTTCCGGACATCTATACCCGGCTGCATGCGCTGACCAAGGCAGACAACGTCGGACTGGGATGTATAGTCTGCGGCCTTGCCCTCCAATCCGGAAGCTGGGCTGTAACGGCAAAACTCCTCCTCATCTGGCTGCTGGTACTTGTCGCCAGTTCTGCCTCCTGCCATCTCATAGCCCGCAGTGCCATGCAGAAAAACATTGAGCCGTGGACACGATCATGATCTATTCCATCCTTACCCTCTTCGACATCATCCTGATCCTGACCATGTTATGGCTTGCCTGGTGCCTGCTCAATACTGAAGATATATTTAAGGCGGTTGTCCTCTTTATCTCCTTTGGCCTGCTGATGGCCCTTGCCTGGGTCAGGATGCGAGCGCCGGATGTGGCCCTGGCCGAAGCGGCTCTGGGCGCCGGGCTGACAGGACCGCTTTTTCTTTCCGCCCTCAGACGGATGAATCGAACGCGTAAAGGCGAACGCAGACTTGACAGCGATGAAAACAGAGAAAAAGAGCATAAGGCGAATCAGGAACAGGGGTAAGCGGCTGGATGCTTGGCAACTGCTACTCCTGTTTCTTCTTCTCTGTCTGACCACAGTCCTTGGTACGATTATCTGGACCATGCCCGAAAATACCTCTGGACTGACAGACGCCGTTGCCCGCCTGCAGGAACAGAGCGGGGTGGAAAGTCCTGTAACCGCAGTACTCCTGAATTTTCGCGGCTACGATACCTTACTGGAGGTCATGGTCCTACTCCTTGCCGTAATCGGTGCCTGGTCTCTGGCAAAGGCCCCTTTTTCTGGTCAGGCGGCGGACACCGGACCAGTGCAGATGGGAGTTGTTCGCCTGCTTGTCCCTCTTATGTTTCTGGTTGCGGCCTACCTCGTCTGGCAGGGAAGCCACCTGGCAGGGGGCGCATTCCAGGGCGGGGCAATTCTCGGCGCTGCCGGGGTTCTCCTGCTAGTGACCGAACTCCTTTTCTTGCCTGCCATACCTGCCTTGCCACTGCGCATCGGCCTGGTGTTTGGACCGCTGCTCTTTGTCGTGATTGCTCTTTTTTGCCTTTGTCTTACAGGGCACCTGCTTGGCTACCCCGAGCAAGCGGCTGGCGGCCTGATCCTCCTCATCGAGACGGCCTGCGCCATCTCCATCGGTCTCACCCTGGCCTCCCTTTTCGCGGGTGGTCATCCTGAAGATGACCACCCGCAGAGTGTCAATCCGACTGAACACAGCGACAAGGAAGAGTGGCCATGATCACAACCCTGCTTTACAGCATGACCGGGCTGCTCCTCTTTGCCATGGGACTCTTTACCCTTTTTATCCACTCCCATCCATTGCGCAAGATCCTGGCTGTCAACGTCATGTCCACCGGCGTTTTTCTGATCATGGTCGCCACCGCCTACAAACCGATGCCTCTGGGAAACATCGACCCTGTCCCCCATGCCATGGTTTTGACCGGTATCGTGGTGTCGGTAAGCGTCACGGCCCTCGCCCTCCTCCTGGCCTGCCGGGTACAGGAAACATCGAACCTTGACCTGTTAGAAAGAAAAAAACAGGCCAGGATTCCCGAGGAATCGAGGCGGTGAATCCTTTCCAATTGGCTTCTCCGACATGGATGATCAGCCCCATTATTCTGCCCCTGATCGCAGGCCTGCTTTGTTTTCTCCTCAACCGGAGGACGTTTGCCATTGCCCTGGCCGCCGCCGTGGCCAACCTCCTGGCTGTTTGTTTTCTCACCTACCAGCTCCTTCTTTTCGGCCCCATGCGCTGCCATATGGGTGGCTGGCAACCACCGCTGGGCATCACCCTGCGCAGCGACGGTCCGGCAGTGCTGATGCTGCTGATGACCGCAGTCACGGGCCTGGCCATCACCGTATACGCCCGAGGTTACTTTTCCCATCGTATCCTCAACCTACGCCAGGCCACTCAACATCAGGAACAACAACGCTACTTCTGGCCCCTTTGGATGCTGCTGTTGGCTGGTTTGAATGGCTTATTTCTTTCCAATGACATCTTTAATCTCTATGTAACCCTTGAAATTATAGCCATCGCCGCTGCATCCCTGGCCGCTCTCTCTGGAAAGCCGGCCTCCCAACTTGCCTCATTTCGCTATTTGCTGGTCAGCCTTCTCGGCTCACTCACGTACCTGCTGGGAGTGGTCTTTCTCTACCGGTCATGTGGAATACTGGATCTGGACATATTACAGCATCATGTGGCCAATGGACCTGGCATACGTGCGGCCCTGGCCTTGATGAGCATCGGCCTGCTGCTGAAAACTGCCCTCGTCCCCCTCCATTTCTGGTTGCCCCCGACCCATGCCAATGCCCTGGCACCTGTAAGTGTCATCCTTTCAGGCCTGGTTGTTAAGGGATCATTTTACCTCTTGTTCAGGTTGTGGTTCGAGATATTTACCCAACTCATTACACCTTCGGCCTTGAATTTCATGGGCACACTGGGGGCGGTGGCAATACTCTGGGGTGCCGTCCAGGCCATGCGCCAGCATAGATTAAAACTGATGGTGGCCTACTCCACGGTGTCTCAACTCGGTTATCTGTTCATCGCCTTTCCCCTGTCCAGGATAGATGAGAGCATACAGGTATGGAGTATTGTCATCTTCATGGCCTTGGGCCACGCCTGTGCCAAATCAGCTCTCTTCATGGTGGCCGGCGCTGTCTTCCTCCATCTCGGTCATGACCGGATCAAAGATCTCAACGGAGTCAGGGCCAGTCTGCCGATCCCAGTCTTTGCTTACGGAATTGCCGGGGTCAGCCTCATGGGGCTCCCGCCCTCAGCTGGATTTATAGGTAAATGGCTGCTGCTCACCTCGTCCCTGACGTCCTCACAATGGTGGTGGGCACTGGTGATCATTACCGGCAGTCTGCTGGCAATGATCTATGTCTTCCGGGTAATGTCTCGATTTTTTGTCATTCCCGAAGACTATTCCGTTACAACATCTGCCCCCCTTTCCCCACTGCTTGAATGGCCGGCCCTGATCATGGCTCTCATCTCCCTCTTTCTCGGCCTGGCAGCCTCATGGCCCATGAAAATTCTGGCCACTGGCAACACTGCCCTGACCCAGGTCTTTCCGGGAGGATTGCCATGAACTGGGAACAATGGCTCCTGCCCGCCATACTGCTGAGCTCGTTTATCCCCGGTATCATCATCTTTGCTCTGCCCGAGGAAAGACATCGTTTACGCACAGTTCTCAACCTCTGTGGATCAATCCTCAAGATCGTCTTAATCCTGGTCATGGATACAGGAATCTATTTCGGCTACAACTTTGAAATCCGGCTGTCTCTCATTCCTGGTGTAGAGCTCCTGTTAAATGGGGATCCGCTGTCTGCCCTGTTTGCCACCCTGTCCAGTGTCCTCTGGTTGCTGACCACAGTCTATGCCATAGGCTACCTTGAAGGTTCTCCCAACCGCAGCCATTTTTTCGGCTATTTCAGCCTCTGTGTGACTGTGACCATTGGCATTGCCCTGGCCGGCAATCTGATCACTTTTCTCCTTTTCTACGAGCTGCTGACCCTGACCACCTATCCTCTGATTATCCATCGCGGCACGGAAAAATCCCTGCGGGCCGGGCGCAACTATCTCATCTATGCCTTCAGCGGTGGGGCCGTCTTTCTCTTTGCTGTGGTCGCACTGCAGACCATCATCGGCCCGACTGATTTTACAGGAGCAGGGTTTTCTCCCTCATTTATTGACACCCATGCCACTGCCCTGGCCCTGATCTTTATCCTCCTCATAATCGGAGTCGGGGTCAAGGCCGCCCTTGTCCCCCTGCACGGCTGGTTGCCGCAGGCCATGGTTGCACCGGCGCCGGTGAGCGCCCTGCTCCATGCCGTAGCGGTGGTCAAGGCCGGGGCCTTTGGTATTATCCGAATTGTCCTTGATGTGTATGGCCCCCAGAATCTTTTGCTCCTCGGAGTCCTGCCCCTGCTTGCCGCCGTCGCCTCCATCACCATCCTTTATGGTTCCATCCGTGCCCTGCAGCAGGATGACCTCAAACGACGGCTTGCCTTTTCCACCATCAGCCAGGTCTCCTATATTGCCCTGGGCATAAGCCTGGTTGATCAGCCACTGGCAGTCATTGGCGGACTCGTCCATCTCGTCCACCAGGGGCTGATGAAAATCACCCTCTTCTTCTGCGCCGGCAACCTCGCCGAAACCCTTGGCATTCATCGAATCAGTGAGATGGATGGGGTAGCTCGGCGCATGCCGTTCACCATGGCTGCCTTTTCCGTCGGCGCCTTGGGAATGATAGGCATCCCGCCAACCGTGGGGTTTGTCAGCAAGTGGTATCTCGGACTCGGCGGCCTTGCTGCCGGCAACTGGTGGGTGGTGTTGATACTGGCTGTGAGTAGTCTCCTCAACGCCTGCTATTTCCTGCCGATCCTCATCAGGGCCTGGTTTGGCAAACAACAGGGACCGTGGCCTGATGAGCTGTACAGCGGCCGCTTTGAGACTCGTTTCATGCTGCTTATACCTCCACTCGTTACCGCCTTCATCGTCATAGCCGCCGGTGCAGTTGCCAATGCCCAGATCAGTCCCTTGGCCTGGGTCCGTTTCATTGTCAGGAAATACGGCCTATGACCCCCGCTGATCTGCACACCATACTCCATGCCCTGACCCTGTCCCTGGTGGCGGGAACGCCTCTGTTCATGGCAGCATTGGCCTGCACCCCATTGCAAAAAACAGTGGCACGATTCCTCCCCTGGGCTGCTCTTCCAGCCTTTCTGGCTGCCTTTACAGCACCGGCCAATGTGTTTGTGGAAGTGCCGTGGTTTTTCATGGGCAGTCGCATGGGACTCGATGAAAACGGTCACATTTTTCTCTGTCTCGCCGCCTTTGTCTGGTTCCTGGCCAGCTTCAGCAGTCGCAGCCTGCTCAAAGATGATACCAAAAGGGCACGTTTTCTTGTTTTCTTTCTGACCGCCATGGCCGGTAACTTCGGACTTATCCTCGCCAGTGACATGCTCGGCTACTATCTCTTTTTTGCAGTGATGAGTTTTGCCGCTTACGGCCTGGTAATCCATAAAGAGACTGCTACTGCCGCAAAAGCTGGTCGAATCTATCTCACCCTGGTGATGATCGGTGAAGTGGCCCTGTTCACTGCTCTGATCATCCTGGCACACAACAGCGGAAGCCTTGCCATTGAGGATCTCAGAGGAATTTCTTATCACCCCCTGACTCTTGCTCTTCTCTTCATCGGCTTTGGTGTCAAAATTGGTGCCCTGCCCCTCCATAGCTGGATGATGCCCGCTTACCAGGCAGCACCCATCCCGGCGGCGGCCGCCCTTGGCGGGGCGATGGTCAATGCAGGCATCCTGGGGTGGCTGCGTTTCCTGCCCCTTGGCCAGACATCCTGCCCGACAGAAGCGCTGTTTTTTATTGTTGCCGGGGCACTTGCAGCGGTCTACGGAGTACTCATCGGCCTTAGCCACAATCAGGCAGGTGCTCTCCTCGGCTGTTCAAGCATCAGCCAGATGGGCCTGATAACCGTTATCTTTGGCCTCGGTCTCCTCAGCCACGAAGCAGGACTCGCTGCTGCCCCAGTACTCATCATCTATGTCGTCCATCATTCCCTGGCGAAAAGCAGCCTGTTCTTTGCCTATGATCTTGCTCACAGACAAGGCAAGACTTTATCGTACCTGCAGATGACAGCCATCCTGCTGCCTGCCCTGGCCCTGGCAGGGCTACCATTGACCAGCGGTGCCATTGCCAAAACCGCCTTCAAGGATCTGACCATAGGACTCGGCCCCACCTGGTACGGCCTGGGTACCTTTTTTCTGCCCATTACAGCGATAGGCACCACCATACTCATGCTTCACTTCATGCATGTACTCAAGGACAACGGCAAGAGAAGTCTCCCTGAGAGAGCAGAAAGCAGGACAATCTTCTCAATCAGTTTCATTGCCGTAGCAATAACTCTCTGGCTGTGGCCTGCGGCCAGAGACTCGGCAAGCCATTCCCTTGCTGGAGCAAAAATCCTCCAGGCCCTGTGGCCAGTTACAGCGGGCTCTATCCTCTTCTTTGTCTGGCGCCAAATTCCGTTTTGCAACAAGGAGCTGTCCACGGCTCAAGAAAAACAACCCTCTTTTGCTACGCTACTCCCTCCAATAATGCAGCTGTTGGAGGAAAAAGAATGGCAAATACCACCACACGATAACGTGAACACCTCTCTGCACCGACTTTCCCCTCACCTGCGCAGATTGGAAAAGATCATGGGAAGATGGAAGATAGTCGGCCTGTCTTATCTCGCGCTGTGTCTTTATCTCGTTTTTTTATTACTCTGATTTCAGATTGACATACCACACGTGGGCAAACCTGAGAACAAGGGGACCTCTCCAGACCTTCAATGTCACTCTCTCAAACACCCTGAGATAAAATTATCGTTTCAGCCGCTGCATTTTTTTCAATTTTGGTAGAGTGGCCTCTGCATGCATTATCATACCTTCTTCTCTTTTCCTATACGAGCTGCCTATACTCCAAGCACCCGATAGTCAGCGATTGATCAACTGTCAGCTATAGGCATCAGCACACCAGAACATTGAGTCACATCAGCAAGTCTCAAGGCATCTCCTTCTCCCCTGTACCCTTCTTTTTTATGAGCGTATCACTGATGTTGCATTACCCCTTACAGGGTCTATTGAAACCCGTCATCTCGGATCAATTCTCAACAAAATGCTCAAATCAATCAGGACGGCTGTGCGCACAAAAGAAGAACTCTTTGCAGAAAAACTTTCCCTTGAATCGAGACTCCATCAGACTGAAAAACTTGGGTCTGTCGGTCGACTGGCCGCAGGCATTGCCCATGAGATAAACACGCCAACCCGGTATGTAAGGAGCAATATCGATTTTCTCCATGAGGCATCTAAAGAAATCAATACGCTTTGGGGACAGCTATCCAAACTCATTGCCACGGCACACAAGGACAAGAAACTGGAGGATGATTTTGCCAACACGGCAAAGAACTATTTTGAGACGGCTGACTGGGAATTCCTACAGGAAGAAATTCCCAAGGCACTTGTTCAATCTCAGGAGGGGTTGCGTCGTATCACCAAAATTGTCACCGCCATGAAGAATTTTTCCCACCCCGGCATTGGAAACTTGGAGCCCTCCAACATCAATCTCGGCATTCAGAGTACTCTCACCTTGGCCACGAATGAATGGAAATATTCAGCCGAAATGGAGTTGCAGCTCGAGGATACCCTTCCCCTTGTCCCCTGTTATCCAGATGAGTTGAACCAGGTTTTTCTAACTATGATAATTAACAGTGCCCATGCCATCGCAGAATCTACCCACAACAAGCCAGAGGGAAAAGGGCTTATCACCATCGTAACCCAAAAAATTGGTGCATATGTACAGATAGATATTTCTGATTCAGGGGCAGGAATGTCCGCCGAAGTGGTTGAAAAGATATTTGAGCCCTTTTATACCACTAAAGAAGTGGGTAAGGGGACGGGGCAGGGCCTGGCAATTGCCCATGACGTGCTTGTCAACAAACATCATGGGAGCATCGACGTGCAGACGAAACTCGGCCAGGGCACAACATTTCTTATCAAGTTAGCTATTACGCAACCTTCCTGACCCATATTTCTCATCAAGGTCATCAGGAAAAGCTGGATAGGGCATGAACACACTCAGACAACAGGCCAGGGAGGATGCAGCAGCAGAATCCTTTCCCAACAAAACATCTTCTTGCCGGCATCCTTGTCTCCCTTCTTTTACGAAAGCACCACAGGAGCATCCTCTCATTGCGCTATCATCCGAGGACCTCAGGACCTGCTGAGATCCACCAATTCTCTTCTCTTGGCTTCGCGAATCGCCGGCATTCAGAAAGAGAGGCGCTGTTATTCATCCCAGAGATTCGCCATTGTATACGGGCTGCCCTTGGGCGACCAGAAATCGCCACTGACATAGCGACGATGGCGGTCGAGTCCTGCTATCTTCTCCATGTCATCCTGGGAGAGCGACACCTCAGTTGCTCCTAGATTTTCTTTCATCCGCTCCGGGTTAACAGACTTCGGAATAACCCCGGTCCCCCGTTGCATCGCCCAACTGATAAGCACCTGAGCCGGTGTGGCCCCGCATCGTTCAGCAATGGTCCTGATGACAGGTTCATCCAGAAGAACAGGCTCGTCCTTTGCCTTCATCGTAGCAGGTCGATCCGAAGACCCGAGAGGCGAGTAGGCAGTGAGGTTTATTCCATTTCTTCTGCAAAAATCAAGCATAGCTGACTGCTGGAGGTACGGGTGCAGTTCGATCTGATTCATCTCGGGTTTCAAGGTCGCACTGTCAAGAAGGGCCTGCAATTTGGCGATGCTGAAATTGGACACCCCTATATGCTTGCACAACCTCTTGCCCACCGCCACTGCCATTGCCTCCCAGGTCTCCGCGATTGGCAACACATCGAGACCAATGAGATCTTTTGCCGAGGCGGGAAAGACAACTCCCTTTTTTATCACCACTGGCCAGTGAATAAGATAGAGATCGAGACTCTCAAGCTGCAAATCAGAGAGGGTCTTTTCCAGAGCTTTCTGAACATCCTCAGGTGCATGGGCATTATTCCATAGTTTTGAGGTGACCCACAGCTGATTTCGACTGACAATACCCTCCTGGAAAGACTCATACAGAGCCCGACCGATCTCAGGTTCATTGCCATAGATTGCCGCGCAATCAATGTGACGGTAACCGAGCCGCAGGGCTTCTTTAACCGCTCTGTACACATCACCGGGTTCAGATTTCCAGGTCCCCAACCCCAGAATGGGCATCTGATCACCGTTATCAAATTGCAGTGTCTTCATCATCAAGTCTCCCTATTATTGATACTATGACAGCCTCTAAACAAGAGCATATTGCCATACTTATATGACAGATGATGCAAGTGATCAATGGTAGCCAAAAATTATTAGGGATCAGATCAGCAAGGCAATCCAAAGTTCACCGATCCACAGTGACCACTGGACTGCCAAATTGACAGCGTCTCTTTTTTCTATCCTTGAACGATGTTGGCCGATACTCCTTCTGCCCTATGAATCACAGACAAAGTGGACTATTTCCGCCACCAACACCAGCAGTTAACAAATCTTTCGATTTGACATATGTTTAATTTATTGATACGTATACAGGTCGTAAAACAGATCGGGCAGCAGAAATTAAAAAAAAATTCTCCGCCAGTTCAGGTATCGCAGGCTGCTTGTTACTCTATCAATTGGAGAATTCTTCGAGTCCTCATCACTGACGGCTATGGACCAGGTACCACACGTTAAACGGGCAGATGAATGACGAACATCACTATTCACTTCATCTCTCACAATGAAGGTCAAAAGAAAAAGGGGGGGACCCAATGACACGAAATAACCTTTTGATTGTATTTGTTTTGTTTCTTTTTGTTTTTGGGGGATTTATTTCTTTGGCAAACGCCAGAGGAGCTAACGCTCCCAGCAGTAGAGGGATGTCCATCCTGGACGGAGTCCCCACAGAAGCAGGGTGCCGCATCTGTCACGACGATCTCATTAAATATCCTATGCTGTCAGTGACAAACTTGGTCAAACACCATTCGGATATTACAAGCTCTGCTGACTGTCTGGCTTGCCACACTATCTGGGATGAGACTGCTCAGACCTTTGTTTTCAATTTTACGAGTAATTGCCTTCTCTGTCATGCTGAAGAGACCGTTACGGGAAGTCCTGGTAGCTTCAACGTCCATCACGAAACAACAACATTTGCACAACGTGACTGTGACGCCTGCCACTAAGGCTGATTTCTAACAAAGAGGACTGTATCATTGGCGTAACGAGTATCTTTCTAATACGCCTGAAAAAAGTCGATAACCAATTATTCTGTTGTATAACGCCAAAAGTCCCTTTTGCATACCGTCGAAGCAGATGAACGGTTTGCAAAAGGGACTTGCTCGTTAAACAGCCCCACTTTTCCTGCTCGCCTCCTTGACCTGATTCCTGGCAACAGGCGAAGATCGCTTTTGCTTATAGCCAGAGGCCAAAGGCTTGGGTCCCTTATTCGTCCAATACAGCCACTGCACGTACCGGTGAGCCGGTTCCCTCACGGATTTTCAGTGGCAGACAGATAAAAGTAAAACGTTTGCCAATAAGTTTATCCAGATTACACAGATTCTCCACATGGGTAATGCGTCTCTCAGCACAGGTGCTATGGCAGGGATAACTTTTATCATACCACATATCCGGACTGGGTGAATCAACGCCAAAATTCACAGCCCCCTGATCAATGATATACTCAGTGGCCGATCGATCAAGACCTGGATATTCACTCATATATTCATCTTTGCCATAATAGCGATCATAGTGGGCCGTGTAAAACAGCACCGAGTCCCCCGGTTGAATTGCCATCCCCCAGCGATCAAGTTCAGATTTAATCTTGTCGGCACCGAACTGAGTACGCAGTGGAATATCACTGACATCAATGCAAACAGCTGGTGTAATGCATTTTTCCAGACCCAGCTGATCAATAGATTCGGCTTCAGGATCCCTCGACAAATGGCTCACAGAGTCGATATGGGTAGGACCATGATCGCAAAGAAGGATGCCTCTCGTTTCGTATGAAAAGCCTGTGCCGAGATTTTTTTTGCACTCTTCATGGGACAGATGCGTAAAGATAACTGTCTTGAGATGTCCTGGGTAAACTGGCATGCCATTGTAAATTTCCTGGCTAAGGTCGATGATCCTACCTTTGAACATAGTTAACTCCTTATCTACAAGCATACGCTTTTTAAAAAAATTATTTTTCAGGAACAGCCCTTACAGGAGGGGAAGGAGAAATTGGCTGTTCCTGAACGACGCCCTCTCATTTATTTTTTGATACCCCACGTCCGCGGCCATGTGTATCCAAGCTCAGTGGTCAACTCCTGCCAACGCTTGACGATTTCCCAACCGGGATATCCCTGCGCCTCTACCTCAATAGCCCATTCTGCTGGAATATCGGGCAGTTGATTTGCCCACTCGATCCGCTGCGATGGATCCAGCTCCACGAATTCAATGCCGGCCTTTTTGAAAATATCTTTGGCTTTCTGGGTATAGGTGGGAACAAATTCCTGGGCGTTTTGCATTGAGACTTCTTCAGCAGTATCAAGAATGATCTTCTGTACCTCTTTGGGCAATTTCGCAAAGCTGTCTTTATTCATCCAGAGATCAAAGAAATTACCGGTCAAGGCGTCTATCCGGTTGAGGTATTTAGCCTGTTCATACACCTTGAAAGCGCTGAATAGATCTTCGGGCAACAGATCCATGTCAGTAACGCCCGTCTGCATCATCGTGTACCGATCGTGGGCCGCGGCAACCACCGGAATCGCACCAACAGCCTTAAACCAGCTGCCAAAGTACCGACCAATGAGAGCAATCTTCTGGCCGTTGAAATCTTCCAGCTTGGTAATGGGTTTTTTTGACATGATCTGGTAAACGGTGGCCGCATTGTTCATGATCGGCATGGCATTATATTTTGCCAGATCAGCGGCAAATTGCGGGAACTCTTTGTACATCTGTATCTTTGCCTTGGTGACAATAACCGGATCAGTGGGCCCAAAGGGGAAAACATACTCAAACTGCGCCAGGGGCAGTTTTCCGGGGGTATAGTGGCCATTGGTGAAAACCAGATCTGCCATTCCGGTTTCTACCATTTTTAGATATTCTGGTGGTTTGCCGAGTGCACCTCCCCAGAAGGCGCGGAATTTCACTTTCCCATTGGTCCGCTCGCTCACCTTATCCATCCAGTACTGGCAGACGTAGGAGCCCAACGATACATCCGGAGAGGGCCATGCAGATGCCATACGCAGGGTCACCGGCTTCATGTCATCAAATTCCCCGGCAAGCGCCACGGATACGGATGTCCCCCACAGTACCAAGAGAGATAGTAGAATTGACAGTTTTTTCATTTTGCTCGCCCCTTTCTTTTAAAGATTAACAAGTAGTTACAACTTTTCTCTTATTTTCCAAGCATCAGATTCGGCAGAACTGTGCTAATGGACGGGAATAGAATGAGGATGACAATGGACAGCCAAACAGCGACCAGAAAAGGCCAGACTCCGGAAAAAATATCCTCCAGACTGACGTCCTTTTCGGCAACGGCATAGGCGCCATAGACATTGAGACCAACCGGAGGAGTAATGAGACCGGCTTCGATGGACATGACAACGACGACCGCATACCAGATTGGATCCATTGCATAGGCTGAAATAATCGGATTGAAGATCGGAATGGTGATGCAGAGCATGGAGATTGAATCGAGAAAGCACCCCAATAGGATATAAAAAATAGAGAGAGTAATTATCAGGCCGAGGGGAGACAGTTGCATGCCGATGATATAATCAGCAAGATCCTGGGTCATTCCGGTGAGGACAAGAAAGTGAGAAAATATGGCGGCCCCCCCCATGACCAGAAAAATCATACAGGTTGTCGACGCCGTTTTCCAGAACGCTTCCCTGAGCAACGGCAAGATTTTGTTAAACTTAGTGACCACCAGAAGGAAGAACAGAAATGAACTCGCAACGGCTGCGGCCTCTGTAGGGTTAAAGATCCCTCCGAAGATGCCGCCAAACATAATTAGGGCAACAAACCATATCTGCCAGCACCGGGCCAGGCTGGTAATCTTTTCCCCCAATGTATAATGGGGTGCCGACCTGTCATGACAGAGCATATCCGGCATAAAATGGGCCAGCAGACGGATCGTGACGGCAAAAAGGATCATGAGGAGAAGACCCGGAGCAATTCCGGCAATGAGCAATCGTCCTGTGGACTCGCCGGAAAGGACACCGTAGATAATCATCAGGATACTCGGGGGAATGAGCATACCGATCATCCCACCCGATGCGCAGATACCATAAGCAAGTTTCTTATCATATCCGTATTTACGCATCTCCGGCGCACAGATACTGGCAAATACAGAAGAAGTGACCAGAGACGATCCAGTCACTGCCCCGAAGGCGGTACAACTGGCAACGGTTGCGATACCGATACCACCTTTAATCCGCCCTACCCATCGGTTCAAGGCTTCAAAGACAGAAGAACTGATCCCGCCAGAGGAGGCGAGATAGCCCATTAAGATAAACAGTGGAATGGTGATCAGTTCAAATGATGACAGTTTATGGTAAATCGTGTCTGTAGCACTTTTCATGCTAGCCTCGAAACCAACGATACTGACCATGCCGACGATACCGACCATCCCCAGGGCAACGCCAATATGGACCCCCAGAATGAGAAGCACGACCAATACAGCGATTCCAATAATTGCGATGGTGACTAGATCCATGATTTAGGTACTCCTGCCTGAAATTGATTGGCTGGGTTAACGAGAAAGTTACCTCTTCTCCTGGGCAATTCCATACGAATCACCATCCTTGGCCTGGGGTCGACCGAGCTGTCGCGCTGAAATGGCGAGGTGCAATATGACCTGCAGGCAGATAAAAAACATACCCAGCGGCATGGCGAACTTGCCGCTCCACCACGGCAACCTTATCGCTGCCAGCATAATCTCACCACATGCATAGGACTCGTAAAATTCGAGCCAGGAGAAGTAACATAAGAGCCCAAAGAAGATGAGATCCAAAACAGAGCTCAACATGTCGAGTATATTTTTGATCCAGGTCGGCAAGAGCATGGTAACAACAGTGACTTTTACGTGGCCACCCTTGGCCAGCGTATAGGCAAAAGGGAGAAAGACAACGTAGGGTTCCATGAGCATGGTGATTTCGACACTGGCTGGCAGCGGAGAATTGAAAACATACCTGACGATAACGTCAAAAGTTATCATGCATGCCATGCAGATGAGAGTCGTCCCGGACAGGACGACCAGCACATCATTTACTTTCTGAAATTTCCGATCGAGTAGTGCAAGAGTCATATTGAGCCATCTTTTTTGCTGAGATTAACCCCATGTCCGTCATTGCCGGCGGACTCTTAATTGAGATACTCAATGAACGCTGATTCACAACCGTTCAATGGGCGGTCCACCCTCCGTCGATATAGAGGATATGGCCGGTGACCATGTCTGCAGCGTTTGAGGCAAGATAGAGAACACCGCCGATAATATCCTCCGCCTTAGCCAACCGATCCAGCATAAGGTTCCCATACACCCAATCGCTGAACGCCTTATCTTTGAACATGTCCTGGGTCATAGCTGTTTCAATAAATGTGGGTGCAATGGCATTGACATTGATATTGTATTTGGCCCATTCCAAAGCCATCACCCGCGTGAGCTGATCCACGGCCCCTTTACTGGCACAGTAGGCAGCCCGTTTTATCATACCGACTTTTCCAGCCTGGGAAGAGACGTTGATAATCTTTCCTTTTTTCTGGCGGATCATCACCTGTCCCACGGCCTGGGCGCAGAAAAAAACGCCTTTGAGATTGATGTCCATTACTTTGTCCCAGGACGCTTCATCAACATCTTCGGCCCACATGGGAATGTTGACGCCGGCATTATTTACGAGGATATCGATGGTTCCGAATTCATCGACAGCAACCTGCACCCGGCCGCCAAGCGCGGCAACCTCGGTGATGTCCCCGGGTTGAATCAGCACCCGGGAACCAAGGCGGCGCACTTCTTCTGCCACCCTCTCCAGTTCAGACTGGGTCCGGCTCCAGAGGACCAGATCCGCTCCGTATCGGGCCAGAGCCAGGGCAATTTCACGGCCAATTCCACGCCCAGCGCCTGTAACAAGGGCCACTTTACCATCCAGATCGAACTCAGTTCTGCCCTTTTGCGACTCAGTATGCCCTCTCTTTGTTTTCATTTCTCCAACCCCAATTCAGATAGTTTGGTGAAGAGTGGATACCCTTCTTCACTCCAGTTTCGATACTCGTAATAATCACCGAGCAAGCGGCCAATGGGTGGCAGCTGATTGGTCAATTCCGGGTCCTTCCGATTCAGAGTCATGAATCTCGGCGGCAAAGTGTCATCTTTGCGGCTGATCCCCAGACGGGTGTTATAGAGACGTTTGAGAGTAAAGATCCGCTCACCAATCTTCATAAATTCAGCCAGGTCCATACCCTGGCCGGTGATCATATTGATCCAGTTCACCAGATTGGTGGCAGTCACCGCCTTGCCCACCTGCACAAAGCGACAGATAATGAGGGCATCATTAACACTCTGGTAGTCTTGCATGGTCGCCACAAATTCTGCCAGTCCCTCAGCCTGGTAGGACTCGAACGGCTGGGGAATCCCTATCTCTTCCATACTCAATGCCAGTTCGTAGGCATGCCCCCAACTGGCATTATGGCAGGCTCCACGGGCTGCGGTGGCATAAGAAAGGGCTTGACTCCAGAACCGTCGCGGATCGTGGGCAGACGGCTCGAGGCCTTTGACGGTAATGGTATATTCAATGGCATTTTTACCAATTTTCTGGGCCATCTTCAGCGACCCTTCCCCCATGAGCCTGCCGATCCCCTTGCGTAGCGCGATCCTCTCGACCAGTTCTACCAGGACTTCTCCATTTCCCCAGGTCAATTCCAGACCGTCGGTGTCTTCTTTGCTCAAAATCCCTCTCTCGTAAAGCTCCATGGCAAAGGCGATGGTCGCACCCGTGCTCATGGTGTCGAGTCCATAGCGGTTGCACAGATCATTGGCCTTGCAGATGGCTTCCAGATCATCCACCAGACACTCACCACCCATGGTGCCGACAGTTTCATACTCGGGTCCTTCACCGTCAAGGGGACCCCACTTGCCAGCAGTGATCTTGATCTGACGACCGCAGGCAATGGGGCATTTGAGACATGCAGTGCGGCCGCTGAGAACCGTATCGTGCATGGCTGCGCCGGAGATCTTCTGGGCACCCTCCCAGCGGCTTCCACTCCAGTTTTTGATGGGGAAGTTGCCAATTCGTTCATAGTTGTCAACGCCACCTGAAGTACCAAACTTGCCAAAGGCCTTGGTTACCTTGGTGATATGAGGAATAACCTGCTTGAGATCCGCCCACAATGCATCGGGATCAGCCTGTGCCAGGGTTTTTGTCCCAAAAGCGACGATGGCCTTGAGATTTTTGGATCCCATGACAGCACCCATGCCGGTTCGTCCAGCAGAACGGATTTTTTCACCAACATGCGAGATGCTGGCAAATCGCACAAGCCGTTCGCCGGCAGGTCCAATGGTCGCCACCGTTGCCTTGGGGTGAGTTTCCGATTTCAGCCACTCGGCGGAGTCGACAGAATCCTTGCCCCAGACCAGTTCAGCATCACGAATTTCCACTCCGTCATCATGGATCCAGATATAGACTGGCGATACAGATTTTCCCGTAATAACGAGCCCATCATGACCAGTACGTTTAAAATGGACCCCCCAGGAGCCACCAACACTCGATTCTCCCAAAACCCCTGTCAATGGAGAACAAGCCATGATGTGGTGGCGACTGGTGGACGGCACCCGCGTGTCCGTGAAAGGTCCAGTAAAAGCCACAAGCACATTTTCAACCCCTAAGGGATCGATATCCGGACCGGTTTCATCATATAATATTCGGGCGCAGAGTCCCGCCCCTCCCAAATACTTTTTGATCAACCCATCATCCAGTTCCTGAACGCTTACTTTCCGGGTTGTTAAATCAACCCGGAGTATCTTGTTGTGATAGCCAAACATACTCTCTCCTCAGGCTTATCCACCGGTGGCCGGCAGAATAACCAGTATGGTGTCATCCTTGTCAATCCGGTCTTCCATCCGCAACATCTTCCCATCCCGAATAAAGGACAGGTTGGACAAAAGCTGGGCTTCGGTGGTTTCACATCCGTAGGGCACAAATTCCCCAAGCCTGGTAGAAAGCGGCCCCAGGAGATCGTGCAGTCGTAGCGGCTCTTCCTGCACCACCTGCAGTGGAGAGCCAGCTATTTGCTTTAAGATACCGAGGAATTCAAAGCGCATCTTCAGACAACTGCTTAAAATGCATTTTTAAAAATAGTGACCGCATCTTCACAGGTCATGTTACGTGGATTGTTTACCATCAGTCGGGTTACATTCATTGCCGCTGCGGCCAATCTATCGATGGCGTTTTCGGGAATATTCAATTCCGAGAGAGTTTTGGGCATATCGACATCGGCCAACAGATTTTTTACGGCAACAGCGGACCGTCTCGCCTGTTCGACCTTGGACAACCCCTCCACCTCCTCACCCAACAACCTGGCGATATCGGCAAATTTTTCAACATCACCGATCAGGTTGAAGGCCATCACATGAGGAAGAAGGAGGCCGTTGGCAATACCGTGCGGGATATTAAACTCTCCCCCCAGAGGATAGGCCAGGGCATGTACTGCGCCCACTCCGGCATTGGCAAGGGAAATGCCCGCATAAAGGCTTCCCATGGACATATCAGCCCTTGCCTCGAGTTTTTCCCCCTTGGCAACTGCCGTTCTCAGGCTTCGCCCGATCAGCCTGATGGCTTCTCTGGCATACATATCAGTGAGGGGAGTCGCATTCATGGAAGTGTATGATTCAATGGCGTGGGTGAGGGCATCCATTCCGGTAAACGAAGTCACCCGAGGTGGCATGGAAAGCGTCAGGATGGGATCAATAATGGCTGCGCGCGGGAGAATGAAGGGGCTGACCACCCCTTTTTTAAGCTTTGCTTCCGGATCAGTGAGAATAGCATTCGGGGTGACCTCAGCGCCGGTCCCTGAAGTGGTGGCTACCAGAAAGGTCGGAATTCCTTGTTTTTTCAAGAGATTGATCCCGAAATAGTCCTGAATAGCGCCAGGGTTCGTGCACATCAGGGAGGTAATGGAAGCGATGTCCATAGGACTCCCCCCGCCGACCCCGACAATGAGTTCATACCCCCCTTTTTTGGCCTCACAAATACACGACTCGCAACAGGCAATATCTGGATCCGATGTCACCTTGTCAAAAATAGTCACCTTCACACCGTTATCGCGTAAAACCTTTTCGACTTTTGCTCCAATACCGCTGGCTTGAATTCCAGCATCAGTAACCATCAGTGCTTTTTTCACATCAAGGGACTTTGCTTCTTCCCCCATTTTGTCCAGGGCACCAAAACCGGCCAGAATAAGATTGGGAGACTTGAGCGAGATCATCTTATCATTCATTATAATTCTTCCTTATCAGAGAAACATTTGTAAGTCATTTCCGACCTCAGGATTGCTCTGTTCATCTGCGTCAGACCAAGGCCGCTAGACGAGAGTCTTTGCCATAACTATTTTCCTGAACAATGCTGAAGCCACTGAAAACATCATGGAAAAATCCGTTTATCCTCTTCTTTTATTTTTTCGAGAAGATACCTTCCCATTTGAGAAAAGCCGCAGGTTTTGCGAATAACCAATTCGGGTTTCAGCATCACAGCGAACGGTTGACGCTCGCCCCCTTCTTGCTCAATTATATCGATCAAGTGGTCGGCAGCCTGCCTGCCCATTTCTATTTTGTTCAGTGAAACAGTTGTGATAGCTACAGACTTAAGGGCGGTAACAGCTGTATTGTTAAATCCTACCAGGGCGACATCCTCAGGCACCTTGATGTTGAGATCCCACAAGGCATCAAAGGCGCCCACCGCCATGTCATCATTACATGCATATATCGCCGAGGGACTTTCTCTCGGCGGCAGACGCATCATATCCATTACTGCAGCGTATCCACTGGCACTGAAAAAATCTCCCCCCCGGATCAGGGGATCGGAGGCTTGAATCCCATAGTCCGCCATGGCCCACAAGGCGCCTTTCAAGCGTTCAATACCGGTGGAAGTCTCTTGCGGTCCTTTGATGATTCCGATTTGCTGATGCCCCAATCGAATCAAGTGTTCCATGGCTATGTATCCGCCCTTGATGCCATCGAGAACGACATAGTCCAGGTTTTTGCAGGAATAATCACGACGAAGAACAGACATAACAGGAAAACCGGATTCCACAAGTTTATGAAGTTCCCGGTTGTTGATCAGAGTCGATGAGGTTATGACACCGTCAAAACCACGATACCTCAACGCCCCCAACTCTCGGGCTTCGAGTTTTTCATCGTCACCGGTGGGAATAATGGAGAGGGTGTATCCTCTTGCCTTGAGGGCCTGATCTACCCCCTCTGCAAGTTCCGGAAACATAGGGTTTCTGGTACTGGAAATGAGCATGGCAATCAATTTGCTGCGCCCATTGACAAGAGATCGGGCCACAAGATTTGGCCTGTATTCGAGCGCTTCGGCAATTTGAAGCACCCGCTCACGTGTTTCAGCGCCAACGCCTGGTTTTCCATTCATCACCAGCGACACCGTAGCAGGCGAAACGTTTGCCAGTTTCGAAACATCTTTGAGGGTCACTGAACGATTTTTTGAAGACATAAGATTCCTTCCTGATATGCATTCAACGAGTAACAAGTTAATATCAGCTTAAACGTTTAAGTAGAATTGTCAATATCTTTTTCAACAACTAAATATAACACCTAACAACAAACAGTTAACCCTAACAAATAAGAACCGTGCTGCATTTAAAACGTTTAGTATAAATGAGATCCTTGGACAATAATTACCACCGTCATCGCCACCCTTGTCAGCAGAGATATCAGTTGTTTAAAACCAGAAAGGAACAACTGAATACCCTTACAGAAAACAACACTATTTTCTACAAGGGAGGAAAGACCATAGTGGCGACGAATCAACTATGGATGCTTTCACGCCGATGGAGAGTGCAACTTCAACCGCCCACCACACTCCACTCCGTTCAAGCAGACAAAAGGACCGCAGCAATGAAACCTTGCCAATTCACATGACCTATACGAGGCAACACCCTCTTTTATCGACGCAAAAGAGTACCTGGTGTGGCAAAATAAATACATTACACCCCTCGAGATGCTTCAACCATTGCGGTTCCATTACGCACAACAACGAAACCTCCCTGTGCCCCTTGTGCCTACCTGCCAAAGGCCATTCCTCAGTAAATAACCTGCAAAACGAATAAACACAGCATCTCCTTCATGGCACGGATACCAGCAGACCTGACAGGGGGAAAAACTTGCCTGCCAGTGTTGGTATCTCTGGGCCTGCAACCGGCCGCATCTTCGAGCTTCTCGCAATGCCCTTGACGAAAAACATCGACTCCTTTTTTGCTCGATATTTTTATTGAGTATTTCTTACAAAATCATCAGACCCACTTCAGAGGGTATTTTCGAATGGGAAATGGTCCCCTTGCCCTGCTCTTTGTTCACTGGCGGAAGCGTTTGCCAAAGCACACATCAACCTATTTAAGTATTTAATTATTTACTTGACATCTGTTCGACCTCTTATGTATTTTGCTTCAAGCTTACAACCTCGATGGGGATACCTGAAAATGAAGCGGCTGAGAGACATGAAAATGACAAAAAAATATAGACTGGCCTGGGTTGTAGTACTGGTAATAAGTTCGTTTACTCTGGGGTATTACGTGAGGCCGAAAATGACAAACCGGCCCATGGGTATGGGGAGAATGGGACAACCCCTGGGTATGCCTATGGGAATGCCACCCGGACAGATGCGTATGCCGAGGCAAAGGTAGCAGTTATGGCTAAGTCTTCTCAAAAATCAGCCCCCCGGCCCTGGTACTTCTTTATAAAAAGCAGGCGGTTTGTCCAGGGAAGCGCTTTACTCCTCTCAAACGCTTCTCTTCTCTCCTTTCTCCGCTTCATCCCCTGTGGTTACCTTCAATGCTCAAATTGTTCCCTGTCCACCTTCACATGTCCTCTCATTCTTATTCAAAAGGGAATGGTGATGATGTCGATGGGAATGTTCGGCATGATGAGCACGAAGGTCATCGGCTCCATTGCCGTAGGCCTGGCAATTCTTCTTTTCTTTGGTTCAGCGCTGGGGGCATGGGCATGCGGCTGGCTCTGTCCCTTTGGCTTTCTTCAGGATATACTGGCTAAAATTCCGGTGAAAAAGTTTCGCCTTCCTTCATGGTCCGGTCATTTACGCATTCCCCTTTTTGTTGGTCTGGTAGGGGTTGTCCCGTATATGAGCCGAGGACTTTTTTTCTGTGATGTCTGTCCGTCCGGGACCATTAACCGCCTCTGGCAACAAGCGGCCGGTATACCACTTTTTTTCAAGACCCCCGAAGGGGCATGGGCGGTCTTTTCTCTTTTGTTCCTGGCCCTTGTTCTGACCATGGCCATGTTTACCGTTCGCCCATTCTGTGGAATTTTTTGTCCAATTGGAGGGTTCTATGGCATCTTAAACAAGATGTCCGGACTTTTTTTACATGCAGATAAAGAGTGTGTTTCATGCAATCTCTGTCAAAAAAGCTGCCCCCAAGGGATCCATCCCGTCAAAACACCGGCCCACAGTCAATGTGTACGCTGTCTGGAATGTACCGGAAAGTGCCAGTCTCTTTCCCTTGATTTGCGCCTCTAGGAGCCTGTCGGACTTAGACATAAATCTGCTGCAAATTTGACAAATCGGCCCATATTTCCATAGATTTTCGTTAAATAGGCCTGCTATTCGCCTCAAATCCATGAAAATCTGGTCTCGATTTCTCTAATTTTCGC